>JBCCRW010000559.1:0-1473 GCA_039201055.1 Planctomycetota bacterium | reverse complement strand
TCGGCAAATATTCTGGCCGATGCCCCAAATGCCACTTGCCCACACACATCGTCGCGTAACCCGATTCGCGAAGCATCTCCGCGAGCGTCACTTCGTCGGTTGGCATTCCGTTGGGACAATTATCAAAGAACACTCGCCGACCGCCGACACCGGCACAACCGGCTCGAATCGGATAGCGACCGGTTAGATATCCGGCGCGGGCGGGCGAACAAACACTGGCCGGTGAATAGAAGCTAGTCCAGCGTTGACCTTCCGCCGCCATGCGGTCCAGCCGCGGTGTTTCGATCGTGGGGTGACCGTAGCAGCCCAAATCGCCGTAGCCCAAGTCGTCACAAAGGATTAACACGACGTTGGGCGGATTGGCGGCCTGGGCCGCTGATGCGATGAACAGAAGGCTGACGATTCGGAGGAGTTGAAGGAGATTTGTCATCATTCAAAAAGCATCAATCAAAGGCACTGACGACTTGATCCAGGTCAACGTCACAAATCCGACGAAGCACGGTTTGCAGGTCCGCGCGATCGCCGTAAAGGTGCATGACCGTTTGGGTATGCGTCGCGGATTCGCCAACCTTGAGCGCCAGTGCCGGCGAGGATGATTCCAATTCATAAAACGGTCCCATCTGCTCGCCGCTTTCGTCGACCGGACCATCGTTGTAGCTATTGATGGCGTCGCCCACGTAAGGTTGCTTTTGCAATTCCCACTTTGAATTGACGTAGCCATTATGGGATTCGGGTTGGCGATACAGCAGCAATGTCAAACGGCCGATTGCCGGGTCATAGCTGCCGGCGATGCCGGTCGCCCGTTCGGGTGAAAAACCAATCTTGCCGCGTTTTTCGCCATCGCATTTGAAGTACACCACACCGTCGCCCACTTTCAATCGATCGCCGGTCACCTTGCCAAAATAGTCGTCCGCCACGATTGGCCCCAACTGCGACGGGTCGCCTTTTTTGAAGGGAACAAAGACGGTTGTCGTTGGCGACGGTTGAAACATGCACAGCATCCAGATCGACAGCAGCCCGGTTTCCTTTTGCCAAGCCGTCTGGCCCGCGTTGGTCACGGTGTTGGTGCTTTGATAGGCCACCAGGTCCACCGAGCCGGACACTTCGCCACCAAGCAAACGCGATGCTTGTTCACCGGATAGCAATGCAACCGCCCGCTTGGCGGAAACAAGAAATTCGGTTCCCGAGCGATTTTGTAATTTAAAACGATGCGTCAGCGTGATGGCGGAATCTGATTTCGAAGCGACCTGCCAAGCTTCATTGTCAATCGCATCGGGCGTAAACCAGTCGTCGAACTCAAATGCTTTTCCAGGCGCGAAGAAGATCGAATACTGGCCACCCTCGGGCCCCATCCAGAATCGTTCTTCGCCGCCAAAGGCATACATGTGTTCGTCAAGGGAGCCTTTGGCTTGTTCATCCGAGACAACGCCTTGCTTGACGAGCGCATCGTTGATCCAACCGCTGCTTAAACCT
>JBCCRW010000558.1:0-1735 GCA_039201055.1 Planctomycetota bacterium | reverse complement strand
GCATCGTGATGCAGCGGCAACCAGGCGGCGTTCTGCTGGCTGCTTTCAACACATTGCTGGATGAAATACATGCCTTCGACGCCGTCGTAGACGTTGGGGTACACGGTGTCGCGACCTTCGATCGTTTCGCCGGCGGCTCGCTTGCACATGGCGTCAAAAGCGGCAACGTAAACATTGGCAAAGGCTTCAAAGAAAGCTTCGGGGTGACCCGACGGCAGTCGACAAGCCGCTGCACCGGAGCCATTCATGAAGGCCGCGTTGGGATCGCGGGTGAACACACGATGCGCCTGGCCGTTCTGCCGCACGATCATTTCGTTGGGGTTTTCTTGTCGCCAGCGGAGAGCACCCTTGGTGCCGTCGATTTCGATTTCCAAATCGTTTTCGCGTCCGTGGCTGATTTGTGACGCCGTGACGGTTCCCAACGCGCCGTTTTGGAAGCGGACCACGGCGGTTCCATAATCATCCAATTGCCGGCCTTCGACGAAGCTCTTTAAGTGACACGAAACCTGATCCGGCAACACGCCCGTCATGTACCGCCCCAAATTGAACGCGTGGGTGGCGATGTCGCCAAACGCGCCGGCCGCACCACTCTTGGACGGGTCGGTACGCCAAGAAGCCTGCTTCTGGTCCTCGTCCTCGAGTTTGGTCCGCAGCCAACCCTGAATGTATTGGACTCGGATCGCATTGATCTCGCCCAATTCACCGCCCAAGATCATTTCACGGGCTTGGCGGACCAGGGGGTAACCGGTGTAGTTGTGCGTGACGGCGAAAACGACGTTGGATGCTTCGACGGCTTGCTGCAATTGCAGCGCTTGATCCAAATCGAAGGTCATCGGTTTGTCACAGACCACGTTGAACCCCGCATCCACGGCGGCTTTGGCAATTTCAAAGTGCGTGTGGTTGGGGGTGGCGACGGTGACAAAGTCGATCCGTTGATCCTCGGAAAGGGCCAATTCCGAATCGATCATTTCTCGATAGCTGGTGTAGGCCCGGTTTTCGGGAATGTCGTAGTCGGGTGCCGATGACTTGGCCCGCTCGGGGTTGCTCGAAAGTGCCCCGGCAACGACGGTCGCCCGGTTGTCCAAGCAGGCCGCGATCGAGTGCACGCGGCCGATAAATGATCCGGACCCGCCGCCGACCAGGGCCATACGAAGTTTGCGATTCAGCGGAGCGTTGATGGACATAGGTGGCGGCGTGGTTTGGTGTCAAGAAGCTGAAATCGGGGAACCGGGATGGCGTCCGAGACGCCCGTAATCGTAAATCGCGGTGTGCGGGCCTACAATAAGACGACAAGTCGGCACGGTTCGTCCGCCAGAGTGTCGGCTCATCCGCCGGATCGTTCGCACCACACTTTTCCCAAAAAACGTCACAGGAAGCCGTTATGACGCCGCCCATTGAATCGCCCACGCCCGCCGATTTCGGCACGACCCACCTGAAGACCCAGACCGTTGGGGTGAAAACCCAGACCGTTGGGATGAAGAACTGGACCGTTGGAATCCTGTGTGTGCTGGTGACGACTTTGGCTATCGGTTCGGCCTATCTGCTCGGCCGCAACCAAAGCTTGCAGGCCTTGATCCAGGGAAATCGAACACATAGCGTTCCCGATATCAAAATTGACGGGCAAAGCTTTCCGTTGATGGATGCGGCCAGCGCCGTGGTCAGCGACAAGTTTTCGGTCGCCACGGGACCGGTTAGCGAGGATGGTGATGGCTTCTTCATGCTGGATCACAATTCT
>JBCCRW010000557.1:0-1759 GCA_039201055.1 Planctomycetota bacterium | reverse complement strand
GCGGTGACGGTGGTGTCTGGAACGAACCATCGCTCGCCTACGGCGTTTCGATCGATACGCCCCACGATCGTCGTGGGCACAATCTGTTTGTGCCGATTCCGTATGCAAAGTCTTGCCGAATCACCTACGAAACCGACCAGAACCTTGCCGAAGACGGTCGGATCGACGAATCCTTCTACTACCACGTTGGCTACCGCACCTACCCACTGGACACCCCCATCGAGACGTTCACCCTGGATCGATGGAAGGCCCTTCAAGGTAAACGAACGGAAGTCGCGAAAGCGTTGTCGGGCGAACCGGAACTCGTTCAAGACCCTGCACGGAAAAAAACGGCCGGTTCCGGCGGCACGATCGAATTCACCGGTCCGGCCGCAGTCGATTCCATTAGCGTCGATGCCAGCGGCTTCTCGCCACAGCAACTGAGATCGACCCTGATATCGCTGACGTTTGATGGAGTCGAAACGGTTCGCGTTCCACTGGACGGCTTCTTCACTTGTGGATATCTACCGAAGTCATTTCGAACGTGGATGCACTCCTACAGCGATGGCGTGATGCGGTGCCACTACGTCATGCCGTTTCAAAATTCGTGCGTTGCAAAACTTGTCACGGCCAATGGGACCGCCGTGAACGCACCATTGTCCCTCACGACCAAACCATGGCAATGGAACGATCGATCGATGCACTTTCATGCCGATTGGCGGACCGATCAAAACTTGTCCACCGGCATCGCCAAGACTCAAGATCGCCGCGACGGTGTTGTCGACCTCGGTTTCCTGGATGCCACGGGACGCGGCGTATTGGTCGGTGACAGTATCATGCTCTTCTCCGGTGCAGCACGTTGGTGGGGTGAAGGGGACGAAAAGATTTTTGTCGACGGCGAGGCATTTCCGTCGCATTTTGGGACCGGTACAGAAGACTATTACGGTTACGCCTGGTGTCGCCCGGAAACGTTTTTCAAACCGTTTCACGCCCAACCGGTGGGCCGCGGCGCGTTGCTTGGCGGCCCCGTTGTCAACACACGAATTCGTTCGCTTGATGCCATTCCCTTTCACCGGTCGATCGACTTTGACATGGAGTTGTGGCACTGGTCGGACACGAAAGTGAACTACGCTCGAACCGTGTTTTGGTACGGACGACCCGGTGCGACCGCATCCGGATCGACGCCTGAAAGAGCGGGCGCTTCGGTAGCCGTCAAAGACACCGACATCACGGCCGCGACGACGATCGAGGGTGCGATCGAGGGAGAATCGGCGAAAGTCGTTTCCGTGTCCGGCGGCGAGGTGGTGATCGATCGCTACACGCTGTTCGGATGGTCCGGGGGAGCTCAATTGCTGTGGAAAAACGCGCGGCCCGGCGATGAATTGGTCTTGGAATTTGAAAAGCTTCCCCAAGCACCCGAGTTGCTTTACACGGCTGGCCCCGACTACGGAGGCGTCGAAGTCAATGTCGGCGGCACAAAGGCTGACCTGCGTGGTCGGTTGATCGGTGTCCTTTCGGTGCTTCAGACGCGACGTCAATCGCTCGTTGATTGTGATCCGAATGCAAAGCGGATGACCATTCGAATGACCGGGTCCGGTAACGCGCCGAAGCGATTCGGAATCGATGCGATTGTGCCAGGAGAAGCAACCCATCCTTGAATGCAAAATGAAGAATGAAGAATGCAAAAATGAAGAATGACCGATTCCTACCGGATTTCAAGCCAGCCATATGCGGTCGATTTTTCATAGGTCATTTGTCATAAGCCATTTGTCATTTGTAT
>JBCCRW010000556.1:0-1808 GCA_039201055.1 Planctomycetota bacterium | reverse complement strand
TTGATCGAAGATTACAAGCCGCTGGATGTCCAGTCGGCGACCATGGCGGTCGCGCTGCTCAAGGCGATCCGACGCCGCTATCCCGATTGGAAGTATTTAATCGACGGCGACGGTGGCGATGAAAACTTGAAGGATTATCCCATCGAAGACAATCCGGAACTGACCATTCGCAGCGTGCTTGGCAACCGGATGCTGTACCAAGAGGGCTGGGGCGTCGACGCGGTCAAGCATTCGTTGACCTACAGCGGCGGCCAAAGCCGCGGCCACAGTCGCACCAGCGCCACCGCCGGTGCTTTCGGTTTCCGAGGACTCAGTCCGTACGCGGTTCCCGACGTGATTGAAGTCGCCGAAGCGGTCCCGTTTGTCAAATTGACCGATTGGCAACCCGAGCGATTGTATGCCCTCAAGGGACAAATCGTTGCATCGGGAGTGCGGCAATTGACCGGGATCGAAATGCCGGTTTTCGAAAAGCGGCGATTCCAACATGGTGCCGCCGGCGACGCGGTTTTCAAGTCGATCTTCCCGTCCCGGGACCAGGATTATCGCGATGAATTCGAACGGACCGATTGGCAGACCGCCAGCGCCTGAATAAGCCGTGCAACCCGAACCGCTTGCCCGGAAAGCGGGGCCGACGCCGGGCAGCGACACGGCGCCATGGCCGAACACGAACTACGCTCGGCGGGACTGGTGAATCCTCCCGTCCTCTGCCGTCGCCCGACGCTTGTGCTTAAGAAGATTTCGATCGCGAATCCCCCGCAGGCACCCACACGACACTGCGTTGCCAAACGAGTCGAGGTGGTTTCTTGGGATCGGCTGGACGCTCGCGACTTGGACCGAATCAACGCGATGCGTCGGAGCGATCCTGAAAAGCGATCGCCGTTCTTTGCGAACGAATTTTTTGCCGCCGTTTATGAGGCGCGTGGCGATGTGTGGGTGGCTGTCATCGAAGACGAACACGACGTCATCGGCTACCTGCCGTTCCACCGAATTGGCCGCTCGGCCAACCCGGTCGGTCGGTGTTTCAACGATGCCCACAACTTGATCGCTTGGCCGGGGACGCAACTGGATTGGCGATGGTTGCTGCGGGCGTGCCGAGTCGACTCGTTCGACTTTCACGCGTTGGCGGGAAACCACGATCACCTTGACGGCCGCGCCCGCTTTGCCCCCCGCGCCAGCTTTGCGGCCCATTTGGGCGACGACAGCAATGCCTTTCTACAACAGCTTGAAAAAGACCATCGCACGATCAAAAAACAGGAACAGAAAACGCGAAAAATGATTCGCCAGCGCGGACCGATTCGCTTCGAATTGGACTGCGAGGATCCGTCGATTCTTGAAACCGGCATCCATTGGAAGCGGCAGCAATATCGTCGAACCGACATTCTGGATTTGTTCCTGCCGACATGGACCCGGCGGATGATCCGGATTTTGCACCGGAGCGAATCGGAGTGCCGAGTCGTTGTCTCGGCGATGTGGGCCGGTGACACGCTGATGGCCGTTCACGTCGGAATGGTCGAAGACGACCTGTTGCATTACTGGTTCCCCAGTTACAACGTCGCGCATCGCGTGTATTCACCGGGAACGGCGTTGTTCAAGGCGATCGTTCGGGGCGCGTCCGGCGCCGGCATCCGCACCCTGGACATGGGTTACGGCGAACAACCGTACAAACGAAAACAAACCGACCAAATCACGCACGTCGTTGCCGGCTGTGTGGCCACGCATCCCTGGGTGCGATGGCAACGGCAAGCCGCCCAAAACGTTCGATCGGTCGTCAAGAAAGTGCCGATGAAGCGGACACTGAAACGCTGGCT
>JBCCRW010000555.1:0-2086 GCA_039201055.1 Planctomycetota bacterium | reverse complement strand
TTTGTTGATGCTTGAAAAAAACAAATTCCAGGACTTTACGCCGCTGATCGAAATGTGCCAAAAGGATGCATCCCAGGGACGGCGTTTCGCCCCGTATTTGGACGTTTATTTGGACGGCAATCCGATCGACGAAAAGTCGCTTGGCGAAGTCACCGCGAAGCTGGAAGATTGCGGCGTGGACGTCAAGAAACGCAAGCCTGCGACATCCAAATAGTGACTGCAAAGTCCGAGCCATATCTTTGTTTTCGGCCGTCGTCGCTGGCAGCCCTTTCCGATACCGTCACTGAGGAAAACGCCCTTGAGTTCCGTGGCCCGACAGACATCGGACGATTGGCTCGTCAACGGTGAATTGGAAGAGCGTGACGCGGTCGCCAAAGACGCATTGGTTCACGAGGAACAGGCCGTTCGGGGAATCGACAAACCCGAGGGCGTGACCGCCGAAAGCCGCGTGCTTTGGGAATATCTTGGGCCCGTCATCGCGTTTCATCTGCTCATTCCGCTGGCGTTTCTGCCGTCGTTGTTTTCATGGTGGGGCGTGGCGTGGTTGTTCGTGGGCAACTTCCTTTTTACTTCCTTGGGCATCGGTGCCGGCTACCACCGGTTGCTGACCCATCGCGGCTTTGAATGCCCAAAATGGTTTGAGTACGTGTTGACCACGCTTGGTGTGTGCTCGTTTCAAGATTCGCCCGCCCGCTGGGTATTGGTGCATCGCGTTCACCACCAGCATTCGGATCACCAAAATGATCCGCACACGCCCAAGGTGAGCGCGTTTTGGTCACACATGGGTTGGATGTTTGTTGACAACAAACAACTTTCCACCGTCGCGGCCTACGACAAATACACGCGCGACGTGATGCGGGATCCTTATTACCGCTGGCTGCAACGTGGATTGAATTGGGTTTGGGTTTACGTCGCTCATGGCTTGCTGTTTGGTGGTGTCGCCTTGGGTGTGGGTTTGGCAATCGGCCAATCGTTCGGCGACGCGTTTTGGTTATCCGCGGTGGTCGTCTTTTGGGGCGTGCTGATGCGAACGATTTTCACCTGGCATGTCACTTGGGGCATTAATTCGTTCGCGCACATGTGGGGCTACCGCAATTACGAAACCCGCGAGGACAGTCGCAACAATTGGATGTTCGCCTTTTTGACCAACGGCGAAGGCTGGCATAACAACCATCATGCCGACCCACGTTCGGCCCGACATGGTCATCGATGGTGGGAGATCGATCTGACGTGGCAGTTTTTGCGTGCGGCCGAGGCGATCGGATTGGTCAAGAAGCTGGTCCGTCCCAACCAACGTGCTCTTGATCGCAAAGTCATCGCGTGAATTCGCCCGGGGATCAGCCACATCTCTTTTTGTCCGGCTACCGCGCGACGGGAAAGACGACCATTGCCGGAATGCTTGCCGGGAAACTGGGGCTTCAAACGGTTGATTTAGACGCCCGGATCGTTGCCGAAGCCGGTCGCCCGATTGCCGAAATTTTCGCCGCCGAGGGTGAAGCGGCGTTTCGAACACTTGAGACCGCGATGCTCGGCCGAGTCGTCGCGGAAGAAAATGCCTTGGTGATTTCGCTTGGCGGCGGTACTCCCGTCGCGGCGGCCAATCGGAAAATCATCCGTCAAAGTGGGCGAACGGTTTGGCTGACCGCAAGCGCCGAAACCATCCACCGACGAATGCTAGACGATGCTGTTTCCAAGACGCAGCGTCCGGGATTGACCGACAAAAGTCCCGAAGCGGAGATCGTGGAGTTGTTGGAACGACGTCGGACGTTTTACGAGGAAATCGCGGACGTGGAGATTTCCACCGAAACCTCCACGCCCGAGGCAATCGTCGAACAGATTCTGCGGTGGTGGGCAAAGTAGCTCGACTCTCCGAGTCGAATCGGGGCACGATCGGACGTGCCCGCGGCAAGCGATTTCTGAGCCGCCGAAGGCCCCCTCACCCCCGCCCTGGCCTGGCGCACGAGTGTTAAAGATCGCAAAAAAAGTGGCGCGCATTTTTGCTGTGCTACAAGACCAATTTGCTATTGCAGCGGTCGCAAATCCTTTGGTTTCGATGCTGTGACTGAAAAACTTTTCGGCAAAATAC
>JBCCRW010000554.1:0-2221 GCA_039201055.1 Planctomycetota bacterium | reverse complement strand
GGGTCATCGACGTCCCTTTTGTACGCGACGCCCAGCAAGCAGATCTTGCTGCCGCGAATCGCCTTGCCGGATTCGTTTAGAAATTCCATCGAACGCTGGACGACGTATTGAGGCATGTGTCGGTTGACTTCACCGGCCAATTCGATGAAGCGTGCCGTCATACCTTGCTTCCGCGCCAGCCAACTGAGGTAGAACGGATCAATGGGGATGCAGTGACCGCCCAGACCCGGGCCGGGGTAAAACGCTTGAAACCCAAAGGGTTTGGTTTTCGCCGCGTTGATCACTTCCCAGACGTCGATGTCCATCGAATCGAAGAGGACCTTTAATTCGTTGACAAGCGCGATGTTGACGGCGCGGTAGATATTTTCGAGCACCTTGGCGGCCTCGGCGACTTCGCATGTCGACACCGGCACGACGCCGGCGACGGCGGCTTCGTACATCGCCGATGCCACCTGCAGGCTGCCGGGGTCCATGCCGCCGACGACCTTGGGGATGCCGGCGGCGCTGAAATCGGGGTTGCCGGGGTCCTCGCGTTCGGGACTGTACGCGACCCCGAAATCTTGGCCCGACTTCAATCCGCTGGTTTCCAAAATGGGCACCATGACGTCGCGGGTTGTCGTGGGGTAGGTGGTGCTTTCCAGGACCACCAATTGTCCGGCACGCAATACTTTGGCAATGGTTTCGCAGGTCGCGGTGACGAACCGCAGATCGGGATCGCGAGCGGCGTCCAGCGGCGTCGGCACGCAGATCAACAGCGCGTCGGGTTCGGCCAAATCGGCAACATCCGAAGTCGCTTTGAACAAACCTTTGTCGTACCAGGCCTGGACCTTTTCCGATGCAATATGCTTGATGTAGCTGCGCCCGGCGTTTAACTGGTCGACCTTTTTCTGGTCGACGTCAAAACCGACGCAGCGGAACCCAGCACGTGTAAAGGCATCGATCAGCGGCAGCCCGACATAGCCGAGCCCCATAATGCCAACGGTCCACTGGCGTTGTTCGATCTTGTTTAGGGAGCCGGAAACATCCATCAAAGTGCTATCCGCGGGGAAATTTCGAAGGTGTGGTGGCGGCTGCAAAGTTCGCCGCCGCATCGCCACATCCAACGCTCGATCTTGTCGGGGGTGCCACGATGACCGAGAGTGTAGTTGGGCCGTCTGGTTCCCGGCAGAGTGGGTCACAGCAGAGTGGGTCACAGCAGAGTGGGTCGCGGCATTCCCGGCGGCGATGGCAGTTTCGCGTTTTGGCAGCGTTGATCGGGTTGCTGCCGCTGGTGCTTGTGGAAGTCGCGCTGCGGTGGATCGAACCGCCGGCGGTGATTGGCTTGGATTTGCGACCGGCCGCGTGGGACCGATTGCCGCCGCTGTTTACGCCGGACGCGAACGGCAAGTTCCGGCAGACGTCCCCCGATCGACTCAATTTTTTCTATTCCCAGCGATTTGCGGATCCCAAGCCGGCCGCGACTCGGCGGATCTTTGTCATCGGTGGATCGACCGTCGCGGGACGACCCTGGGCCGTGGAAACGTCGCTGTCCGCGGACCTGCAATTGCGTTTGGAAAGCATCGCGGGCTCGGATTCGCGAGCCGACGGGCAAAAGATCGCTGGGAAAGATCCAAAACGCTTCGAGGTCATCAACGTCGGCGGTGTGTCGCACGGCATCACGCGTCTGGCACCGATCGTTGACGAAGTGCTGAATTATCAACCCGACGCGATTGTGCTTTACACCGGTCACAACGAATTTCTTGAAGATCAAGCGTATCGACCGATTCGCGAGGCCAGTCCCGCGCGGCGTCAACTTTCACGCTGGGCGTCCCGCTTGGCCATTGTGCGTGCGATCCAGCGCCAAACCGCCGGTGGCCAGCAGCGCCGAACCGCCGGTGGCCAAAATCACCCGTCACCAGAAACGAATGCGAAACCCGCCGGTGCCGACGAAGCGACACTGGACCCCAACCCCAACACGTTTCTGGATCAATCCGATGGTTGGCAACGCTACCGGCGCGATTCCAAAACGACTCGGCGGGTGCTTGAACAATTTCGTCTTTCGCTGGACCAAGTCGTTCGCCGAGTTCAAATCGCGGGCGTTCCATTGTGGCTGTATTTGCCCGCCAGCGACGCGGTGCGAACACCGCCGTTAAAGTCATTACCGCCGCCGGGCAACACCGCCGATGATCAACGAGAAATCGAATCGTTACAATACGTTGCAGCGGATGAAAGGATCGCGCGG
>JBCCRW010000553.1:0-2288 GCA_039201055.1 Planctomycetota bacterium | reverse complement strand
CCTCGGAGAGGCAGGGCTTTCTACATGGGCTGAATTCACGGTTGCGTGCGGGTTAGCGGCTTTTCGACGACACCCGGCAATCACTCGATCCAAGTCGGCTCAGATGGCCTCGTTTTTCACGGCATAAGCCCACGTAGAAAGCCCTGCCTCGGAGAGGCGAGCTACTTTGGCGAGCTACCTTGGATCATGCGGTACGAAATTAAAGGCTCGCGCCCAGCGAAATCCAACCGTCGCTGGTCTGCAATTGGCCAATGCGAACGGCACGGCCGGCCAGCACCTGCTGCGTGACGTTTGTCGGAATCACCAACGGCCTGGTCAACAAAGTTTCGGGAAACGCATCGGCAAGCCGTTTCTGGATCGTCTTCCGCAACCCCGCCTGGGCCACGGTCAACCTGCGGCGGCCGGGGAATTCAACCTGCCCCTCGCCCTCGCGGACCAGAATCATCGTCCCATCATCGCGGCGAGCCGGGACGTAGGTGGCAAACAGCTCCAACGAGCGTTTGATTTCCCGGGACTCGGT
Organism: Planctomycetota bacterium; assembly: GCA_039201055.1. Classification (GTDB taxonomy): domain Bacteria; phylum Planctomycetota; class Planctomycetia; order Pirellulales; family Pirellulaceae; genus Rubripirellula. Next base: position 1,768 of record JBCCRW010000553.1, on the reverse strand, counting down.
TTCGAATCGATTGCCGCGAATGCCCAAGCGGATTTTGCCTCGCCGGGCCTCGAAAATCACGGGTCGATTGCGGTCAAAGTCGATCGTAAAGTCCTGGTCACCTCCATCACCCGATTCGCCATCATCCAGCTCTAGTGCATCGTCTTGTTTCGAAGCAGATGTATTCGATGCGCGCGGCGCGATCGAAATTCCGTAGCGTTTTAGCAGTCCACGAAGCTGGTTGCGGGTCAGCGATCGACCCGCCAATGCCGGCTTGATCGCATTGGCCAACGCCGACTCGTGGACTTCGACCACGATTGTGTTGCGGACGGTTGCACCGGAGAAACCGCTCGGAGCGGACAACTGCTGAACACCCGCGATCAAGGCCTCCGCACGCACTTCGGTTTCGCTGGACGAAATCGAACGCATCGGCGTGGCCAGGTTCAATCGACCCAGAAAGGGGCTCAAATTTTTCATCAGGTCCGGCGGCCGGATCGCACCGGCTTGTGCCGTCTGTTCATCGAATTGTTTGCCGACTTGCTGCCACAGCCTGCCGACGGCAATTTGATCCGCCTGCGGCTTCTGCTCGGCCACCCGTTTTGAAGCGACTTTTTTGACCAGCCGGCGTCCGAAGCGTTTGGTGGGTTCGATGGATAACACCTGGGTGTTCAGCGCGGCATTGGAATACGTCGGCGTCAATCGAATCGCGCCCGGCGGCGACCAAAACAAGGATCGCGAAGCAAAGACGTTGCCCCGGCCCAGCGTGCTTAAACGAATCGGCCCGTTGTACCCCGTGTTATTGCTTTGAAAATCGCCACGCAGGATCAGATCGACTCGCAGACCGCTGGGTGCCGGCTTGAGATCCGCCGAAACACGTCCCTTCAAATCGGCGGTGCCCACGATACGCGTTCCCAGGATGCAGTCGTTGACGGGACGTCGCTGGTTGACCATTCGCTGGGCAAATTCTTGAACAAGCGTTTCATCGATGCGGACGACGACGTTGGGATGACCGAATGAGCGACGGATCTGGGCGATCAAGTCCGGCGTTTGATTGGCGTCGCTAAGCAACTGCAACAATTCATCCACCTGGGCGACGGCATCCACCGACGGTTCCTCGGGATCCCGCATGCTGGTGCTGGTCGACTCCATTTGCCTGGTGATCAACTTCAACGCGGCGTCCGGTTTTCGGAAACGAATGGAATGGATCAGCTGCTCGTTGGCACTGCGTAAATTTTGAAAGGCTTGCAGTTCCAAGCCGGGCATCAACCCCACTAGGCGGTAACGCAGGTCCAGGGCGCCGCGGCCAATGGTCGACGGCTTTTGGTCGGTATCCATCGCGGCGACGACGGCATCCCATTGGGCGTGCTTCCGCCAGAGGGCAAAAACTTCGGGCGTCGCATTTTGGTCCAGAAACGTTTCCAGGTCCGCAATTCGCTGCCGAAACGTCTCCGCAGCCGCGGCGTATTGCGGCAGCCGCGTGGCATCCAGTCGAGGCACCGAACGCTCGATTTGATCGGCCAGAATCCCGCGTGTCGACATCGATATGCCGTCGCCATAACCCAACGAAGACGGAATACCGAACGTCGTAAGGATGCCCGCCAGGATGGTGAAAAGCGGAAACAGCCGGACGCGGTGTCGGGCGTCGATTTCTGGACGCCGGTGGGTGGGGGCGCGACGATTCGAGTCGTGTTGATTCGCCTCGGAGTGGCGAGCGACTGAGGAGTAAACAGCGACGGTGGAGATACCGGCGGCGGATTACAAAAGCGACGAGGATTACAAAGGTACAGTG
>JBCCRW010000552.1:0-2312 GCA_039201055.1 Planctomycetota bacterium | reverse complement strand
TTGATGCTGATGCGGCGAAAAATTGTTGCCCCCGTCCATCCCTCAGCTGATCCGACGCGTCCGGCACCCGATCCGGCGTTGCTGCGAGTCCAAGTCGTTGCCACCGGTGACGAAATGGATGTTGCCGTCAAAACCATTCCCGCCGATCGAGTCGACGACATCCGCGAATCGTTGCTCGAACTGCTGTATACCGAGGCGGGCGAAGAGGAAAGCGAAGAAGACGTCGCACCGGAAGGTGCCGCACAGGGACACGCCGCACAGGGAATCGATGAACAGGGAATCGACGACGGCGGGGTCGACCCGTGATATTGCCAACCGAACGAAAATTTCTCGTCGTGCTCGTTGGCGTCTGCCTCATGCTCGGGTGCATCCAGCGGCAACCCGTTGCTTCACCGTATCCGCCGCCGCCACCAATGAACTTTTCTGCCGTCCCGACGGCCGATGAATTGGCCCTGGCCGTCAATCGCACGTCCATCGTGGATCAGCTTTCGACCAACAATGCCAGTTTAAAACTATTGTCCGAGCCATCGGTGCCGCGGCTGAGTGCCAACATGCATCTGGCCCGCGATCGCAACTTTCGGATGCGAGCCAAATTGCCGATCGCGTTGGCATCAGGTATCGACATCGGCAGCAATGAAAACCGTTTTTGGTTCGAAGTTCCCGAAGGCATGGGAATGCGAAAAACCCTGTACTTCGCCAATCACGATGCTTACCGCCGACAACTGGATCGCAGCGTTTTGCCCGTCGACCCGACCTGGTTGATGGACGCAATCGGTTTGATGCGTTTGGACCCGCAACAGGTCATCGCGGGGCCACAGATCCGGCGCGATGGTCGCTATGAGGTCCGCAGTCGCATGGCCACACCCGGTGGCGATTATCAACGGGTTTGTTATATCGATCCAAGCGGCGGATACGTCGTCAACCAATTGTTGTTTGACAACCAAAACCGCTTGGTAGCTTCATCCGAAGCAACCGACTTTGTGTATTACCCGATCGGCGATTCCGGATGCCCTCTGCCGCACGAGGTGCGGATTCACTTGGTCCCCGCGGGCGGCTCGCCGCTGTCGATGCAGTTGAGTGTCGGCAACTATGTGGTCAACACGCTGTTATCCGGTGAGCCCGATTTGTTTCGGATGCCCAACAACGGGTCCGTGCCTGTGGACCTGACTCAACTTGGCCCGATGCCAAGCGGCGGCGATTTTCGCGGCGTCGGCGTCGGGACGCCGCAAGCTCCCGGTCGCCAATCGCTGCCGGCCAGCTACCGCCAACCCGTCGATCTGCGCGCGAAGTTGCGTTAGGAACGGCTGACGTTTGCGATGCTGACGCCGTAGCGAATACGGTCAATTTTTTCTCAGCACCTTTCAAACGTTGCTACGTAGCTGGATTCTTCCGTGCCGGGTTCAAATGACGACGGAAATTCGGTGCCGGACAAGTCATATGCAATTCGAATTTGGTCGGGACTTGAAAATTCCAATACCGCCAAAAAAGTCTTGCCAGCGTTCGGTCCATCTTCACCGACAATTTTCAATTGGATCGGTTCAACATCGTCGTGGATGCTGCACGAGCCGCTGTCGATCGTTCCCGCTAAATTCACTTCATATCGATTCTCACCAATCGTCAGTTTGGTAACCGCGACCACTTCAGCCGGCAATTCATTTCCAGCAAGAACGCCTGTAAGTGCTTGCCAGTCGCCATAGAGTTTGCCTTCGCCTTTGTGCATCGCACCAATGTGTTTGTGATTTGGAGTTGGATCACCAAGGAAATCAACCCGCCGGTTGCGGGAAGACCGAGTCGAATCGCCGGATTGTAACCGGTTGCCGAACCCAACACCCATCCACCAGCCCTAACGGGGCGGCCCCAATCCAGCCCAGGGCAACGCCCTGGGAATCCGACGCAACACCCATCTATCAGCCCCAACGTGGGCGACCCCAAACCAAACCCAGGGCAACGCCACCGAAAAATGTCATTCAAAGATGAATTTCGCGAATTGTACCGACGCCATGGAATCGATTGGGACGAGCGTTATGTATGGGACTGAGTCGGGTTTTGCGCGGTAGGCTCCAGCATGTTGGCGTCGCCCCGTTGGGGCTTTTCTGTTTGTCTGTGGGATGATTCCCCAGGGCGTTGCCCTGGGCTTACATCGGGCTGCCCCTTCGGGGCGGAAGGCAGCCACCGCATGACGTCGCCGCAGCAAACAGCCGTGCGCCAAACGAAACCGTCGCAGGTTCAAACCCAACCGCCATCCATCAGCCCCAACGGGGCGGCCCCAAGCCAGCCCAGGGCAACGCCCTGGGAGCCGAACCCAACCGCCA
>JBCCRW010000551.1:0-2331 GCA_039201055.1 Planctomycetota bacterium | reverse complement strand
CTTCCCAAGGCGGGCAGTCGAAAAGCGGCCAATCCAAGGGTGGCCAGTCGAAGGGTGGTCAATCCAAGGGTGAGCAGTCCAAGGGCGGTCAATCCAAGGGTGAGCAGTCCAAGGGCGGCCAGTCCAAGGGTGAGCAGTCCAAGGGCGGTCAAACCAAGGGTGGCCAGTCCAAGGGTGGTCAAGCCAAAGGTCGTCAGTCCAAAGGAGACCAACCGCAAGGCGAACGCTCGCAGGGTGACAAGTCGAATGCTCAAAATCCGTCGCGTGACCCACGGTCCTCGGGCGGGCAATCCAAACCCAAATCCGATCCATCTGGAAACGACGCATCCAAGCAGAACAAGCCCAAACAGGATGCTTCGAAGCAAGAGGCTTCCAAATCGAAATCACCCTCGGGTGACAGGGGAAGTTCGCAGCCGAATAAGTCGTCGGCCCCGAGCTCTTCCTCCTGGAGTGTCCTGTCGGCGATCGCGGGATTCTTCAAGCTGTTGATTTTGCTCGGCTGCCTCGGCTTCTTGGCGTATTTCTTGCATAAAAATTGGGCCGCAATCCGGGCTTGGTGGGAAGGCCTGTTCCGACGCGAACATGACGCACCGGCGGCAAGCGCCACGAGTGATTCGGCGGCGGCGACGACGCAGCGAAGCCCACCGCCACCCTTCGCCAGTCTGGCCGACCCTTTCGCTTCCCAAGCCGACCCCCGGGCGACGGTTTTGAAAACTTACGCGGCCCTGGAATCCTACGGAAATGAAATCGGTACGCTGCGTGGCACCGACGAAACGCCCAGCGAGTACCAGCAGCGTTTGGCGAAACACGATGCCAACTTGGCCGCGCATGCCGCTCCCGTCGTCGACGCCTACAATCGCCTGATCTACGGTGGCCAAAACGCTCCCATTGCCCGAGACCTTCCCGCCGCGGAATCCCTATGGCGATTTATGAAGACGCACCCACCCGTCCAGCCCGTCGTGGGGCCAAGCACGCCGCATGCGGTGATCAACACCGCCGTCGGTTCGGCCGCTCCCTCGGAAAGTGTGCCGCACTCGCGAGTGTGATCGTTCGCGGACGGACCGTCCGCGCTGTGATCCTAAGCGGTGTGTGGCTGGGTTTGGCGGCGTTTTCACGGCCGGCGTTGTCCCAGTCAATAACACTTGCCCAGGATGCTTCGCCGCGTCAATCGCTTGAACGAGACGCCTGGCAAATCGTGAACCAAGGCGCTAACTCGATCCGTGAAAGCAGCGGGCTCGCCCGCTCGTTTGAAGACCCCGATCTGTTTTGGACCCACAATGATTCGGGCGGCAAGCCGCGTTTGTTTTTGGTCGATCGTGGCGGAAATCATGTTGCGACCCTGCCCGTTGATGGTGTGCGAGCATCGGACTGGGAGGACATCGCGTCTTACGAGGATAAGACCGGACGTTGGCTGGTGATCGCCGATTGCGGCGACAACAACGCCAAGCGATCCAAAATTTTGTTCCATCGAATTCAAGCACCGTCGCTGACTTCAATCTCCGCTGCAAAATCCAGCACCAGCAAAACGTTACCAAGCGTCACACCGGAGATGACCTGGGTGGTGAAATACGAGGATGGGCCACGCGATTGTGAAGCGATCGTTGTCGACGCGGCTCAAAACCGGCTGCTGTTGATTTCAAAAAGTCGATTCGGCTTGGCCGGCCTGTATGCCGTTCCACTGCGCGGTAAGCCCTCGGGTGCAATCCAGGGTGAAGCGCGGGAATTTTCCGTCGTCGCCAAGCGGCTGATGACCCTTCCCATTCCCATGGTGACGGCGGCGGATTGGGACCACAAGCGGCAGCGATTTGGGATCGCCGGCTACTTCCAGCTTTATCTGTATTCCACCGCCGGGAACGCCGAACCTGCACAGGCCGCCAATGCGGAGGCAAAGAATGCGACGCCGGCACGATCGCTTGAGACCTTTTTGAAGGCCCTGCCAACACCGATCGACATGCCTCGTTTGCGACAGATCGAGGCGTTTTGTTTTGACGAAGCGGGCAATCTGGTCGTCACGTCCGAGGGTGCCCCGATGCCGATGGGTTTGATGAAATCGCCCAGCATCAAAGGCGAAGACAAGCCGTAATGACCGTGTAGCCGGCCTTCGCCAGAAGCCGGAACTTCCCGGCCGTTTCCGTGTTCTGGCGAACAGCGGCTACCCCACGTTTTGACAGGTTCCGTGTTCTGGCGAACAGCGGCTACCGGGCGTTTGCCTACATCGATGCGGCGATGGATTTGGCGGATTCGATGGCGGCATTCTCGGCCGCAGCCACGTCATCGGGGGCCGCCATCGTCGGGTCGACCACGCTGGGATGAATGTCGCTGTATCCGAAT
>JBCCRW010000550.1:0-2340 GCA_039201055.1 Planctomycetota bacterium | reverse complement strand
CCGATAACGCTGGATTGCGAACGCGAATCGTTGGTTCCAAACGAGTGACCGCCGAACGCTTGGGCCAGCCTTCCTTGGTGATCCGGGTCTGCAAATCCCGCAGCGCGAGATCCAGTGAGACGCGGAAGGCCGTCTCGACCGGAACTTTGTGGCGAAACCAAGCCGCCATCATTCACCCGCTTCCGCCGCGGCTGCCGCGCGAATGGCCTCCCGCCGTGCCGCTTCGAATTCATCCCCGGGATTCCAGGTGGGCATTTCCGGTGCGTTGGCGACCCGCGTTCCAACTCGAAATAGCAATCGCACGTCTTCGACAGCACCCGATAAATCCCAGTTCGAATCGTATTCGTCGCTGGGCTGGTGATAAATCGTTTCGGTCCATTCGTCCAACTGCCGTTTGCCCCATCCATCGGGTCGTCCACGGACACTGGTGCCGGTATGCAAATACACCGCCGGTACACCAATCTTGGCCAGACTGAATTGATCCGAACGGTAGTAGTATCCGCGATCGGGAAAGTGGTCCGGCGTCACGATGCGTTGCTGCAATTTTGCAACCTTCGCCACGACGTCATCCAAACTGGACTTGCCATATCCAATGACATTCACGTCGTACGTTCGGCCCAAGTTGTTGGTGCCATCCATGTTGATCACGGCGGCCATCTTTCCCGGCGGGATCGGAGGGTCAGCGGCCAAGTATTTTGATCCAAGCAGGCCTTGTTCTTCGGCACCGACAGCGGCAAACATCACCGAACGTCTCGGGGCGGTTTCGCGTTTTGCATAAGCGGCGGCCATCGACAAGAGCGCCGCCGTTCCCGACGCGTTGTCCATCGCCCCGTTGTAGATCGCATCGCCACTTTGATCACGCGTGCCCACACCCAAATGGTCGTGATGGGCCATGAAGATGACGACTTCGTCGGCCACGGCGGGATCGGAACCCGGCAGCATCGCCAGCACGTTCGCGGTGTCTTTTTCGCGAACCGTCGCGCTTAGGTCTACAGAAAACTTGACGTTCAACGGCACCGGACGAAAGCTGCGTGATTGAGCGGCGTTTCGCAGGTCATCCAAATCCAATCCACCGGTGGCGACAATTCTTCGCATCGCGTCCTCGGTGGTCCAGGCCTTCATTTGCATCGTCGGACGCTCGACACCGCGGAGTTCAAATTCTTCACCGGCCCAAGATGTTTGGACGACCTTCCAGGGGTAACCGGCCGACGGTGTCGTGTGGATGATGATGGCGCCCGCGGCGCCCTGTTTGGCCGCCGATTCATATTTGTAGTCCCAGCGGCCGTAGTACAAACGGCGTTTGCCCGCAAATAAATCGGGATCGTCGGACGGGTCGTTGTTCATCACGACCAAAATTTTGCCGGTCAGATCCACATCTTTAAAATCATTCCATTCGTATTCGGGCGCCTGGATGCCGTAGCCGACAAAGACCAATTCGGCATCGCGAATGCTTGTCGCTTCAACCGGATGCCCGATCGTCAACATCATGTCGTCGACACCGCGCAGAATCGTTGTGCCGTTCTCGCCGCGAAATTCGGCGGTCGCCGGCATGTTGGTTTTCACACCCACCAGCGGCACGGCTTGGGTCCAAGAACCATTGGCCGCGGCGGGTTTCAAACCGAGCGTTTGAAATTGCGTCGACAAATACAACTGTGTCAATTCATCGGCACGGGACCCCGGACCACGACCCTCTAGCAAATCGTCGGCCAAAAATCGTATGTGGCCCCGCAACGAAGCCTCCGTTATCGCGTCGGCACCCCCATCATCACCATCAGCAACGACATCATCGGATGCCGATGTCTCGTTTGGCTGATCGGCAGCAACGAGCTTCGTGAAAAAAGCGGCGTCGCCGGTGCAAACCAACGTCGCCAAAACCGCGACGACCAGGCACCTGCGCGTCAGGCGGAACATCAGAAACCGACTGGCAATCAACATCAGTAAAATCCATCCGTAACCGAGGGGGCGATCGATTGGCGAAACATCCGCCACAGGGCAGGCCAGTATGATAGATTCGGGCGATGCGATGGGAGTGCTCCAAAAGACGTCGCTTCAAGACGGCACTGGAAATAAGGGGTGTCACCGCGTTTCGAAGGGCGTGGCACCGACAGTCGAGAGGGTTAAAAAATAAAGGGGGTTAAAAAATTTGGGCGATTATTGGACCAATGCACTTTGACGCTCGTCACAAGCTCGCTTGTCCATAGTCGGAAAAGAAAACCGCGTGGGACGCTAATCCCGCGACTCCGGTGTAATCTTTAGCGTGATCGTTTTGCCGCCGCGATACACCTTCATTTCGACCTCTTCGCCAATCTTCAACGCTTCAATCGCGTACGTGTAATCGTT
>JBCCRW010000549.1:0-2350 GCA_039201055.1 Planctomycetota bacterium | reverse complement strand
GTCCGCGACATGACCTGGCCGTTGCTCCCTGTCACGGAAAAGATCCTTGATGCTGTCCACCAAGTTTCCCAATCTTTCGCTTTCACAATCCGCCGAATCGGTGCTCAGCGAAGCGAAGTCGGTCCGCTTTTTCAACACCACCCAAGAGCTTGTTGAAGCGGCGGTCCCCGAATCTCTCGCCGACGCGAATGGCTATTTCACCGTTGGCTACGACGTCGATGGCGAATTTCGGCCCGAGGTGGATGTCTGCCGGGTTAAAAATGGCGTCGCGGCCAATTACCGCGAAGCTTACATGCGTCGCCGCGATCCGGATTGCATGGTGATCGCGGACGATCGCGCGACCGACAAAACGACCTACACCAGTCGCTTTGGTGGCGATTTTGAAACCCTTCGCCAGGAAACGTTTGCGTGGCTCAAGACACAAGATCTGGGATGTTTTTTCTTTGACGCCGGACGTGGCGGAAAGGGGCTTCCCGCGGTGGCCATTTGCCCGGCCAACGCGGGCTTTTTCGCACTCGGCCTGGCGATGCTGCAGGGAATCATCCCGGTCGATGAAATTGAGGCCCGGGGCGAGGATTACTTTCATTCGGCAATCATTTACATCGCCCCACCGTTCCGCCACACGCACTTTGGCGGCAAGCAGGTCGTGGTTCACAACCGCCGCGATGAATTGCACGAACTGTACAGCTACAACCTGTATCCCGGGCCGTCGGCCAAAAAAGGTGTTTACGGCATGCTGCTCAATTACGGCGAACGCGACGATTGGACGACCGCACACTGTTCCACCGTGCAAGTGGTCACACCCTACGACAACATTGTCACGATCATGCATGAGGGCGCCAGTGGCGGTGGCAAGAGCGAGATGCTCGAACAAATGCATCGTGAAAGCGATGGCCGTTTGTTGCTTGGCACCAATACCGTCAATGGCGAAAAACGTCACGTCGGACTTCCCGTGGGTTGCGTCCTGCGACCGGTCACCGACGACATGGCGTTGTGTCACCCCGACTTTCAACAACAGCAAACACGCGAAAAGAAATTGACCGTGACCGATGCCGAGCATTCTTGGTTTCTTCGCGTCAACCACATCACCCACTACGGCACCGACCCACACCTGGAAAAACTAACGATCCACCCGGATGAAGCGCTGCTGTTTTTGAACATTGATGCGGCGCCGGGGTCGACGGCGTTGATTTGGGACCACATCGAAGACGAGCCGGGGAAACCGTGTCCGAATCCAAGACTCGTTTTCCCACGATCCAAGTATCCGGGCATCGTGAACGAACCGGTAACCGTTGATATCCGCAGTTTTGGCGTGCGATGCCCACCCTGCACGAAAGAATTGCCGACTTACGGGATCATGGGAATTTTCCATGTCTTGCCGCCGTCGTTGGCATGGCTGTGGCGATTGGTCGCGCCGCGGGGCCATGGCAATCCGTCGATCGTGGACACCGGTGGAATGAGCAGCGAAGGAGTCGGATCTTATTGGCCGTTTGCGACCGGCCGGCGTGTCGACCAGGCAAACATCCTGTTGCACCAAGTCCTTTCGACGCCCGACACGATGTTCATCTTGACCCCAAACCAACACATCGGCTGTTGGAAAACCGGGTTCGCACCGCAATGGATCGCCCGCGAATACCTGTCACGTCGCGGGTCGGCACCGTTTCTGGCCGATCGGCTGGTCGCTTCCCGTTGTTCGTTGCTGGGTCGATCGCCCAAGACCATTCAAGTCGAAGGCCAGACCATTGGGCACTGGTTTACCCAGGTCGAAAAACAGCCCGAGGTCGGCATCGACGGCTACGACCGGGGTGCCGAAATGTTGACAAACTTCTTCCATGAACAAATTCGGCAATACCTGGTCGATGACCTCGAACCTCACGGTCGAAAAATCATCGAGGCGTGTTTGGATGGGGCAACGGTGTCGGAGTACGACGAGCTTTCATAGCAAACGCTTGGTCGCCGTGGGCGGTGCCATTTTGTGACGCATTTTTCCCAGCGTTTTTCGGGCCGAAGGCCCAGCAAATTGCGTAGCCAAGGCCAGCGGCCTGGGAATCAAACCCAACCGCCATCCACCAGCCCCAACGGGGCGGCCCCAAGCCAGCCCAGGGTAACGCCCTGGGAGCCAAACCCAAAAGCCATCCGCCAGCCCCAAAGTGGGCGGCCCCAAACAACACGCGACTATGCCTCAATCATGATCCAGGGTCTACCTACACATCGTGTTTTCGACCAAACAACGAAGACCGTTTCTGGAAGTTGGCGTCGCCCCGTTGGGGCTTTTTGTTTGTCTGTGGGATGATTCCCCAGGGCGTTGCCCTGGGCTTGCATCGGGCTGCCCCTTCGGGGCGGAAGGCAG
>JBCCRW010000548.1:0-2397 GCA_039201055.1 Planctomycetota bacterium | reverse complement strand
CTACCGGATGCAGGCCGCAGTGCCCGACGCGATGGATATCGGGGACGAGCCCGAGTCCATTCGCGAGCTCTACGGCGCCGAGCCGGGTGGCGAGTCCTTCGCCAACAACTGCCTGCTCGCCCGACGGCTTGCCGAGCGCGGGGTGCGCTACATCCAGCTCTACGACTGGGGCTGGGACTCGCATGGCTCGAGTGAGAAAGAGGCGCTGAACGGCGGATTCCAGGGGAAATGCCGCGACATCGATCGACCGATCGCGGCACTGCTGACCGATCTGAAACAACGCGGCATGCTGGATGACACCTTGGTGGTGTGGGGCGGCGAATTTGGGCGGACAGTTTATTGTCAGGGGACGTTGACGCAAAAGAATTACGGTCGCGATCACCATCCCAAATGCTTCACGGTTTGGCTGGCCGGCGCGGGCGTCCAAGGCGGTGTCGTGCATGGGGAAACCGACGACTTTAGCTACAACGTGACCCGCGATCCGGTCCACATCCGCGACTTGAACGCCACGATTTTGCATCAACTGGGCATCGATCACGAACGCTTCGTGTATCCCTTCAAAGGACTCGATCAACGACTCACCGGCGTGGAACCGGCAAGCGTCGTCCGGCCCATTCTCTCGGGTGCATAAGCCGGTCCATTCTCTCGGGTGCATAAGAACGGGCGATCGAGGTGATGGTCGACCGGGGATCATCACTCTATCGTCGTTGATTCCTGCTGGATTGTTTTTGTCGGCGGCGGTCCCATTTCAAGCGACTTGCTTTTCATGGGCTCGCGGTCGCGAGTCAGCATGAACTTATCAAATTCAAAACCGTCCTCACGCATCGAGAACATGATGGTGTGTAGGCCGGGTTCTTTGATATCTAACCAGATTTGGCCCAGGACACCGGTGTGGACTTTTTGGGTTCGCTGTCGCGAATCCCATTGCCATTTGCCTCGCTTGCCCGTGAACTGCAATCGCGCGCCCGACTCGGGCCACTGGCCATTGATGCCGACGTGCAGCCCGTTGTCCTCGGTGCCGGTGCAGCACGTTCGAACCCAAACGTAGTAGCGTCCCGGTTCATCGATTTTCACGGGATAGTACAAGACGCTGCTTTGTCCCGGTTGGTTGCAAAAGCTAATGCCGGGGCCCAGCGGGTCATCGTGGGTGACTCGCGTGTCCGGCAGTGCCTCCAAATAGGCTTTGCCGCTGGCGCCTTCGGCGTGATTGGGATCGGGGTCTGGTTTCACGTTGGGCGTTTGTTGAACGCTGGTGCGATACCACTTGCGATGCTGCTGGCGATCGGCGGCGGCGAAGTCCTCGGCTTCGACGACCACGATACCGTTTTCTTGTAAATGGACGCGTTTGGCTTGCTTGGGGTCGAAATTGAACGTGAAGCTGGTTTCGGATTTTGCTTTTTCGTCATCCGCGCCCGCGAAGCTGGGAAGTAGTAACAACGGCAAAAGAATCAGCGTGGATCGAATCATAATTTTGTTTGCATCGTGAAGGATAAGTTTGAAACGATGACGCCGATATACAGCGTTGTTGGTTTGCAGCCGGATCATGGTAACCCGGTTTCGCGAGCGCGCGGCCGGGCCGGTTTCGGGTGAGCCGAAATTCCGGCGACGGCCGGGAGCCGGGTGCTTGCAACGAGACCTGTTTTTGCGGTGCCAATGCGTTTATCTGCGGTAATTACCGCATTTCTGACGCGTTTAGGGATAGGCGGCGACCTACCATGCCGCCGCTATTCCCTGACAGATTCCAGCTTCCACCCGAGACCTTATGATCGCTCCCCAAGAATTTGATACCCAATCCAGCAACGATTTGGACGCCGATTCGGATTCAGACCCGCGGCACGAATTTTTCGTGGATCCCAATCGCCCCATCAATCAGGTCGATTTGCCCGCCATCGAAGCCGCCGTCCGCACGATCCTTGGCGCCGTTGGCGAAGACCCCGATCGCGAGGGCCTGCTTGAAACTCCCGCGCGGGTCGCCCGCATGTATGCCGAAATGTTCGCGGGCTTGAAGTCGGATCCGGGACGCCATCTGGCAAAGGTGTTCACCGAGGAATACGACGAAATTGTTTTGGTTCGCGACATCAGTTTTTGCAGCATGTGCGAGCATCATCTGCTGCCGTTCACCGGACTGGCACATATTGCCTACTTGCCCAGCGGCAAGGTTGTTGGGTTATCCAAGCTGGCGCGGGTTGTCGAAGAGGTCGCACGGCGGCCACAAGTTCAAGAACGATTGACACAAACGGTCGCCGACTTGGTGGAGGAACGTTTGTCCGCCCGCGGGGTCGCCGTTGTGGTCAGTTCAACGCACTCGTGCATGACCATGCGAGGCGTTCGCAAGCCCGGTTCGCTGTGCGTGACCAGCGCGATGCGTGGCGACTTCCGCACCGATCCCAAAAGCCG
>JBCCRW010000547.1:0-2511 GCA_039201055.1 Planctomycetota bacterium | reverse complement strand
CCCAGTAATCGATCACAAAAACCTTCTTTAAGTGCGGCCGCAAGACGCCGCCAAAGGCCTTGTGGTCGGGGTGCGGCAGATACGTTTGCCGGCCTTTTTCGTCCGCAAAGGTCAAAAAGAAAGCGTGCGTGTAGCCGGCGCTAGCTGGCCCTTTGTTTTCGATAACACCCCGCTGGTAACCCTTGATCGCGTCGATCTTCTTTGGCAAAGCGTCAAACGCGGCGACGACTTTGGCGATGTCATCCTGGCCCGCATCGTCTTTAAATTGAAAAAAAACGGCGTGACGAAGCACCTTTTTAGGCGTTTCACCCCGCACCGCAGCGGGGTAGGCCAACAACGCAATCATCGCAAAACCCGTCAGCAACCATCGAGAAAACATAAAATTTGCCTGTTTGAAAAAAATTGGAAAGCGATGTCGCGGACCCAACGAATCGAAACCGTCGAATCGAGACCGTCAATTCGAAGCGGTCGAATCGAACCAGGACGCTGCACTATTTCAAGCGCACCCGGCAGACGGTGTCGTCGGCGGTGATGTAAAGGTAGCGTTCGTCGGCATCGAGCGCGCAATTGCTGGTCCGTTTTCCGGTCTCAAATCGTCCCAACAGCTGGCCGTCGAAGTTCATCACATCGATGCCGCCCGGAGCACTGGCGTAGATCAAATCCGATTTCGAAACGCATAGGCCGTCCGGCAGCCCGGGAAAGCGGGACATGGTTTCCTTGGCATCGCGAATGATTTTGCCGCTGGATGCTGATCCATCGGCGGCGATTTCGAACACGGTCCAGGTCGGAGCCTTGGGGTTGCTTTGGGCGACGACCAAGCGTTTCCCGTCGGCCGACAAACCGATGCCGTTGGGCCGCTCGATCTGCTCGGACACGACACTCAGAACGCCCCGCGTGGACAACCGAAAGACGCCGCAAAACGACAATTCACGCCGCGGGTCGTCGGCCCGCTCGGGCAAACCATACGGCGGATCGGTGAAATACAGCGTCCCGTCTTTGGCGAACACCAAATCGTTGGGGCTGTTCAATCGCTTGCCCTCAAAACGATCCACCAGTGTGACTTTGCCGCCACCGGTGGTCAGCCGCGATAGACGGCGGTCGCCGTGTTCGCACATGCATAGCCGACCTTGCGGGTCCAAAACCAAACCGTTGCTTCCCGGTTCCAAGCCATAGTATCGCACCCCGGTGTAACCGCTGGGTTGCATGAACACATCGACGCCCGAACCTTCACGCCACCGAAAAATCGTGTTGCGGGGGATATCCGAAAACAACAAATATCCGCCGTCGACACCGGGGTCGATCGCGGCCGAATCGGCCACCCAGACCGGGCCTTCGCACCACGTCATCCCCGCGGCAATCACTTCGATGGGATACTGCGTCGACACCTGCGGGGAATGACTGATGACCTTGCCCAGCGTCCTGGGCTCTTCGGCCGTGGCGACGCCGTGGGTTCCGCCAAGCGGCACGCAGCCCCACGTCACACAGGCAAACAGCGCTGCCGCAATCCACCTACAAAAACGCATCGGCGACCCAGCAAAACGCATCGGTGACCGGCGCAAATCATCGTGGTGTCTTGAAGATGAAATCATGATGTCCGATTGAATGTGGAAGCTTGGGTGGGGTCGGTCCCTACGCCGGTACGTGTTCAAGCAGCTCAAGAATAGTCGCCTGAATTCGCTCGGCAGCCTGTTGTTTCGTTGCCGCATCCAGGCTGTCGGGAAGCCAACTGGGTCCCAGATCAAAGCCACGGGCCAAAGCTCCCAAACGAAAGCCGTCCGGAAACGATCCAACACGAATCATTTCATTGAAAAGCGGCACGAAGCGGCGTTGCAGGTCCATCGCCGCATCGACCTTCCCGCTTTTGTACAAGCGCTCGATGGCCAACATCACCTCCGGCACGATGCCGCTGCTGGCGACCATCCCGCCCTGTGCGCCGACGGCCAGCATGGGCGCCAGTGCGGCGTCGTAACCGGTCAGGCACACAAAATCATCGCGAACGTTTCCGACCGCGTGAATGGTCTCGGCCATTCGCGAAACATCCCCGCCGCTATCTTTAATGCCCACGATATGCGGATGCTCTTCCGCCAAACGCACGATGTTGGGGATCGAAATTCCGTTGGCAAGCGCCGGGATGTGATACAAGAAGATCGGATGTTGGACTCGCGTCGCCACGGCATCAAAGAACGCGAAGACGGCGTCGTCGGAAAGCGGAAAGTAATAGGGCGCGACCAAGACCAATGCATCGACCCCCAACTCCTTAAAGGCATCACACCGCTTGACGGTTTCTTGCACGCCGGGACTGGCCGCCCCGGCAACGACAGTTATCCTGCCCGCAGCGTGTTCGCAAACGACCCGCACGACACGGTGCCAGGTCGCTTCGTCAAATCGCACAAATTCACCCGTACTGCCGGCCGGGAACAGCCCCTGGATGCCCTGATCGATTAACCAATCCAGATATCGACGCAAAGTCGCTTCATCAAGATCGCCGGCGGAGGACAATGGAGTCAAATG
>JBCCRW010000546.1:0-2553 GCA_039201055.1 Planctomycetota bacterium | reverse complement strand
GCAATATCCAACGCCCCTGGAACCAACAAGCCAGCTCGAAAGCAACTTGGCCTTTTATCCCTCGGATTAGCAGTTGTTGGTTTAGTTGGCGGCAAAACGTGGGGGAGAGGGTTGGGGTGAGGGGGCTTCGCGTGACCTCCGAATCCCAAGCCACCTCATACATCCACCGGACACGCCTCGGTGCACGCACCCGGCACCCGGCTGTCGCCGCATTCTCGGCTCACGCACAGCCGCGATACCCATCACCGCATCGACGTTTTGTTCCGGCGTAAACCTTTTGCGTGACCGTCTGCTATCCTGTGGGGGCCGGAGAAAATACCTCCTTCGTTTGGTCCGTCTTGTTCGATTTCACCGGCTTATCCCCTCCCTTACCGTGGGAATCATCACGCATGCCCAGCGACGCGGCTTCTCCGACTGTCTCCCCCGAACTTGCACCCCCAACCGCGGCCGATGCGGAAAAGCTCCACGACGCGCGAAAGAAAATCATCCAGCAGCTTGGCAAAATCATCGTGGGCCAGGAAACGGTCATCGATGAATTGCTCATCGGGCTTTTCAGCCGCGGTCACGTGATGCTTGAAGGTGTCCCCGGGCTCGCCAAAACACTGATGATCAGCACCTTGGCGCGGACCTTGGACATGAGCTTTAACCGGGTTCAATTCACACCCGACCTGATGCCCGCGGACGTCACGGGCACCGAGATCATTGAAGAAGATCGTTCGACGGGCCATCGCGAATTCCGATTCATGAAAGGGCCGCTGTTTGCCAACGTGGTCCTTGCGGACGAAATTAATCGGACGCCGCCCAAGACCCAGGCGGCGTTGTTGGAGGCCATGCAGGAACGGCAGATTACCGTCGGCGGCCAACGTCACGAACTGCCCAATCCGTTCTTTGTGCTGGCCACGCAAAACCCCATCGAACAAGAGGGAACGTATCCGCTGCCCGAAGCCCAGCAGGATCGTTTTATGTTCAAGATCTATGTTGAATACCCTTCCTTTGACGAGGAATTCGAAGTCGCTCGGCGGACCACCGGGGGCGCACCCGAGGAAATTTCACCGGTCCTTTCGGCCGAAGAAATCGTCAAACTTCAGGATCTGGTCCGCCAGGTTCCAATCTCCGATCACGTGATTCGCTACGCATTGTCGTTGGTGCGGCAAACGCGAGTCGGCAGCGAAGGCATTCCCGACTTTGTTGACGAATGGGTCGGCTGGGGCGCCGGGCCCCGTGCGGTCCAGTACATGATTTTGGGCGGCAAGGCCCGTGCCTTGTTGGAAGGCCGTTTCCACGTTCAAGTCGAAGACATCCAGGCACTCGCCAAGCCCGTGTTGAGGCACCGCATGGTCGTCAACTTTACGGCGCAAAGCGAAGGCATTCAAAGCGATCAAGTGGTCGAAAAGATCATTGACGCTACACCGACCACCGAAAGCGAATTGTCCAGCGATGCCCGATTCCAAAAAATATTTGCGTCCTGAGGTTACCGCTCGCATTCGTCGTTTGGAATTGACTGCCCGCCGCGTGGTCGAAGGATTTCTCTCGGGAATGCACCGGAGCCCGTACTTTGGACAATCGATCGAATTTTTGCAGCACCGCCAATACGCGCCCGGTGACGAAATCCGGCACATCGATTGGAAGGTTTACGGTCGCCAAGATCGTCTGCACATCAAGCAGTACGAAGAGGAAACGAACTTGCGGTTGCATCTGGTCGTCGATCGCTCGGCCAGCATGGCGTACGGTCCCGATGCCACCAACAAGTTTGACTATTCGGCATCCATCGCCGCCTCGCTGGCATACCTGACGCTGCGGCAAAAAGATGCTTGCGGGTTGTTCACCTTCGACACTCGAGTGGGCGGGATCGTGCCCGCGAAATCATCCGGCGGACAATTGCATCGTCTGTTGGCGGTGCTCGATGCCACCGGCGCCGATGGACGCACCGACTTGCGGCAGGTTTCGCGGGAGGTGTCCCAGGCGATCCCGCGGCGTGGCGTGGTCTGCATCATCAGCGATCTGTTGGGCGTCGACAATCTGGTCGAAGGTCTGCGCGCGATGCGCAGCCGCGGTCATGATGTGGTGTTGTTTCATGTCCTGCACGATGACGAACTGGATTTCGAATTCAACGGTGCGACCCGCTTCGAAGGTCTAGAAAGCGATGACTTTTTAAACTGCAATCCGCGCGCGTTGCGGGAAGGCTACCTCGAGGCACTCGAGACGTTTTTGCATCAAACCCGCGCCGCCTGCGGTCGCCTTTCGATCGATTACAACCTGGTTCGGACCAGCCAGCCACTGGATGCCGTGCTGGCACACTTCTTATCGCGGCGATTATCATTGCCCAAGCTGCGGGGTTAAACCGACCACATGTTTTTATACCCTGCCTTGGTTGCCGGTTTCGCTTTTGTAGCCGTGCCGCTGCTGGTCCATTTGATCAACCTGTTGCGGCACCAAAAGCGTCGGTGGGCCGCGATGGACTTCCTGATGGCCAGCTATCGCAAGCAGCGAAAATGGATTCGCATGCGGCAGCTGCTGCTTTTATTGTCCCGATTGGCCGTGGCGGCCTTGTTG
>JBCCRW010000545.1:0-2584 GCA_039201055.1 Planctomycetota bacterium | reverse complement strand
CCCGAGGCCGCGAAAAAAATAAAAATCGAACGCTCCGTCAAGTATTTGCCCGAGTCGCCAAAGCCAGAAGAGTTTTCAATGGATTTTTACGATTTGGAAACGATCGAGAAGTAGCGCTTGGTTTCCGGTACCGGCGGCTAGCGCCTAAGGCTGCCTTGTTCGGCCCGCCGCGATGATGTCCTCCAGCCGCTGTCGCAACCGCGTCGCCACGTCTGGATGTTCCGCGATCACGTTCTTGGTTTCCGCCGGATCCGAATCCAGGTCGAATAGTTGCAACTTCGGGACCCGAGTGTGTGTCAAGGTTTCGGTCGGAACCTTGTTGAAAGACTTGCCGCTGTCATGCCGATGCAGCTTCCAACGCGAATCACGAATCGCGAACACGCCCCTTCGCCCATTGTCTTGCTGCACCAATTCGTCGCGGCCCTGTTCGGCGTCACCGGTCAACAATGCCGGCAAGACATTTTGCGAATCCAAGAATCCGTCCGCCGGAATGTTCGCGCCGACCAAACTGGCAAGGCTGGTCGGTAAATCGATCGTGCAAACCATCGCGTCGCTGACACCCGGCTTGATCGTGCCGGGCTGGTAGGTGATGAAGGGTGTTCGCGTGCCCCCTTCGTAAACGCTGTACTTGCCACCGCTGAAGGGGCCGGCGGGCTGGTGATCGCCATTTTTTGGTAGGGCTTGGTCTTGGTAGCCATCGTCCAGAACCGGCCCATTGTCGCTGCAGAAGATGATCAACGTTTCATCGGCAATGTTCTGTTCGCGAAGTGTTTTAACCAATTCACCGACGCACCAGTCCAGTTGAACGATCGCGTCACCCCGGAAACCCAATTCGCTTTTTCCCTGAAAACGTTCGTGCGGGATCCGCGGCACATGCAAATCGTGGGATGCAAAGTACAGGAAAAAGGGTTGGGAAGATTCGGCCTGAATGAACGCCTTGGATTCGCGGACCCAGGCATCGGCCAGGTCTTCATCGCGAAAACGAGCCGCTTGGCCGCCGGTGTAAAAGCCGATACGGCTGATGCCGTTGTGAATCGTCGCGTTGTGACCATGCGACCAATTCATTTTGAGTGTGTCGCGATGCGACTTGCCGGTCGGATGATTGGGGTCGGGCTTTTTGTCGCCAACCCACAAGGGGTCCGCCGGGTCCAAGTTGGCAACATGGTGATCGCGGACGTACACCTGCGGCACGCGGTCGTTGGTTGTCGGCAACAAGAAACAGGTATCGAAGCCAATTTCCAGCGGCCCGGGGTTGAGTGAACCGTTCCAATCCGGACCCTCGGGGCCGCCCAGTCCCAAATGCCATTTACCGATGACCGCGGTGCGATATCCGGCTTGCCGGAGCACGCTTGGCAGGGTGGGCGTCCCAGGCTGGATGATCGCGGGGGCATTGGGTGGCGCGACGCCCGTCCGTTTGCCGCGAAACGCGTACGTACCCGTCAGCAAGGAATATCGCGTCGGTGTGCATGTCGATGCCGAGCAATACCCTTGGGTAAAACGCAGGCCGCCATCGGCCAGAGCGTCGATGTGCGGCGTTTGCACCCGAGTGGCTCCATAACAACCCACGTCGCCGTAACCCAAATCATCCGCCAGGATGACAATGATGTTGGGACGACTTGTCGAATCGGCTTTTGCAACCGGACAAAATGCGCTTTGCGCGATCCACCCGACCACTGCCAAAAACGCTAGTTTCGCCACTCTGTTTTGCATATCGAGTCTTATCTTATTGGATGGGGGCGGGCTGCTCGTACCGATGGCCAATTTTTCAATCGATCTGGCCGTCGACTTCATTGAATAGATCACAAACTTTCAATCGGAAAGCCGGCAGGATGTCCGGGGCGGTCAGTTCATCGTCCCAGGCGGCGATGCGAAGCGCTGATGCTGGTTCATAGATCGCGACGTTGCGTGCGTTGGGGTCAACCATCCAAACCAGCCGGCAGCCGCCCTGGAAGTACTCTTTGCGTTTGAGCGTCATCTCCGCGACCGTGTTGGAGGGGCTCAGGATTTCGACGGCGATTTCCGGACAGATGGCCGGGACCGGGTCGCTCGGCAATTTTCCACCCGGCAGCGAAGAACGCAAAAAGAAACCCACGTCAGGTGAACGCACCTGAGTTTCGCCAAGACGAATAAAACCCTGCTCGCCGCTGGTGACGCCGAGCTTGCCGTGTTCGGCCGCGGCAATCAGCCGAGCGATCAGGACGCTTGCCAGCAACGATTCATAAAATCCCATTGGCTTGTCCACAAGCGTTGCGTCCACCAATTCGCATCGCACGCCACGCCCATTTGCCGCGACCCAGTCGTCAAACGTCGCGGTGCCCGGCGTGGGATTCGTGTGCACGCGATCGGCGGAGATTCCCCCCAGCAGTACCAAATGATCCGCCAGGGTTTGTGCAATCGAAGCGTTCGTCGACATCGTTCGCTCCGTACGGGTCGAATATTGCGAAACGGCAGCTTAGGGACGGGCAAACAGCATTCGCCGTAGTGGACCCGGCGACCATTTCGTCAAAGGACCTGTCCAAAAACAACCTGAAGGTGATTCCTTGCCTCCAGGATACACCAAGGTCGTCGGTAATGGATCGTGCTG
>JBCCRW010000544.1:0-2619 GCA_039201055.1 Planctomycetota bacterium | reverse complement strand
TGGTCAATTCCTTGGTCGCATTGGCCAGCTTGCTGGCCTTGCTGCGCACCAGGCGGGGCACCCAGTCCATGGTGCGTAGTTCGTCCAGCATGGCCCCGCGAATTCGCGGCACACAATAGGTTTCGAACTTGACGCCACGTTCCATGTCGTAGGCGTCGATGGCGTCCATCAGTCCGAAGATGCCGGCGCTGATCAGGTCGTCCAGGTCGACACCGTCGGGCAGCCGTTGCCAGATCCGTTCGCCGTTGTAGCGAACCAAGGGCATGTAGCGTTCGACCAAACGATTTCGCAGCGGTTCGTAGTCGGGATGCAACTTGGTGGTTGCTTTGTCCTGGCCATCCTTGGAGAGAGCCTTGAAGTCGTTCCAGACTTGCAGAATCTCTTCATCGATTGCGGTCGTTCCCGCCATGGAATCCTCCGTGATGTAAAAACCGGTTCCCCCCAATCCTTTGGGCGGCGACGGTCAAATCGGTGTGTTAGGGAGTGTTCCCGACGGGCTGGCCATCGGGTGTGGATGCGTTTGCGGGTTGCTGCGAGAGCGTGCCCTGCGACTTGGATAACTGCGACTTGGATAATTGGGCCTTGGCCAACAATTCGCTCTTTTTGGGGCTAATCTCGGGATGCACCGTGGCGATCCACCGTGCCATACCCTCGCGGTACCACATCACCCGTTGTTCGAATTCGCCCTGAACGCTCGATCGAATCTGCGTGTCCAAAAGCCAGCCCGTTAATCCGCCAACGACCGCATAGGCGGCCGCGAACACCAAACTACGCTCGATCACCGTGCCCACCATTTCCGCCGCCAATGCGCCCCGGACGATCGTGATCGCCATGGCGAGACTAGCAAACGAAACGGCAAGTGGGCGAATCATGCTTTGCAAGAATGTCCGTGGATTTGGTGGAGCTTCGAGTGCCAAAAAGTGAATCGAAGCGGTGGGGTGAATTTGGATGGGAAGTCAGGAATGATTTTCAAACATCGGATCAAAACGATTGAAGTCTCCTTCGTCGATGCTACTTGCATCCAGTTCGTCTTATCGGCTTCCCGATCGGAGCCAGATGAAGCGATGTTGAAAAAATTTTGAAAGTCACGCGGCTTCGAAGTGTGGCAGCGTGTTGTCGGCCAGCACCAGATGCTGGGTCAGACGCCTTTCGTCGGCCACGGCAATGTCATCGGGAACCTGCTGGCCGTCGGTCGTATAAGAAATGGGCAGCCCGCCGGTCAGGCGATCGTGCAGGATCGCGGACAGCGGACCGGCAAGCGGGCCGGCTTCGTCCAACTTGGTCAGGATCACCGACGCGGCACCCACCGGTGCAAAACCCTGCATCGTCGTTTCGATGGCCGATGGCGAACTGGTGCCGCTGATGACCAAGTGAACTTCGTCGGGCCTGGCGGCCGACAGCAGACCCACCAATTGTTCGATTCGGGCGTCACTTCGCGGGCTGCGACCGGCCGTATCGATCAGTACCAAATCCACGTCGCCCAGACGCTGCATCGCGGCGGGCATTTGATCCGCCGTTTCGACAATCTCCATGGGCAATTCCATGATGTCGGCATACGCGCGAAGTTGTTCCGCGGCGGCGATTCGAAAGGTGTCGATGGTCAACAAACCGACTCGGCGGCGGGCTTCCAGCCGGAAGCCGGCGGCAAGTTTCGCGACCGTTGTCGTTTTGCCGACGCCGGTGGGACCGACCAAAGCAACCACGCGGCGATCACCGGGCTGGGTGCGTATGGGACTGGCAATGCGAAGTTCGCGGCGGACGCTTTGCCGCAAGTGTTCGATCCAGGGCGTGCCACCCAAACGGTCCTCGCCATCACCCATGGCCGCGGCAAAGCCCGCCGCGCCGGCGATCCATCGATCGGCGACTTCAAAACGAACCCCCGATGCAACCAGTTGTTCGTGATAGGCCAACAGCGGCGCCGGCAATCCGTGACGTGATGACGATTCAAAGGACAAACGGTCCATGTTTGCAGGCAATGAAACGCCTGCCGGCAATGGGGTGGAATTTCCCGAAACGTCAAAACGTGAACTCCCCTGCCCTGCCCTGCCGTCCCGGTCGGTGTCACCCGACCGGCGATAGATGATCCGGTGTGCGGAATCGTCGGTTTGTAATTCGCCATTTTGCAATTCGTCAGCTCGCAATCCGCTTTCGGGGGCGGGTTTCACGCCAGCGTTATCACCCAAGCCGCTGCGGGCACCGGCGGTGACTTCCACATAGGTCTTTCCCAGCCACCCCATCCATCCGTCGCGAACCTGTCGCGTGTGCAGCACCGACGCGTCGTCACCCATCTGGTGACGAATTTGCTCCAGTGCATCCTGCAGACAGGCGGCTCGGAAAGTGCGGATATACATGAGAAAAGGTGTTTGGGAAAACGGTTTTCAGGCGAGCTGTGGGCCCCTCACCCCCGACCTGGCCTGGCGCACTGAGTCGGAATTAGGCAAGCTAGGCAAAGATCGACTGTTTAAAAATGTCCGCTCATATTTGGGTATTTTGCCGAAAAGTTTTTCAGTCACAGCATCGAAACCAAAGGATTTGCGACCGCTGCAATAGCAAATTGGTCTTGTAGCACAGCAAAAACGCGAGCCACTTTTTTGCGATCTTTAACACTCGTGCGCCAGG
>JBCCRW010000543.1:0-2621 GCA_039201055.1 Planctomycetota bacterium | reverse complement strand
GCCCATGGTGGACGTCACCTTCCTGCTGCTGATCTTCTTTATGGTGACCGCGTCGTTCGCGCTACAGCGTTCGATCGAAATGCCCGAGCAATTGACCGAGGCGCCCTCGACCAGCAATCAGGAAGAACAGGACGAAGTCGAGATGGTCGATTTGGAAATTGATGAACGCGGCATGTTTCGCGTCATCACCGACGCCACCGAGCATCAGCCCACG
Source organism: Planctomycetota bacterium (assembly GCA_039201055.1). Classification (GTDB taxonomy): domain Bacteria; phylum Planctomycetota; class Planctomycetia; order Pirellulales; family Pirellulaceae; genus Rubripirellula. The sequence continues at coordinate 2,407 of JBCCRW010000543.1, read as the reverse complement.
CCGAGCAAAATGGCCATGCTGGTCTCACTCAAGGAAGCCAACACCAGCAAGGGCGATCCGATGAAATTGAACGTCAAGGTTCACGAGGACGCCGAAGTCCGCTTCCTGGTTTATGGAATGGATGCCGGTAATCAGGCCAACTATTCGCCCATCATCGTGACCCAGGTCGACGGTTTCGACGAATAAGTTACGACACCCCTTTCCACCTCTTCGCGATTCCTTTTCCTGAATGCTCGCCAAAGAACTGATCGACCGTATTGAACGGTTGGGATTGCTGGACCAAGAAATTATCGAGGCGCTGCGTGAGCAGTTGCAGCAAAGCGGCGCGCGGGTGACCCCCGAGGCCGTCGCAAAGCTGTTGGTCGACAACGGCCAACTGACGTCCTTTCAAGCCACCAAGCTGATCGGCGAACTCCGCCAGAGCGAATACGAAACGCCCGAACCGGATTTGACCGACGGCATCTTTCCCGGCGACGAAGTGATGGCCGCCGAAGTCATCGACGACGGCGTGATGGAAGCCGTCCCGGTACCGGCGGATGTCACGCCCGTGGCCACCGCCGCGCCGGTGGGCGAAGCGATGCCCGTCGATCCGGCCACCCGGCCGGTTCGCCGCAGGCCACCACCGCCGAACGATAACGTTTGGGATTCGTTCAAAATTTACGGCTGGGCGGGAATCATCGTCCTGCTGCTGCTGATCGGTGGCGCGATCTACTGGATTTTGAACCAGGAAGGCGTCGACGCCGCGTACGCGCGGGCCGACGAGTATTACAAGATGCAGCGTTTTGATGACGCCCAGGTGGAGTTTGCGGATTTCCTGGAATCGTACCCCAGCGACCCCAAACACTCGTCGTCCGCTCGCGTCAAAATCACGATGGCCAAGTTGTACAAGGCCGCCAGCTTTACCCAGGAACCTTGGAAGGGCACCGAGGTAGCCGTCAAAGAGCTGCCCAAAATCATCCAGGAACCGGGGCTGGATAACGAGCGCGCCGACTTGGCGGATTTGTTGGTCGACATCGCCGACAACATTACCAACGAAGCGGACAAGGCCAGCGACACCAAACGCAAGAAGATGTTGCTGGACAAATTGGAAAAACATGATGTTTTGATCGACGACCCGGCCTACATTCCTGGATCGTTGCGAACCGCGCTGGCCGTCAAAATTAAAGGCGTGGAGGAAAGTCGTGGCCGAGTCGCCCGCGATATCAGCCGCAACGTGCGACTGGACAAAGCCACCCAGGAAATGGAAGCGGCTTTGGCCAAACAGGAAACCAAACAGGCCTATGACATTCGCTCGGCGTTGTTGCAAGATTTTCCCGAACTGTATGACAACGAACGTCTTCAAAAGCTGATCATTGGCGCCAGCGAGATTCAGCAGAACTTGGTTGCCCCGGCGACCAATTTGCCCAAGGTCAGCAAGGGATCGGCCAATGTCGACCCGGTCAAGACGATCGTGTTGACGACCCAGTCGGGTCGGCGGGCACCGGGGTTGGCCGGCGAAGTTTTCTATCTTCGTGCCGGCGGCAGTGTGATGGCCTTTGATGGCGAAACCGGCGGGCTCCGCTGGCGACGCTTTGTCGGCTATGCCGAAGACCTACCACCGGTGCGAATCTTTGGTGACAGCGGCGTGCTGTTGTCCGATTCGCAAACCGATTCGATCCTGCGTTGCGATTCGGAAAAAGGCGACGTGATTTGGCGGGCCGAAATCGGCGAACGTTTTTTGCGTCCCACCAGTCTTCGCGACAGCCTGTTTGTTACCACGCCTTCGGGCACCATTTTGCATCAGGACGTCAATTCGGGTGACACCAAGTGGGCCGCGCGGATTCCGCAAAGCTTGACCGCACCGCCGGGTATCAATCGCGAGCGTGAAGCACAAAAGGTGTATCAAGCCGGTGGTCACAGCAACATTTACGTGCTGGATTTGAACAACGGATCCTGCGTCGAAAGCTTTTACCTGGGGCACGGTGCCGGCACCATTGCGGTTCCGCCGGTGCCGCTTCTGGGTCACGTCTTTGTGATCGAAAACGTCGACGCAAGCGAAGCGTTGGTCCACATCCTGCGGGTCGATCCCGATGGCACCAACATGCGAATCGCCCAGCCTCCGGTGCGATTGACTGGCAATGTGATCGAACCGGCCGAGATCATTCGCAACCGCTTGGCGATCCTGACCGATCGCGGCCAGGTCAAAATTTTGGATATCGAAGTCACCGCCGCGGAAAAGCAGGTCACCGAATCGGCGGTCCAGCAACCGTTTTACGATCAACCGACCGCCACCAAGATGGCGTTTTCAGACGCGATGTTGTGGATCACCGGCACCCAAATCGGGCGTTATGACTTGCAGTACAGCAGCGGCCGCATTGTTGGAAAATGGAACAAGCACGACGGCGATGCGTTCATCGGCCGACCGATG
>JBCCRW010000542.1:0-2632 GCA_039201055.1 Planctomycetota bacterium | reverse complement strand
CCACAAAACGGCATCGCCACCATGCAAGCCTGGGATCGGACGCATGATTCCGGAATTGCAATCCGGTGGTCGTGGCTTGGATTCCGGCGGCGGCGTGGTCCGTCTGCCGCCCGGCGACAACGTTCCGGTGACGCGGCGGGTGCGTCGTTTGATCGATACCGCGGCGTTCCAGCGACTTGCCGGCATTTCGCAACTGGGCATGGTCGCTCGGGTGTATCCGGGCGCATGCCATCATCGGCTAGAACATTCGTTAGGTGTTTACGACGTCGCCCGGCAATTCTTGCTGCATTTTTACGGCGACCCGGTTGCTCGCGAGCGTTTGCCCGCGGATTTTTTTGACGACGATTCGGCTGCCGTGTTTTTGGTCGCCGCGTTGTTGCACGACGTCGGGCACTGGCCGTTTTGCCACCCCATCGAGGACATGCAGCTACCCGACCAACCGTCGCATGAAACCGCGCTGGCCGAAATCATTCGCTCGGGCGAATTGGCCGACGCGATGGACCAGGATTGGGGCATCGATCCATCGCGTGTCTTGAATTTAGTCGACCCGCCAAAGCCGTCGGCCACCCATCCGCGCGAGTCCGCGATCCACCGTGGCGACGCAAGCGATGCGTTTTTGGCCAGTTGTTTGAGCGGACCCGTCGACGTCGACAAGATTGATTACCTTCAGCGTGACAGCCTGCACGCTGGAGTACCGTATGGTCGACACTTCGACGTCGCCCGCTTGATCGGAAACCTGACCGTCCACCCGCATCGGCCGCGTTTGGCCGTCGGCGAAAAAGCCAAGACGGCCGCCGAGATGATGGTCTTTGCTCGCTACATCATGTTCAGCGAAGTGTATTGGCACCGCACGGTTCGCGCGGCGACCGCGATGTTGCAACGCGCGGTATTCTTGTTGCAGCATCGCATGGACCTGGCCTCGATGCGGCGAATGGGCGATTCGGATTGGGTAAGGAGCCTGCGTCGCGCCGCCAGCGGCACGACGGCCGAAAGCATCGTGGAGGGATTGTTTGGCAAACGTCGACAGCTTTACAAGTGCGTCGCGGAATTCGACGGAACCGATGAAAGCGGCGTTCACCAATCGCTCGCCCGTCGACCCTTTTGGTACTTGGTCACCATCGCCGAAAGCATCGCGGACCGTTTAAGCAGCCACGCCGGCATCGCCATCCACCCCTCGGACGTTCTGATCGACGCACCTCCGGTGCAATTGGAAGTGGACATCAATATGGACGTCGTCCGCGCTTCCGGTGATGTCGTGCCGCTGGGTACCCTTTCGCCGGTGGCATCCTCGCTGGCCCGCGATCAATTCGATGGCCGAGTCAAACGTGTGCGGGTGTTCGTCCGCCCGGATCTGCGTGACCGGCTGGGCGACCGCGTGCCCGCGAAGCAGTGGACCGGCATGCTGCGGGATGTCTCGGAAACGATGTTGCAGGAATTGGCCTAGATGAATCGCCTCGTTTCACCAAACACGGAAACGTTTTCGCCCCAAGTGGTCGTCAAGGACGTTTCGCTCGGTGCCTCGGCGGCGGCGGCGGATCGCTTCGCCGAAAAAATCGCGACGACAAGCGATTGTGTGTTGGGCTTGGCGACCGGTGGCACCCCGCGTGATTTCTATCGCCTGCTGGCGGAAAGGGATTTGTGTTTTTCCGGTGTAACGACATTCAATTTGGACGAATACGTCGGTTTGGCCCACGACCATCCGCAAAGTTATCGTTCGTACATGCGAACTCATTTGTTCGAAAAAGTGGGGCTCGACGATCGCCAAACCCATTTCCCGGTTGCGACATCGCCCACCAGCGACCTCCAGCTTGCCGGGGCGGCATACGAAAAAGAAATCGCGGCCGCCGGCGGCATCGATCTGCAACTGTTGGGCATCGGCCGGAACGGACACATCGCCTTCAACGAACCGGGTGCGTCACGGACCTCGCGAACCCGAGTGGTGCACCTGACGGAATCAACGATCGACGCCAACGCACGCTTTTTCGACAACCGCGATCAAGTCCCCCGGCAGGCGATTTCGATGGGCATCGCGTCAATCTTGGATGCCAAGGAGATCGCGGTGCTGGCCTTTGGCAAACAAAAATCCGCCGCCGTCGCGGCTTCGCTGCACGGCCCGGTTGACGCTTCTTGCCCGGCCAGCTTTCTACGACTGCACCCGAACGTGACCTGGTATCTGGATCGCGATGCTATGACAAGTTCTTCAACGGAAAAATCGAACGCATGAGACGAATCGCGCTCCATTGGCAAATCTTGATCGGCATGGTTCTAGGCACGCTGTTGGGCGTCGCCTTGAATCTAACCGTCTCCGAGCGGACGACGCGAATGGAGGCCAACGAATCGGGATCAATGCGGGATGTCCTGATCGAAGATGCGGCCGGTCGCACGATCATCACCTACAACGACGCCGACGGCCAAGCGATGCGGCATGTGATCGAGCCGTTATCGCAGGACCCCGATGCGGTTCCCGATTTGAAGCAGTTGAAGGTCGTTGCACCGGAGGCGGCGGCGTTGTATTTGGCCGAAGGACAAAGCTATGCCAAGGCCATCGGCGGTTGGTTCAACAAACTGGGCGGTTTGTTTCTGCGGATGCTGAAAATGGTCGCGATTCCGCTGATCATCGCGTCACTGATGT
>JBCCRW010000541.1:0-2681 GCA_039201055.1 Planctomycetota bacterium | reverse complement strand
CGGCCTTCGGCCACCGTTTCGGGCGACGCAAAGTCAGCGCAGGTGGCTTCCATGGTTTCGGGGTCCAGCGGCAACGCGTTCCGGTTCCGAGTCACGCGATTGATCGCCATCCGATGCACGATTTGACGCAACCAGCCACCGAAAGCTTCGGGCACGCGAAGTTGCTCGATCTTTTGCATCGCTTGGATGAAAACGTCCTGGGTCAATTCGTCCGCTTCGTCGGCGTTTCGCACGCGTCGCATGGCGAGTGCAAAAATGCCGGGTCGATAGCGTTCGAACAGGGCACCAAAGGCGTCGCGATCGCCCGCCTGGGCTCGGCGCACCATTTCGGCAACGGTGACTTCCTCCGGCGTCACGACCTGCTCGCCGCACGCCGCCGTTTGGGGCGTGGTCGAGGCGTCGGTCGTTGCGGTGGCGAACGTCGTGTTTTCGATAAATTGCGTGGCATTCATGCTCGGGGGATATCCTCCCGCAGCCGTCTTCAAAATTCGTTTGCGTCGCCACCGTCCGTTTCCGGACGAACGAGCACCGCAGGCTACTGCGGACGCATTTTGGCCGGTTCCCACGTGACTCCGCTGCGTGCCTGACGGACCCGCTCAGGGGCCCTATGGACTGCAAGCGAAAGCGACGGGGAGACCGACGGCTTCGGACTAAAGGGTTTTCTGGTGTGGTGAAGATTCCGGGTGCCGCTGCCGATGGACGGCCGTGGCGCGGATCAAGGGCGGTGTGAGCCGCCAAATGATCGACTTAGCTACGTCGGGTGGCGGAGCAGACTCCGCCGCCGGGTGACATGGACGGGCGACTGAGCCCTGTCCTGCCGACCGGTTTACCGTGGGACATCAGCGGCCCCCCGGCATCACGGGCTAAATCGAGATTCCACGCTGGATTCAGACGGAGTCGATCCATGTGCGGATAGCACGAGCGGACAAACGACATCACGGCGGCGGTCTCGCGTTGGATCTTTGCCAACGAAGCGATGACGACGGTAATGGTTTGAAGTCGCATTGAATCTCCTCCAGGTGCCATCAATGACACGGGCGTGGAGTACCAGAAAAACGGAATGGGAAGAAAACTTCCCCCAAGTGCCCCGTAGCATATCCTAACATCAGTCGAGTCCGCTTCAAAAAAGTCCAGGTGGACAACCACTTGGCGAAGCTACGAAGTCAGCCGTGTTCGCGGGGCGATGCAATGTTAGAACGAATCGGATGGCGAAGGTTCACGGCAAAATGAAAATTTTTTCTTTTCGATGAACCCACTGCATTCGTCACAAAACCCGATGGCGGACGAAATTCAAGCGACCCACTTAACACCGACAAACACGCCCGCCGGTCGCCTGATCGCCCGGCACTCGTTTGCACGCGACGTGATGGATTGGGTCCTGCCACCCAGTTGCCGTTTGTGCGACGCGCCGGCCAGCTCGCACGCTTGGTGGTGCGAAGCTTGCCACTTGGAATTGCACGCCGCGGCGTTGCGAGTGCGGGAAACGTGCCATCGATGCGCCTTGCCAATTCCGGCGAAACTGTCGCATGCCAAGCCGCTTGACGATGCTGAAACGGTTCTTTCGGAACGTCTGTGCGTCGAATGTGCGGACAATCCGGATCGATTTGGATTTGACCGGGCCATCGCGGCGATGTCGTACCAGGGACAGGTTTGCCGGGCCGTGGTCGCGGCGAAATATCGCGGCGGCCGCTCGGTGGCTCGTGCTCTGGCGGCGCGACTGGGCGATCGGCTGGAAATCGAGCTGGCGACGTCTTCGGTGGACGGCATCGTGTTCGTCCCGTCGCATCGTGTGCGGGCGTATTTGCGTGGCGGAAATGGTGTGAGGGTGTTGGCCGAAGAGTTGTCGAAGCGTTTCGATTGGCCGATATTCCCGGTTTTACGGACGACAAGGCGGATTGCGAAACAGGCTTGGTTGGACGATCGGGCGCGAAGACAAAACGTTTCGGGCGCCTTTGGCTTTCGGAAGTCCTATGCTTGGCTAGACAAATCGCTGGAATGGTCCGGCATTTCGTGGCGGCGGCATCCGCACAGCATTGCTGGGCGACATCTGGTTGTGGTCGATGACGTTTTGACGACCGGGGCGACGGGTGGTGAAATTGCTCGAACACTGAAATCCGGCGGGGCCCGAAGGGTCACTCTAGTGGTGGTGGCGCGAGCCATTCGGGGCTGAAAAAGCTACAACAGGGGTACTGTTTCATTTGCGCGCACCATCGCGCAAGTTTTCTGACGCGACAAATCTTTCAACGTGCCAAAAGCAAACCCAATCGAAGGCTCTGAAATGGCGCCCCCGCGACGCACCTCGTTTGCGGGGTTCCGACGCGCCGTGCTGCGTGGCTTAGGGGTCGCTTTGCCGCCGCTGCTGACGATCGTGGTCCTGATCTGGGCCTGGAATTCCATCGACAACTATGTGCTGCAGCCAATTGAAACGGGCGTTCGCCAGATCATCGTGTGGGGGATCGAGGACACGTATTCCGAGGTGCCGCTAAACGCGAGACCGACAAACGGCAAAAATTCGCTTGACGGCTTCATCGTCAATAATCGCCGCTTTGTGCCCGATTCCACGGGCCGCCGGTTCTTCCCGGAAACGGTCAAGAAGACCGTCGATGATCAACTCGATTCATTCGGCTTGACCGCCACGACGCCGGTAACGGCCAACGCGTATTGGCATCGCTTCGTTCAAT
>JBCCRW010000540.1:0-2683 GCA_039201055.1 Planctomycetota bacterium | reverse complement strand
GGCGTCCACGAGTATTGGATCGTTGATGCCGACCAAAGCGTCATCGAACAGTATCGCTTGCGTCCGGCGTCCGGCGAAAACGAGGCGAATTATGAATTGGTGCTCAAGGCCGGCCAGGGCATGCTGCACTGCGCCGTTATCGAAGGCTTATCTTTTGACGTCGCCGTGCTGTTCGATTCCGCAAAGAACCTGAAACAAATCGGTGACTGGCTTAAAGCGTGAGCGACACGCCTACGATTGATTACAACGCACTCCAACGCTGTTAAACTTGGACCCACGGCGGCACCAGGCGCCGAGCACGGCATCGTGTCCAACTTCCACTTTGTGTTTTCTCTCGCACGGGGAGCATCTCATTCTCATGGCCGATCATCTCGCCAACGTTCGCAAGTACGATCCTGACGCAAGCGAAGAAGTCGTCGACAAAATCCGCAAGCACTGCGGCATCGCCCTTCAAAATCGCGATTCGGCAACGGTTGCGACCAGCGACAAGGCTGAAGTCGAACGCGTGATCACCGGTTTCTGCACCAAGAAACTGGAACTGTCACCCGAGGAAGCCGAAAAAGCGGTTGCCGCAACCACCGCCGACATGGCGTCCGAACGCGCCAAGGATCGCGTCGCGTTCTACTATTTGATCGCCAAACACGCCGGCAAGTTGGAAGTGTTCGCCTGAGACACACACGCACACATCGCCATCGATTGTGCGTTTTCGCACATCCAGGTTGCCCGTGCGTCGACGCACGCGGCGGTGTGTGCGGGTCGCCCGCGTGATTCGTGACGTCACCTTTTCCCTTTGGCGCAAAAGCTGCTCCCTTTCGAACTGCTGAATTTGATTCATTCAACCAGGGGAAGTGCTGATGAGCAGCCACGAGATTACGTGCCGTTTTTTCTCGCAAGAAGATTTGCTTGGCGCCGGGTGCTTGGACATTCGCATGGCCGTCCAGGCCGCCGAGGATGCTCTGGTCGCCCATGAAAACGGCGACGTCATGTTTCCCGAAAAGATCGTCCAGATCTTCAATGATGAAACACAGGAACGCATCAATTGTTTGCCCGCCACGTTTAAGTCTCGCAAGGTGTGCGGCGTCAAATGGGTCTCCGTGTTTCCACCCAACCCGGCCAAGCACGGCATCCAAAACCTCTCCGCCGTGATCATCCTGAGCGAGATCGAGCGGGGTCTGCCCATCGCGGTCATGGAGGGAACGCTGTGCAGCAACGTGCGAGTGGGCGCCATGGGCGCATTGGCCGCCAAGCATGGTGCCCGAGCAGATTCCCAAACCATCGGTTTCATCGGAGCCGGTGAGCAGGCGAAGATGCACTTGATCGCGATGAAGACGGTGCTGCCCAGTCTTCAGTGTTGCAAAGTCGCCGCAAAGGATCCCGCCGAAGAGACGCAATTTGTTCGCGAGATGTCCGCGATTCTGCCGCAACTTGAATTCGTCGCCACGTCATCCGATTTGCAGCAGGCCACCTCGGACGCCGACGTGATCGTCACCGCGACCAGTGCCCAGGCTCCGCTGCTGAAAGCCGCGTGGGTCAAACCGGGGGCTTTTTACAGTCACGTCGGCGGCTGGGAAGACGAATACGCGGTCGCAAAATCATGCAATAAGATCATTTGTGATGATTGGGAGACGGTCAAACATCGCACCCAAACGCTCAGCCGCATGTATCAAGATGGCGAGTTGAAAGACGACGATCTGCACGGCAACTTGATCGACTTGGTCGTCGGCCGAAAGGCCGGTCGCGAATCACCCGAGGAACGGATTTACTTCAACGCCGTCGGCCTGGCCTATGTTGATGTTGCCATCGCAATGGCGATGTTTCAGCGGGCCAGTGAAGCCGGCATGGGCCAGGAACTCCAAATCCAACACGATATGATTTTCCAGCACACAAGGCTCAAGGACTGGGTGCGGGTGTCCTAAGAAAAGTGTTTCCGATAGCAGGAGCATTGGAGGAGGCGACGAGTCCCGTCACTTCCTGCCATCGCTTCGCGACGTTGAATGGCTCGCTGGCCACCGGACCCCGGTCTCGCGTCCGGAGCTATTAACATCTGGCAGACGAAATGATCAGGAACCACTAAATTCTCGGAAGGAGCTTTCTTCGAAAAGGTTTGTCATGTTTTCCAATTTGTTCCGCTGTGCCTGTGCTGGATTGTTTGTGCTGAGCCTGAGCGGTTTGGGGTGCCAAAAGCCCGACGTTCCGGTTGCCGCCGAACCCAGCGACACGGCGGTTGCGGATGACGCGACGTCAGATAAGTCGTTTGGCTTCGATTCTCTACAGGGTTCTTGGGCCGTCGTCGCCCTGGATGGGTCGCTGGGTCAAACCGTGGCGATTCCGGCGGATAAAAGGTGCCAGTTGCCCTTTCGCGGCGCGATGACCGCGAACGTTGTCTTCGATCCCGATGCGGATTCGCCACCGGGCGTTGTCTACCTGTCCTACGAGTCGCCCGAAGACGAACCCGCGATGGGCGGGGCGGGGCCGCGGAAAGGCATCGTTCGCCAAGCCGACAACGGCGATTTGGAAGTCTTCGTCGCCGCCGGGGCGCGCCTGGATTATCCTGCGGCGGACACCCAAGACACGCCGCTGCTGACATTGCGATCGGTGAAGTAGCCCTACCGCGGGTTCGATGCGCGGTACCCAGCCCGGCGCTGGAGGCTTCGGTCGCGGCTCACCGGGTGCAACGTCCAGC
>JBCCRW010000539.1:0-2686 GCA_039201055.1 Planctomycetota bacterium | reverse complement strand
TTCGTCGTCGGTGGCGTTGCGTTTTGCACGGCGATGTTGGCCCCATCGGCTTTGAAGATCGATTTTCGGCGTGATTGGAATCGGCTGGGTCTGTTGCGATCGCTGCCGGTTCGACCCTGGGAAATGGTGTTGGGGCAAATCGGCATTCCCGTGCTGTTGACCTGGGTCTTTCAGGCCGTCGTGCTGATGATCGCCATCATCGTGCTCCAGCCCACCTGGACCGCGGCTTTGTTGTGGTTGGGGATGCTGTCGGCACTGGCGATCGTGATCTTTGCACTTGAAAACAGCCTGTTTCTGTGGATTCCACGGGCGCCGCATCAGCAGCGCGGGATTGGCATGTTGTTGCAAACGAAGTTGATGTTCATTGCCAAAACCACCGGTTTGTTGCTGGCGTTCGTCTTTCTTTCGGTGTGGTCCACGTTTTGCCAAGCCCGTTTGCCGCCGACACTTTCGGGCCCGCTCTTGATCGCGGCGCCGGTGATTGCATCGTGGTCGCTGGCGTTGGCCGCGATTTGGATGACCGCCAAATCCTGGCAACGGACGGTTGCTTGACGCGGATCTACGAAACAAAGTTTCGGATTTGCTATTGTTAATCGGAGAATATGTAATGGCGGCCAACAAAGACATCGACGACGAGCAGTACAAACAGACGCTCGCGAGCGTCTTTCCAACCCAATTTGAAGCCGGATCGCTGGCCGATCGTCTGCTCGTGTGAGGAAGGGAAGAGGGACGCCAAGAAGGGCACGAGCAAGGAGTATTGGTGGGTCAGATACGGCTGTTGCAAAGTCTTCTCGGCGACGCGCAGGCGGACGAATTGACATTCGAAGACCAAAATCTGGACGCTCTTCAAAACGAATTAGCGGGCCTCCAACGACGCTTCAATGAGCGTCAGAAATGAGGACGGCAACGCCGCGAGCAGGCTGGGTATCGCCGTGCGTTCGGGCAGCGTCCCACACGCGAAATGAATTTTGGCGTCGCTACAGTAAGCGACTGCCGCCAAGGCTGTTGGTGTCCGGGTCCGATAATCGGTCCCGGGTAACGCGACGCTTCGGCGTCTCCAGGACCGTACTTTCCGACCCAACGTGACTGTCCGACCCCGCGGCTGCCTCCGCATCATCAGCGTTCGTTTCACCCAACCACTCGGCTGCGGATTGTTCACGGTGGCGTTGCTGCTGGCGGCCCGCCGCTGAAATCTGCTGCTCGAACGAGCGATTGCCTTTCCAAGCCTGCCGCAACCAAAGCACGGGATCTGATTGAATTTCGTCCAAGGTCCACCACAGTTGGTCGGCGTAGACTGAATCCTCCGCCTGGTGGGCCTCCCACCACATTTCCGCAACGGCACGGACCATCATTTCGTGCGACACTTTCGACCGGCGAATCAGTTCGAGAGTCACAAAGCGATCGTCCAAGGACACCCCCAACAGATCGATCAAGCGACGCGAGAACGGTTCCAACGAAATTTGATGATCCGTCGCCGCCGCGGCAGCCGCCAAAAACACGGATTCATTCGCATGACGAAGTCCGCCGCGAAGCAGTCGCTCCGCTTCGCCGGTTTCCAGGTGCAACCGACCGATCAGCCGGTTGGCGGCGGTCCGCAAATCCAAATCGGGATGATCCAACAGGGCCTTCAGCGGGTCGCGAAAGCGGCCCTCGAGCATTTCGTCCTGGGTGATCCAGTTCCGCAGCGCCGCGTAAACGAGTGCTGGATCGTATGCGTGAAGTTGTTCCAAACGTGTCGCGAGCGAATCACCCGGTGACGGCAGCTCCTTGCACTGCAAAAGTGTTTGATCCGGATCGATGCGGGCAAAGTAACGACGTGTTTGCCGGAAAGCGGATCGGGCATCCAAACGCATTTTTCGCAGCACTGACGCGGGGACTTCCCCGCCAAGGCGATCCCAGCGGGCGGTCACATAGCCAAATTCAGCCGGCGATAGGGTCCCAACGCGGGCCATTCGCCAACCCGAAAAACCCATGCTGGACCAATTCACCGATGTCATCGCGGCATCGGCTGCTGGCGATGCCAGGCCAAGCGTGACCAAGCGAACGTCCAGTTCCACCGGAGTTGGTGGACGGCCCAGACGATCGATCCATTCGGCGGTCACGGCGGCACCCGCGATGCCGATGCATTGCTGGACGGGATGCTCGCGAGTTTCCTCTTGCAAGGCGATCGCCACGCCGCCGTCATCCATGACATGAATTTGCACCCGAGCATCACTGGGAATGTTATCGACGATCGAGGCGGCGAATCGATCGGCGGCGATACCAACCCATTGACAAACCGTCGCGGTGATTGCCGCCAATTCGGGATCGGTCGCCGGATGCACATCATCGGCGGCGAAGCCACCAAGAGTCCTCTCCGGCGGATTTTCGCCAGCCGATAACGCTGGATTGCGAACGCGAATCGTTGGTTCCAAACGAGTGACCGCCGAACGCGTGGGCCAGCCTTCCTTGGTGATCCGGGTCTGCAAATCCCGCAGTGCGAGATCCAGTGAGACGCGGAAGGCCGTTTCGACCGGAACCTTGTGGCGAAACCAAGCCGCCATCATTCACCCGATTCCGCCGCGGCTGCCGCCCGAATAGCCTCCCGCCGTGCCGCTTCGAATTCATCCCCGGGATTCCAGGTGGGCATTTCCGGTGCGTTGGCGACCCGCGTTCCAACTCGAAATAGCAATCGCACGTCTTCGAC
>JBCCRW010000538.1:0-2698 GCA_039201055.1 Planctomycetota bacterium | reverse complement strand
GGCCTTCGCACTGCTGCTGGCGGGGGTGATTCTCGGCGGCATCCGGCGAATTGCCCGAGTTGCAGCCGCCGTGGTCCCGTTCATGGCGGTGCTCTATGCCGTGGGTGCGTTGTCGAACGAAGCCATCCAGTCGGCATCCAAGACGCTGCCCTGATGGACGTGCCAAGTGGGTGGGGCCCCAGCCGTCGAACCATCGGAAGATGCCGAGTCTTGCGAAAGTACCGCTCGGGTGCATCGAACGCTGTCGGGGTCGTAGTCGAGCGCGACGACTTGCGCCCCCAGACGCGACGCGGCAAGCGAAAACAGCCCGCTGCCCGAACCGATATCCAAAAAGCGGCAGCCGGAAAGGCCGCGGACGCCGAGCAATTCACGCAGTGAATCGATCGCGCGTTCGATCCGTGCTTCATCAATCTGGCCGGAAAAGTCCTGCCAGTTCGCGCCAAAACCGAATCGCTGTTCGTCTATATTCACGGAGTTCCCGCTTGCGGGGATCGCTTGTGAACGAGCGAACAATAAGTGGTGGGCTTTTTACCCTCTCTCGAGATCTCTCCCGCTGTTCCCGCTGCGCGGAGCGGGAGAGACGGCTGAATCGTCCACCTATTGTTCACTCGTTCCTTGACTTGATGCCCACTGATGTTGCCAACTTCCATTCCACGCCAGCCCGATCGATCCATGAAACCCAAAGCTGACCGACGCCAATTCGTTCGTACTCTGGCGGCCACCGCCATCGCTGGGCCCGCCATTGTGACCGCAAAGCGAAGTGCCGCCCAGGATGTCATCGGCAGCGGCGATTACAAATACCAGTTTGATCACGGCTTCGCAAAGCTACCCGATCGCTTTCGATGGCAGACGACTCACAACGTCGCCGTCGACCCCGACAATAACCTGTATGTGATTCACGAGGGCAAGGCCGACCTTAAGGATCACCCGTCGATTTTTGTCTTTGATCCAGAAGGCAAATTCATTCGCGCTTTTGGACAGCAATTTCAGGGCGGCGGTCATGGAATCGACGTTCGGGTTGAAGACGGCACGCCATTCTTGTACGTGGCCGCTTACCAGAACGTCAAAGCGATTGCCAAGCTGAATCTATTGGGTGAAACGGTTTGGATGCATCATGCACCAATGGCCAGTCAGGTTTACAACGAATCCGAGGGGACCAATCCGCAAAAAATCTGGGGACGCGATCGATTCATGCCGACCAATTTTGCGTTTCTTCCCGATGGCGGTTTCCTATTGGCCGACGGTTATGGATCGTTTTACATCCATCGCTATGACAAGGACGGCAACTGGGTCAGCTGCTTCGGCGGGGCCGGCAAAGGCGAAGGCACGTTCAATACGCCGCATGGGATTTGGATTGATGACCGCGGCGATGCGCCGAAAATTGTCGTCGCCGATCGGGCTCATGATGATCTACAAATCTTTTCAATCGATGGCGTTTATGAATCCACGGTGACCGGATTCGGTTTGCCCGCCAACCTGGATACTTATAAAGAATGGATGTTGGTGCCGGAATTGAAGGCACGGGTGACGATTCTGGATGCCGACAACCAAACGGTTGTCACATTGGGCGATGATCGCAAGCGAGTTTTGGCGGATCAAAAAGCCAACAAGGGCTTCAAGATCCGCACGGATGAATCTCAGTGGCAGGATGGGAAGTTTGTCCATCCTCACGACGCTCGTTTTGACAACAACGGCGACTTGTTTGTCGCCGAATGGGTCCGCACGGGACGGGTGACCAAGCTGACGCGAGTGTAAAGCGGTCTTCGGACTGGCGTCCGGGGCGGGTGCAAGACGTGCCTTCGGCACTTAGGTGAGTGGGATTCGCGTCGGAGTCAATGAAACGCCTCGGAGAGGCGTGCTACTTTGGTTGTGATGGGACCAGGAACTCGTCGGGAAACGCCGCCGGGCCGGACGCGGCGGCATCGCGAGCGGGAAACACGGGGCCCTCGTCGGCCAATAGCGGAATCGCGTCACCACCCGTTTCGGACAGCATTTTCCAAAGTGCGGTGCGATGTTCGGCGATCCGTGCGGCGTGCTCGGGTTCCGTCATCAAGTTTTGCATTTCGCCGGGGTCTTGCTGCAAATCATAAAACTCTTCGCGGTCCCAAAGTCCGTGGCAGCGAATGAACTTGTACCGTCCGCCGATCACCGCGTGCAACGTGGGCGTGTGAGGATAATTTCGCTCCCAGTAATACTCATACAGTAATTCGCTTCGCGGCCCGTTACCGGATGCGTTCCCAATGCTCCCCCACGCGGAGACTCCATCAAATTGGATCTGGCGATCACCGGGCAACTTTTCGGACCAAGCGTCGGCGGTGACGCCGGCGGCATCCAAAAGCGTCGGGGCGATATCGATGTTGCCAATCAGGTCGGAATCGCGGCAACCCGCCGGGATGCCGGGGCCCGCGAGAATCAGCGGCACCCGGGCACTGGCCTCGTAGGCCACTCGCTTGTCAATCAATCCATGATCGCCAAATTGAAGGCCGTTATCGCCCATGTAGACGATCAGCGTATTGTCCGCCAAATTTCGATCGTTTAGGGCCTTGCGAAGTTTGCCGACACCATCGTCGACGGCCAACAAAGATTCGCAGTACCGTCGGTAGTAGACCGCCGGTGAAAAGCCGTGCAGGTTGTAACCAAAATCCACACCATGTCGGCTATTGCGTTGGTTGCGAACCCACATCGGAAAATTGCCCCG
>JBCCRW010000537.1:0-2710 GCA_039201055.1 Planctomycetota bacterium | reverse complement strand
TCCAGCCACTTCGCCCGATTTAACGCCCTCGCCCGATCAATTCGAAAAGCTCGCCTCGTTCTATCTCGGTCGACACTACGACCTTGCGGCGGGCCAGCTGCGCGACGACCTGTTGATGTACGACGCCAAGGATCTCTGCACGCACGCGATGTGCGTGGGCATGACCGGCAGCGGCAAAACGGGACTGTGCCTGTCGTTACTGGAAGAGGCCGCCATCGATGGCATCCCCGCATTGTGCGTCGATCCCAAAGGCGATTTGGCCAATTTGCTGCTGGCCTTCCCCGATTTACAAGCCAGCGATTTTTTGCCGTACATCCATTCCGGCGACGCGATCCGCAAAGGCATGACGGTCGAGCAATTCGCCGAGGACCGAGCGAAATTGTGGAAATCCGGCCTGGCGTCCTGGGGCCAATCCCCCGCTCGAATCAAAAAGTTTCGCGATGCGGTCGACATCAGCGTCTACACGCCCGGCAGCAATCTCGGGCTGCCGCTAACGGTGCTCAAAAGCTTCGATGCGCCCTCGCAGGAAGTCCTGCGTGATTCCGATGCCATGCGGGAACGTGTCACCGGTGCAACATCCGGTTTGTTGACGCTACTGGGCATCGAAGCCGATCCACTGCTTTCACCCGAGCATATTTTGGTTTCGTCAATCCTGGATCACTGTTGGCGAAAGGGCGAAAGCATCTCGATCGGGGCACTGATCGGATTGATTAGCGCGCCACCGATCCGGCAAGTCGGCGTGATGGATCTGGATACCTTTATGCCGCCCTCGGATCGAGCCAAGTTGTCGATGCGGCTGAACAACTTGCTCGCTTCGCCCGCATTTTCGACCTGGCTGGACGGCGAAACGCTCGACATCGGCAAGCTGCTCTACGACCCGTCGGGCAAGCCGCGACTGAGCATCTTGTCGATCGCGCACTTGTCCGATCGCGAACGAATGTTCTTCGTCACCATTTTGCTCAACGAATTGCTCGCCTGGACGCGATCGCAAAGCGGCACCAGTTCACTGCGGGCGATGTTTTATATGGACGAAGTAGCCGGCTACTTTCCACCGGTCGCCAACCCACCCTCCAAACCGCCGATGCTCACGCTGCTCAAACAGGCTCGAGCCTTCGGCGTTGGCATCACGCTGGCCACGCAAAACCCCGTCGACTTGGACTACAAAGGCCTTTCGAACATCGGCACTTGGTTTCTGGGGCGATTGCAAACCGAACGCGACAAGGCGCGTGTCCTGGAAGGACTCGAAGGTGCGTCGGCGCAATCGGGCAGCCAATTCGATCGTGCCCGCATGGAACAAATGCTCGCCTCGCTGGGCAACCGAGTGTTCCTGATGAACAACGTCCACGACGACCAACCCACGGTGTTTCAAACCCGCTGGGCGTTGTCTTATTTGGCCGGCCCGCTTTCGCGTGATCAAATTTCCGAACTGATGGCGGACAAACGACAAACCGTCGACGATTCCGGCATCGCCGTGACTGAAGACCTATCCGCCGGTGACACGCCGGCGGTCGCCGCCGACCCGATCAAACCGGTGGTCCCCATCGGCGTTGAAGAACGCTATCTGCCGCCCCAGCGACCACCCGAAAACGTTTCCAAAGAAGTCTATCGCCCCGCCTTGATTTGCGAAGGCACGCTGCACTGGGTCCGCAGTTCCGCGGATCTGGATTTATGGCGCGACGCGCGGCGAATCCTGCTGTGCGGCAGCGGCATCCCCGCGGATCGCTGGGAAGTCAGTCGGCCGCTGGATGCATCCAACGCACTGGCCAATGAACCGGAGGATTCGTTCACCTACGCGGCCTTGCCCACGGATTTGTGCGGCGCGGCCGAATACCGGAAACTCGAAAAGGAATTCAAAGACTATTTGTATCGTCACCAGACGTTGGAACTTTACAAATCCACTTTGCTGGGCGAATACGCGCCCGGAGGATCGACGCAGGCCCAGGCGCGGATTCACTTCAATACGTTGGCCCGTGAAGAACGCGACTTGGCCACCGAAAAACTCCGTGCAAAATACGCCAAAAAGATGGCTTCGCTTGACAAGAAAATCCGAGCCGCCCAAGACCGCGTGGCGCGTGAAGAAGATCAATACGAACAAGCGAAATTGTCATCCATCATTTCGATTGGTTCGAGCCTCTTGGGGGCATTCATGGGTCGTAAAGTCGCCTCGCGGACGAACGTCAACAGCATGTCGACGGCGGCGCGAGCCGGTGGCCGGGCGATGCAGCAAAAAAGTGACATCGGCCGTGCCGAAGATCAACTGCGGGATTTGGCGATCGAGCAAACCGAGCTCAACGCCCGCCTTCGGGAAGAAATCGATGAGTTGTCCGAAAAGTACGCCATCGAAAACTTGGAATTGGAAACGACCACGATCGCGCCGCGAAAAAGCGATTTGAAAGTCCAGGACGTGCAGTTGCTCTGGACGCCTTGGGCGATCGATCCCAGCGGCATCGCCACCCCCCTTTTCGACGTTCAACAAAATCAGTAGCCCGCCTCTCCGAGGCGGAAATCTCTAAACCAACCCAACTCTCCCCGCCTCGCTTCACGTTCATCGCCCGTCGCTCGCCCGCCACGAAACGACTTGCGTAGGAATAGCCAAAAAGCTAGTCTTCTCTATCCGCACGAGTCTGCCGAAAGGGACTCAAACGGGCGATTAGCTCAGTTGGTTAGAGCGCTGTGTTCACACCGCAGAGGTCACAGATTCGAATTCTGT
>JBCCRW010000536.1:0-2714 GCA_039201055.1 Planctomycetota bacterium | reverse complement strand
CAGTCCCGATTTCCGCAGCACATCGTGCAGACCATCACCGGCCAATCGGACGATACCCCGCGCCGCGGGTCCCGGCGGCGACGCAATCGCGACGATGACTTCGGTGGTGTCCATGTGGATCAGCGAAGGTGTCCGAGGCGAGAAGTGGCTGATGCGGCGCTGCGAAAGCCTGACATTGTTTTCACCGCTTTGTCTTTCGTTTTCCGTGAGCGTGTTCCGCTTTGCCGATGATTTCATATAGAAACCGACTGGGCGTCGTGGGACGTGGCTTGCCCCACTTGCGTCGCGTCAGTGCCATCGACATTGCCAGAGCCTCCTGGGCCCGAGTGATCCCGACGTAACACAAGCGGCGTTCTTCCGCGATCGCCTTGTCATCATCGGATTTGACACTGCGGGAATGCGGCAACAAGTTTTCCTCCATACCGACCATGTAGACAAACGGAAATTCGAGTCCCTTGGCCGCATGCAGCGTTAGCAACCATACCGCATTCTGCTTTGCCATGCGTTCTTTTTCGTCGCCCATCTCGCGGCCCGACAAGGCAATTTCCGACAAAAAACCGGTCCAATCGGGTTGCTTGCGTTTGCCATTGCTTTCGTAGGAATCGATCGCGTTGGCGACTTCGCCCAGCGAATTCATGCGCGATTCGCGTTCCTCGGTCTTGTCGTACAGGCGCGTGATTTCATCGGCGTAGGCGATGCGTTGGATCAGCGTTTGATAGGCGTCCACGAGCGATTCGTTTCGCGACCGCTGGTTCACGTCGTCCACCAGGTCCATCATCGCCGCGATCCCCTGACGCGCCGCCGACGTCAGATCGCCGGTCTGTGCCGGGTCGGTCATCACCTCCCACAACGGCATGCCGGCGGTGACCGCCCGCTCGACCAACGTCTGCACGCTCTTTTTGCTGATTCCGCGGGGTGGAGTATTGATGATTCGCAACAAACTGGCCTCGTCGGCCGGTTGGTCAATGAACTTGATGTAGGCCAACAAATCGCGAACTTCTTTGCGATCAAAGAACGATTGTGCCCCCATCATCACATACGGCACATCGGCTTTGCGCAGTTCGGTTTCAAATAATCGAGGTTGTTCGTTGGTGCGAAATAGGATCGCGATGTCTTTGGGCGGAACGTGTTCGTTTTCGATCCGGTTTTTAATTTCGAAAACGATGCTTTTGGCTTCGCCCTGTTCGTCTTCGTATTGTTCGATCCGCGGACGCTTGCCCTTGGGGCGACTTGCGACCAACGTTTTGTCATGACGATGCTTGTTGAACCCGATCAAGCGGTTCGCGATGCCCAGAATTTCGCCAACGCTGCGATAGTTTTCTTCCAGGTAGACGACTTTGGCGTCCGGCCAATCGTCACGAAAATTCAAAATGTGCGTGACATCGGCGCCGCGCCAGGCATAAATCGATTGGTCGTCGTCGCCGACCACGCACAAATTGCGATGCGAGCGCACCAACGCCTCGGTAATTCGGTACTGCGACTGGTTGGTGTCTTGGTATTCGTCAACCAGGACATGGTCAAACTTTTCGGCTTCTTTACGGCGAGCATCATCGTGTTCACGAAACAGCGTTTCGGTTTGCAACAACAAATCGTCAAAGTCCATCGCCCCGCGTAACTTCAAAGCCTCCTGGTAGCGACGGTAGCCGGCCGCGGCAAAGTGTTCCTTGTCGGTTTCGGCAACGAACGATGCTTTGCGGGGCATTACCGATTGGCTCTTCCAGGAACTGATGATGTACAGCATGTCGCTGGGCTTGAGCGCCGTATTGGGCAGTTTTAGTTCTCGTAACACGCCGCGGGCAATCGTTTCTTGATCGCTCCGGTCATAGATCGAAAACTTCTTGGGGTATCCCAGTTTGTCGGCGTGCCGCCGCAAGACCTGGACACAGTACGAGTGAAACGTCGAAATCAGCGGCGCGGGATCGGGCTCTTCGCCCCGCCGCGGTTTGCGTTTGGGCCGACCATCGCCGAGCAAATCGTCGATGCGTTCCCGCATCTCGCCGGCCGCCTTGTTGGTGAACGTGACCGCCAAGATTCGCTCCGGTGCAATGCCGTGGCGGATCAAATTGGCAATGCGAAACGTCACCACGCGAGTCTTACCGGTGCCGGCACCGGCCAGCACCAGCAGCGGGCCGGCCAGCGTCGACACGGCCTCGGCTTGGGGCGGGTTCAGCCCGTGCAGTAGGTCCTTCAAGTTGTCGCTCGATCCGTCGCTTCTCGATTCGGCCTGATAAAATTCGCGATTCGGCTTAACGAAAGTTGTCGCGATCGATCAACGGGTTGGCCGACCCACGGGCAATCAAAACCATCGCACCCTGTTGTGGTCGATTGGAATTGACCATCACGTTGTTAAACGGCACGCCAAAGCAAGCGAAGCTGCCGGTCGTCGTGTCCATGACATACACGACGCAGTTGCCGGCCGGGCGGTTGCTGGCCCGCGGAAAATTGACGCGACCGGTCAACATCAAATAGTCGCCGCCCTTGCCGCCCGTGCCAAGGGCCTCACCCACATTGGTCTGGAAGGTCGCTCCGATCAATCCCGTCCGCGGGTAGATGACCTGGCACTGCAGCAAACCAGAATTGTGATCCAGCATGAAGAAGCCATCACCATCCTCGCTAACCGGTCCCGTGGCGACCGAAAACTTGTCGCTGACCACGGCGCTGGCCGCATCCATCAACGGAAAGCTTTGCCCGTCAATTTTGATATCGGGAACGCT
>JBCCRW010000535.1:0-2715 GCA_039201055.1 Planctomycetota bacterium | reverse complement strand
TCGGTGACCTGCTTTTTCTCCAGCTATCTGGTCGTGCTTGGGCTGGAATTGCTGCGTCTGGCCGGCCGCATTCCCGGTCGGGCCCTGGGCGTGATCGCCATGACGCTGATCGGGATTTTCACGCATGTGACGTTTTTGTTTTTGCGTGCACTGGATGCGTCCAGCGATTTTGGCGTGTTGGCGACGTGGAGCGATTGGGCGTTTTTGGTCGCCCTGGGGCTGTCCATCGGGTTTTTGGTGTTCTACCTGCGTCGTCCCGAGACGGTGATTAGCTTTTTCTTTTTGCCGACGATCCTGGTGATGATCCTGCTGGGCTGGTCGGTGCGTTCGCTGCCACCTTTTTCCCGCAGCGAAGCGGTAGGGGTTTGGCGCGGGATTCACGGCTTATCGATGGTCGCGGGCACCGCGATCGTGCTGTTCGGGTTTCTGGCCGGCATGATGTACTTGGCCCAGTCTTGGCGGCTGAAAAATCACCGTGCCGGTTCCAAATGGAAATTGCCAACGCTCGAAACGTCGATGCGTTGGAATCGTACCGCGTTGTTGTGGGCAACCATCGCCGTGGGAATCGGCGTCGCGGCGGGCGTGATGATGAATTTGAATCGCACCGACCAGGTGGGCTGGCTGAACCGCGACGTCTTGTTGTCGTTTGGCTTGTTCGCGTGGCTTTGCGTTGCCTGCGGGATCGATCGGTTCGCCGGGCAACTGACCCGCTCGCGGCGGACGGTGTATCTAACGATTGCATCGGCGGTCTTTTTGGCCGCGGCCGTCGTTTCGGTGCTCAGCGGTTCGCACGGTGCAAGTGAGAATCCAGCAGACACCGCACGGGTATTGATTCCGATGAAGCTCAGGCCACGCGTCTTGGCTTCGCACTGCCACTTCGCCCCGTCGCCCCACACACCGTCGTCCTCCACCCAACCTCGCTCCCCTGTCCCCGTCGCGGGGAGAGGGGCCGGGGGTCAGGGGTTTGGGGCTGCAGGGTCTGGAGACAAGGTCATTTCCCAAAGAGTCCGCCCGCCGCGAGAAGCCAAACATCGCGGCGCGGAACAGGGTCAGTCCGGAATTAAGTTGCTGTTGTTCCCTCAGCGAGGAGTTCTCGCGTGAGGCTGCGGATGTTGGGCTGCAGTCATCATGATGCGGCGGTCGAATTTCGGGAACGCGTTTCGTTCTCCGGTGAATCCCTCGGTCACGCTTTGGAAGCGTTCCGTGACCAGTTTCCTCGCAGCGAATTGGTGCTGCTGTCGACCTGCAATCGTGTCGAACTGTATGCGGCGGCCAGCGAGGGGAATTTGCCCGATACCGATCACCTGGCCGATTTTGTTGCCAAGCAACAGGGTGTTGCATCGGAGGAGGTGCGACGGCAGATGACCGATCGCGTGGACGCGGACGCGGTGCTGCATTTGTTCACCGTTGCGGCCAGCCTGGACAGCATGGTCGTCGGTGAGCCGCAAATCCTTAATCAGGTCAAGCAAGCCTACGACTTTGCCTGTTCGCGGGATTCCGCCGGGCCGCTGACACACAGCGTTTTTCAGTCCGCCAACCGGGCCGCCAAACGTGTGCATCAGGAAACGGCGTTGGCTAAACGACGCGTCAGTATTCCCAGCGTGGCCGTCGGCGAAGTCGTGCCCGAAGTGTTTGATGATCTGCGCAAGAAAACGATCGTGGTTTGTGGTGCCGGCGAAATGGGCACCGAGACCCTGCGATATTTACGCGACGCGGGGGCCCGAGACATTCGAATTTTGAACCGCAGCTACGACAGGGCGGTCGCGCTGGCGGAAGAGTTCGATGCCCGCGCCGAACGTTGGGACGAATTGCTGACCCAGGTCGCCCAGGCGGATGTGTTGATCGGCACGACCTCCAGCGAACAACCGATTTTAGATTCGCTTAGTTTTTCCAGCTTGAGCGGGAAACGCCAGGGTGACGTGTTGTTGATTTTGGACTTGGCCGTTCCCAGGGATATCGATCCCAGCGTCGGCGACTTCGATGGCGTGTACCTTTATTCGGTTGACGATTTGCAAGCGGCTTGTCAGCGGAACCAGGAAGAGCGTCGCAAGGAATGGCCCAAGGCGAGGGCGATTGTCGAAGAGGAAACCGAGCGTTTTATGCAGTCGATTCGGCATCGCGCGACCGGTCCGGTCATCGCTCGGCTGCGGAAGCAGGCACAGGAAATCAAGCACTTGGAATTGGAGCGATTGACGGCCAAATTGCAGTTGGAAACGGCGGACGCGACGACGCAGAAGGAGATCGAAAAATCCTTCGATCGTTTGATTAACAAGCTGCTTCATCCGCCGCTTGCATCCCTCCGCGATGATGCCGCCGCCGGCCATCGACGAGGACTCGCCGACGCGCTGCGGCACCTATTCAATTTGGGAGACGAGACGAATTGAGGGACGTCAGTGCGAGCCGGGTGCGTATTCGGAAGCCACTGCATCGGTGAGCCGAGATTCCGGCGACAGCCGGGAGCCGGGTCCTTGCACTGAGACGTGTTCCAATGGGCAAGAGCGGGGACCGGCACCGATGCCGAAGGCATCGCAGCGGGTAGCCGTGGGTAAGCCAGCCGAGCCTGAAGCGAGTGCCTACGCCACCCACGGTCGACGAACGCCAACCCACCCGGTCCGTCCCACGATTTCGGCGGCGAAGCCCCCGAAAACGTGGGACGAGCGGCCGCCGTCAGACGCATTGAACCGGGGGTGGCGTCCGGCGCGCAGGGGGCGCGCC
>JBCCRW010000534.1:0-2719 GCA_039201055.1 Planctomycetota bacterium | reverse complement strand
TGGACGCCGGAAACGACGTGGACGCCGGAAACGAGGTGGACGCCGGAGATGACCGTGCCGGCCGAAGCGACGTTCCCGGTGGAAACCGGCGACCGCGTGATGCCGCTGCGGGATCACTAAGCGAACCCCCGCGCGACGTGCCCGCGGTGCTGGAGGATTACGCCGCCGACGCCGACTTTGTGAAAACGTTCTCGGTTCGTTATGCGCGGCAAAACGGCATTCTGGTCTTGCGTAAAGACGGTCAAGCCATTGCCGTTGTCGCCGGTGATCAAGGTCGCCGGCACGCCGACATCGTCAACCGCTGCTTGCGTCGGTACCACCGGATCGTCGAAACCGACGAAGAACGTTTGTTCGCCGCCATCGATCGCGTTTACTCCGATCGCGAATCGGCCGCGCAAGCGGTTGTCGATTCGATCGACACCGGCGCGCTGATCGCGGCGGCCAGTGCCCATGCGGGCGAAGATTTATTGGACACCGAAGGCCGCGCGCCCATCATCCAATTGGTCAACCAATTGTTGTTGGACGCTGTCAAAGCCGGCGCATCGGACATTCATATTCAGCCGTATGAAAGTCGCGTCGTGGTGCGGCAGCGAATTGACGGCGTGCTGTTTGACAGTTTTGAAATTCCCAAAAGTATCCAAGAGGAAGTGCTGACCCGCATCAAGGTGCTGGGCAAAATGAACATCGCCGAAAAACGATTGCCGCAGGATGGTCGGGCAAGCGTTCATCTGGGCGCGACCGTTGTGGACCTGCGGATCGCGTCGTTGCCGACATCACACAACGAACGAATCGTCATTCGCTTATTGGACAAAACTTCGCGGCTGTACACGATGGACGAACTCGGGATGCCCGATCACGATCGCTCCAAATTCGATCGCTTGGTGCGTCGCGATCACGGCATGATCTTGGTGACCGGACCGACCGGCAGCGGAAAGAGCACGACGCTGTACGGCGTTTTGGGGCAAATCAATTCGCACGATTTGAACGTGCTGACATTGGAAGACCCCATCGAGTATCAGCTGGAGGGCATCAGCCAAACACAGATCAACGAAAAGAAGGGCATGACCTTTGCCTCGGGCATGCGCAGCGTGCTGCGGCAGGACCCCGACATCATCATGGTCGGCGAAATTCGGGACTCCGAGACTGCCGTGATGGCGATCCAGGCTTCGCTCACCGGCCACCTTGTCTTTTCAACGCTGCACACCAACGACGCCGCCAGCGCGGTGACACGCTTGTTGGATTTGGGAATCGAACCGTACCTGGTCAGCAGTTCGTTGGTCGCATCGTTGGCCCAGCGTTTGGTGCGCCGCTTGTGTGCCGATTGCAAGGTTCCCGACCCGGACGTTTGGATTCCCAAAACGACGCCGGTTCCTGAAACGACTCGGGTTCCTGAAACGACTCAGGTTCCCGATGCCAGCCAAAGCAACACGGCCTTTCGCGCCGTCGGTTGTCCCACGTGTCGCGGCACCGGGTACCGCGGCCGCATCGGTTTGTTCGAATTGATGGTGATCGACGATCCGATTCGGAATTTGGTGGTCCAGCGTGCTTCGGCGGGCGACATTCGTCGCGCGGGGCTGGCCGCCGGCATGTCGCTTCTGGCCGAAGACGGCTTCCAAAAAGTTCGTCAAGGACTGACGACTGTGGACGAAGTGTTGCGGGTGACCAATGCGGGATCGACCGGCGATGGTGAAGGGGCGGGCGTTTCCTACGACTCCTTCCACCGCTGAATCAACTGGTTGTCAAAATCGAGTTGATCCAAGATGCGGGCGACGACGAAGTCCACGATCGTTCCCAAATCACGGACGCCGTGATACCAGCCGGGCATCGCGGGCAAGATCACCGCTCCGGCGGCCGCCAACCGGTGCATGTTTTCCAATTGCAATACACTGAGCGGCGTTTCCCGCGGCACCAAGACCAACTTGCGTTGCTCCTTCAAATGCACTTCGGCGGCGCGTTGCACCAAGTTCGACGCCGCCGCACGGGCGACGCCGGAAAGCGTGCTACCGCTGCACGGACAAATCACCATGCCCGCGGTGCGAAACGAACCGCTGGCGATGGGCGTCATGTAATCCTGGTAGTGGTGATAGCGAATCACCCGGTTCATGTTTGCGGCCGCCTGATCGGCTTGCCGGCGTTTGCCATCGTCGTCCAGCCACGCGGGCATCTTGCACAATAATTCTGCGAGATCCGGTTTCGCAAGCGCGATGTCCAGATCCAGTTCCTGTTTCAGAACAGCGGCTCCCGAAGGGCTGATCGTCAAGTGAATTTCGCGATCTCCCGACAACGCCAAAAACTGCAATAAACGCTGGGCGTAAACGGCGCCGCTGGCACCCGTGATGGCGACGACCCAGGGTCGTTTGTCGGCATCGGGGACAGACACGGAAATCATGGACGACTCGATGCACCGGAGTTGTTTGCACCGGAGATGTTTGCACCGGTGTCACCAGCGTTTTCCTGCGATGGTTTATCGCCCCAATAAATGGTGGCGACGCCGATGGTCAGCGGACGAAATTGCACGTGGGTCAATCCGGTCGCCGTCATTCGCTTGGCAAGCGCCTCGTAGTCGGGGAAATCCGATACCGATTGTGGCAGGTACTTATAGGCCGATTTGTCATTGCGTGCAAAGAACTGTCCGACCCGCGGCAACACGCGTTTGAAATAAAAGCTGTAGACCTGGCGGAGTCCCGGCATCCGGGGCCGCGAAAATTCAAGCACCAGG
>JBCCRW010000533.1:0-2762 GCA_039201055.1 Planctomycetota bacterium | reverse complement strand
TCCAAAACTGCCGATAGCTCATCGCAACGGATTTCGGCACGAGACGACTGTCGAGCTTCGTGTAGCGGGTCTTCGTTGAAGCAACGACAATTCGGCGGCTCGAATCACCATCCTTCGGCCGATAGTAAAACTCAATCGAAGTGGGCAGCAAATCGCACTCCGCTGATAAAAAAAGGTCAGCAAAACTATCCCCATCGTGATGCTTGTAGGTGAGCCGATAACTTCCATGCTCATCGACGGATGATACGTTCGGGCCGAGACTTGTAGAACTCCAGAACCTTTGATGCGTCGTATGCCGGTAGATGACTAAGTCGAGTCGCAATCGAAAAGGGCAAATACCAATAGTCAGCGAACCATGTCGAGCCTACGGCACGACGCTTATGGCATTTTCGCCACTCACCAGAACGCGACTCACTCCAGAACAAACCATCCCGTTCCAGAAACGAAAGCGATGTCAGTCGGCTCGTTCCCCTGGATGACTTGATTAGCGTCCGCCTGCCAACCACCCCCTCTGGCACTGATGGCAGCCTCTCTTCGTCGTTGGTTTCCAGTTTGTCAATGATTCGCTGGAAGTTGATGCCGCGTGAGGGATCGCGAAAAAGGGCAAATTGACCGACGCGAATCTCGGGATCGTCGTCGGAAACCTTGCGGATCGAGAGCGATTCGGACCCAAATAGGATCGCGGAACTCCAATCCTTGACTCGCGACTCGTACTTTTCGACGAAACGACGACCGATGTCGTCATCTATCTCGTCCCCGCTGAGCGTGTAGAGAATCGTTGGGGGATCGTCCGCGTCGTCCGCGCGAACAACATTGGGCGCGGTGACGGCGAGGAACACCAGGTAACAAGCAACGCGTGCGCTCATACGAATACTCCGTGCGTTTAGAACCGAACCCGCACATCTTATCGAAGCCAACGCGTCCAAAAATCGCGATTCATGCGGCTGGTACGAATTGATCTTGGACAGGTTGATGTGGGACTAGGACTTCAGCCGCGTGGTTGCCAGCC
This sequence comes from Planctomycetota bacterium, assembly GCA_039201055.1. Lineage (GTDB taxonomy): Bacteria > Planctomycetota > Planctomycetia > Pirellulales > Pirellulaceae > Rubripirellula. The sequence continues at coordinate 1,753 of JBCCRW010000533.1, read as the reverse complement.
GCTGGCGATGCGGTCGCGATCCACCTCCAGCACCGCTTCGGCCCGCATCGTTTCGTCACCGCCACGCAATTCGACCTGGACCTGAAGCGGCAATTTTTCCGGCTTCCGCTTGCCGAACCGAAGCGGCACGTGCAATCCCGAAACGGGGAATCGCCCAACCATCGCGGCCGTCTGGACCTCGTTGAAATTCCAAATCGCCAACACTTGGTCGTTCTGCTTCAGCGTGACGCTCAGCCGTGCCTGGAAATCGAAGGCTTCCCAGTCGATCGGAAAACTGCGATCGTCCAAGACCTCCATCACCAATTGCACGTCGGATGAAGGTGCTTTGGACGAACTGGGTTTGGGTTTGCCGTCGCCGGATGGCATCGCGTTGAAGGGGTCCGCCGGGTCCGACTCGGGTGCTTCAAAAAGTTCGGTCGCGATCCGCGAATGCAGCGGGTGGATGCGAAGTTGCAGGGTTCGTTGTTGTGAAATGGTGTCGGGAATTTCGATTTTTCCCGGCGGTTCATCATCGCGAAACGGATCGCTGGGCGGCGGCGTGATGCTGTCGCGGATCAACGGCTGAGGCTGCAGGCTGTCGGCCGCGGGCGGCATGGGGCCTCCAGGCGGAAGGGTTGCACCGCGCGGAAGACTTTCCGCCGGTCGGGGCCGCGGCGCCTGTGGGTCGCTCGACGGCGTCACTGCATCCGTGCCGTCGTTTGCGTCCGTTGTGTCGTTTTTTGGCGGGTCGGTCAGCGGCGTCGTCGCATCGGCCTCGGCCGGTGGCGAGGGTAGCCCCCGCGATGAAGGCGGGTTTCGCGGTGCGGGCAGTGTTTGCGGGGTGCTTTCATTCGTTTGCGAAGACGACCCTGACGGCGTTTGCGAAGATGCCCCCGAAGTATCGGGCACCTGTAACGCATCGGGCGTCACGGGCGTGCCCAGGCTGATGTCTTCGGGAGCCCATTCGGTGCCCAAGCCCGCTTCCAGACTATTCGCCGCGGGATTCAGCGAATCCGGCGTGGGCACGGCGTCCGGCACCGGCGTCGGAATCAGCGGCTGATCCGAAAATGCCTCAATCAGTGGCCGGTCATGGATCATCGGGCGGTCGTTGAGCAATGGGCGATCATCGGGCGGACTGGACGAGCTCCGGCGGCTGTTTTGGCAACGATCCAGTTTTTCACGCAGCACGCGATTTTCGTAATCGGCTTCGTAAAGTTGATCCTCGAGAACGCGGACTTCGTTGGCCAGTTTCCGCTGGTAAACGTCTCGCTGAGCCGGCGTCGTGCAGCCCACGAGCGTCAACACGGCGCACGCGAAGACCAGCGTGAAGCCGGGCTTCACAAGCGACGACGCGCGATAGCGATGTTCGACTGGGCGACAAAAACGGTCCATACGAACAGGCCGTTACCAAGCCGAGCGCGACGCCGTCAACGGGAGTGAGCCAAGGGAGAGCGACAAGGCGATAGCCTGTGCTGTCGAATGGTTTGTATTGACTTGCGTTGATGACAGTCGACCTCTGTCCTTTCGTCGAGTCCTTGATGCGTTAAAGGAAAACCACCGGCTAAACGTGAGTCGACCGCGGAGCGGTCAAAGAAATTAGCCGGTGGTAAGCGAACCGAGCCCCAGCGAGTATTCGTGCCACCTCCGGAAATCGGCGGCCCATAAAACCGTCGCCCCCGCGGTTGGGGGCCGAGCCCCCCCCATACCCGGGGGGGAGCCGCGGGGGTGCGGGCCCGGTTTGACGGGGGGGGCACAAAAAAAGCCGGGGGGCGGG
>JBCCRW010000532.1:0-2780 GCA_039201055.1 Planctomycetota bacterium | reverse complement strand
TCACCCCTTCAAACGGACGTCCGCCCCATCGATGGGATCGCAACGGTCGCGACCATCGATACCGCTACGACTCCGGTGCAACAAGAAGTCCTTGCCGAGCGATCCGTCGAAGCCCTTCCGATCATGGCCAAAGTTGTCGAAACAGATTTGGACCCCAACGACGTGATTGCCGTGGAACAAGCCGATCCCAGGGAAGCGTTGCCGGCGAGCGACGGTGTCCAGCAGCGCGTGTCCGCGGGACTTCCGAATTCGGGCGAGTAAGAGTCAGTCGTTTTGTCGACCTCCCGCGCGGGGCGGGAGAGACGGTTTATTCGTTCACCTATTGATTGCCCGTTGCCAAGCAACTGTCCAACGTATTCCTTAGAAGCATGGCGATCGTCAGCGGTCCGACACCGCCGGGAACGGGTGTGATCGCGGACGCTTTTTCGAGGGCGGCATTAAAATCGACATCGCCCACGAGTCGATCATCGACCCGATTGATGCCAACATCGATCACGACGGCTCCATCGCCAATCATGTCACCGGTCACCATTTCGGGACGCCCCACCGCCGCGATCAAGATGTCTGCGGAACGGCATAGCGAGGGTAGATTTTGCGACCTTGAATGAGCGATGGTGACGGTCGCGTTGGCGGTTTGTGGTCCCAAGCCGATCTCTTTTTGCGCCAGCATGATCGCCATTGGTTTGCCGACGATGTCACTGCGTCCCAGCACCACCACATGCTTGCCCATCGTTTCGATCGCTTCGCGACGAAGCAATTGCACGATGCCGTGGGGTGTACACGGTAGAAACCGTGGCCGTCCCTGCATCATCAAACCGACATTGACGGGCGAAAAACAATCGACATCTTTGGCCGGGTCAACCGCGTCGAGCACTCGCCGGGTGTCCAAATCACCGGATGTCGGAAGCGGCAATTGAACCAAAATGCCGTCGACGCCCGCGTCACGGTTTAAGGTTTCGATTTGATCCAGCAGTTGTTTCATCGAAACATCCGCCGGCAATCGAATGGTGCGTCCATCGATACCGGCCTTTTCGCGCGCGCGAGCCTTATTGCGGACATAAACGGCGCTGGCCGGATCCTCGCCGACCAAGACGGCGGCCAAGCTTGGCGGCCGATTCCCCCGCTGGACATGCTGCCCGACTTCCGTGGCGATTTCGTCACGGATCGTTTGTGCAATCGCTTTGCCGTCCAGTAATCGAGCCGTCATCAATCAGTTTTTCGCTTCTTTAGGAAACAGAATGCTACGCTGCGAGCGGGCGATGTCATCACCAATCAAAACCAGACGCAGACGGTCGGCCGTAAATCCATCGGGAACTTTGAACTGCAATCGCTTGGACGCCGCGACGGTCTTGTTGAAGACGCCATCGACATACAACTGTATCGCGACCAACTTTGACGACGTGCCTTGCTGTGTGGCGTCGATTGTTTTGTCGGGTTCCTGTGATTTTTGGGACTTAGGCGATATGGCAGGTTCCAAGATCGCGATTTGAAAGTTGCCGTCTTTGATCCGATGCCGCACCGTGTTCGCCGGCGGCTTGGCCAGCGGTTGGCACAGCGGGTCGCCGACAACCAGGGTTTGAAAAGGATTGCCCAAACCCAAGTAAAAGCATTCGATCGATGAAAAGCCACTCGCGTAAAAGCCGTAGGTCACCGGCCGTGGAAACTTGGATGGAATGGTGTACGGTTCATAGACCGGGCCGCTGGCCATTGCCGCACCGGCGTGCAGCAAGTCGGTGATCTTGCTTTGTGCGGCCTGATCGAACGTGGCACTGAAACTGGTTAAATTATCCGCAATCGCACCGGGTGCGAATTCCCATTGACGATTTGCCAGCGGCGTTGACGGGGTGCCCAGCATGAGGCCCAGGATGGTGCCGCCGCGTTTGGGCATCGCGCTCGACAGGATTTCGCACTTGCCGCCAAAGTGGTTGATCCAAACCAGTGCCTCGGGAACTTGCGGGAAACGCGGCTTGGTCCGAATGTCGCCCGTTTTGGTAAACCAGAATTCCGGCTTGGGTCGGGATTCGCGGTCCCGCGCGGCCGTTTGCAAGACCTCGATGGCTTGTGCCTTGGTGCTGCCGCGCGCGTGAACGACGGCCAACATGCACGACATCAAATAGCGGACGCCGTTGTTGGGATCCTTCGTCGGCCATCCGTTGACGGCGTATTGCATTTCGGAACGAAATGGAATGGGCGGCTGGACCATAGTGGGCAATTCGTCCAAAGCATCCAAATTCATCCCTTGGACGATCGGCGAAAGTTGTTTGTCGTTCCGCAGATACTTGCGATTATTCCAACCGCCGGCCAGTGCGGCGCGAATCATCTCCTTGGCGCGATCGGGCCGTTCGGCCGAAACGTATTCACGAGCCGCCAGGATGCCCAGCGGCGGCATGTCCGGGAATTGGGAAAACAAGTCCGCGAACGCGTCGGCGGCGCTCAAGTGCTCCGACGCATCGGCCAGTTTCTTTGCGGCGTCGAAAGCTTCGCGTTTTTCCGTCTGCATGAATGGATTAACAAAGTGCCGCGGGAAGGCCTGTCGTGCGTATAGGTTTGAAACCTCGCCGAAATAATTGGGGTCGTCTCGCAAAATAAACTGATACAGGTAGGTCAGTCCCGTCAGCGATGCGTAGCCCTTTTGGTACTTTTTGATGGGCGAATCGGTACTTGCCTTCTGCTGCTGGCCGACATTAACGCGGTAGGGGAATCCGCTGGAGTAGACGATGGCCTGGGTGCCAGCGGCGAGCCTGCGTTCATTGACTTGGTCAAGAACGGGTTTCAGAATT
>JBCCRW010000531.1:0-2821 GCA_039201055.1 Planctomycetota bacterium | reverse complement strand
GGCAATTCCGAATTGAGTGTCCAACTGGCCGATCGAGCCGCAAAGCTTCCGCCCTTGCCGCTGCTGGATGGCACCGACAACATGTCGCCACGCAGTCGCGAGCAATCCCGCAAGACCCATCGTCAAATCGCTGGCTCCCTCAGCGGGCGTGGGCTGTTCGAATGGGCCGAACGCGAATATCGCCTGGTGATCCAATCGGCCCCCATGAATGACCCCACCGCGATGGGCTGCCGCATCGAGATGCTGGAAATGCTGGGCGACCTGGAAAGGCACGCCGATGCGATCGCGATCATCCAGCCGTTGCTGGATCGCATCAGCCGCGACGACGAAACTCGCGGCCGATTCATGCAGTTTGCCAACTACGCCGAGGACCAACTTCGGGGTCTGTACCTGTTCCACCGCGCCGAAACCGAGATCGCGGCCGACAAATTGGAAAAGGCGCGAGCGAGTTTGACCAACGGATTTCGCCTTTTTCCTGAAAACATCGATATTCTGATTCGGATGTATCGCGTCGACGGTGATGAAAAATGGAAGACCATCGTCGATGCGAAACTTCGTACGTTGATCGCCGGCTACGAGGCTCAGTTGAATTTACAACCCGGCGCGGCCGCGATTTTGGGGTCCAGCCAACGGCGACTGCTGGCCGCCAATTGCAACCAATACGCGTGGCTGGTTTCGAATACCCGTGGCGATTTTCGACGAGCTTTGGAGGCGGGCAAATTGGCCGTCAAGTTGGATCCCGGATACGCCAACCTGGATACGTTGGCGCGGTGTTATTACGCCCTGGGACGATACGACGAGGCACTCGCGACGCAGCGACAGGCCATTGAACTGGAGCCGCACAGTCCGCCGCTGCAAAGACAATTGAAATTGATCGAGACCGCGCGCGAACAAACTAAATCCGAATCGGCAAAGCCGGAACCGGCGAAACCGGAACGGTCCAAGTAGTGGCCAAGCAGGCGGGGCGCCGCCGAGTCACGGATACCCAAATGGCGACCAGCGAATCGGCCGAATCGTCGCCGGTCGCCGTGTTATACGAAGACAACCATTTGTTGGTCATCAACAAACCCGCCGCATGGTCGACCATGGGCGACACGCGACGGCCATCGGTGCACCAGTGGGGCTGCCGGTACATTCGCGAGAAGTACAAGAAACCCGGCCGAGTCTTTCTTGGCGTCGTGCATCGTTTGGATCATCAAACCACCGGAGTGCTGGTTCTGGCACGGACCAGTAAAGCGGCCTCGCGATTGTCGCAGCAGTTTCAAGACAAAGCATCGGAGCCAAACGACGGCATCCAAAAGACCTATTTGGCGATCACCGACGGGATCCCCGAACCGGTCGAAGGTCGCTGGGAGGACTGGGTCGTCAAGGACGACGCGGCGCAGCGTATGCGGGTCGTACAAGCCGGTCGCAAAGACGCCAAACGGGCGTTGGCCGATGTGCAATTGATCGCCGCCGATCATGCCGGTGCGATGTTGAAGATCCACCTGGTCACCGGCCGAAAGCATCAGATTCGATTGCAGTGTGCCCAGCGTGGGGCACCGATTTTAGGCGACAACAAATACGGCCCGCAGTCGGCCCGCGATCCCTGGTTTTTACACAGCAGCCAGCTGCGGATCGAACATCCGACGCTGCGAAAACCCATGCTCTTCACATGCGCCCCGCCGCGAAGCTGGCGAAGCCGACTGCATCGATTGGGGATTTCCAGCCTGGACAAAATAGTGTCCAAATGAATAGCATGTCCGTTGTGGGGACGCCTGGGTTTCTTTTGCGAGGCAGTAAATGAGCGAGACGAGTTCGAATTCCAAACCCTATTTTCCGAAGCGGATTATTTCCGGCGGCCAAACCGGTGTCGACCGCGCCGCGTTGGATTTCGCGCGCTGCATGGGGTGGCAGCACGGTGGATGGTGCCCCAAGGGTCGGTTGAGCGAAGCCGGCGTGATCCCCGCCTGTTACGACTTGGATGAAGCCAAAACGTCTTCGTATCCCGCGAGAACGCGATTAAATGTCCGGGACAGCGACGCGACATTGATCATTTACGCCAAGCCCATGGGCCCCGGCACGGCGCTGACCTTGCGGATTTGCCGTGAACTTGGCAAGCCGCATTTTGCAACAACGATGAAGCAAGGTTCCGTCACCAAAACGTTGAACTGGTTGCTCGCCCAGCGACCAGAGTGCTTGAACATTGCCGGTCCGCGCGAAAGCGGTCATCCGGGCATCTATGAACAATGCACCCAGTGGCTCGACAAGCTTTTTACGCTGGCCGCCAAATCAGGATCCAAGCCCGAATGGATGAGGGCGGCTGAAACGGCGGCGGGCTACGAAGTCTCGGGTGAATCGTCACAACAAACCCATCAGTAGCCACTGAAAGTAGCACGCCGCTCCGCGGCGATATGAAGAGTAGCACGCCTCTCCGAGGCGTTTATAAGAGTAGCGCCCCTCTCCGAGGCGTTTTTAAGAGTAGCACGCCTCTCCGAGGCGTTGTGAAAAGTAGCACGCCTCTCCGAGGCGTTTCTTATTTCGACTCGGAGAGTCGAGCTACTAAGAGAGTCGAGCGACCAAGGCAATCGCTCATTCCTCGCTTGTCACCAGCGGCGCCGCCTCCGCCTCGGGACTCTGCCGCTCGGTCGCATAAACACGCTTGGGTTCCGGCTTGACCGCCGCCACGTCCTCGAGCAAATGTTCGACGGCAACCTCGAGTTGCCGGTCGGTGCCGGCGGGCATTTCACCGGGCGCTGGCCAAAGGATCGTGTCGGGTACCGCACCGGCCATTTCCATGTCGACACCATTGTTGGCCACAAACCAGGCGCGGAAAGGCATC
>JBCCRW010000530.1:0-2823 GCA_039201055.1 Planctomycetota bacterium | reverse complement strand
GTGCCAACATCTACAAGGCGGAAGGTCCCGGTGTTGGATTACAGTTTGAGTCCAATATGGCGGTGCTGGACGGCCGCGATGATTTGGCACCCATGGGTGCATTTTGGACACTCGCCATGAAGCAATTGCAAGACAACCTGCCGGTTGAATCCATTCGTACCGGTCCCAAGATGGATTTGATTGGACTTCGCGCTGCCTTGCGTGTGAACACGGCTCGAGTGATGGATCGCTACTGGGATTCGGAGAACCATAAAGTCAATGATCTGGGACGGCAGCTGGCCGGCTATTCGGATGACGTCGATGGACGGCATCGCCATCAATTGAATATTGGCTTTGACCAGCCAACGCGATTTATCTTTCGTGGCGAAGACTTCCTGAATCAGGAGAACGCCTTTGCAACGCTTGCCGAGGGATTTGTGGGACTGGCGATGCGACGTATCGAGCCATCTTTGCAAGATGGCGAAACCGGCGACAACGCGTGGAAGCAAAACCAATCGATCGACGAATTTTTGACGGTCAACGGAACGCGGCTGCGGGCGGTTCGTGAAGGCAACATGGTGACGATGGCTTATGCAAATCAATCCAAGACGCCAAAAAATTCCGCTGAGGCGAATGGTCCGACGGTATCAGAACGAGGGTCTTTTGTTGCACGCGAGGCGCGGTTTAGCCAGGCTGTTCGGCCGGCGACAGAGTCCGCGGTGATCAGCGTTTACGGAGACGAGGACTTCGTCGGGTTTGCTCGCAAGCAGGTTCATCGCTCTGTTACCGCTCACCCGCTTACGGCAATCTTATACATGCCGCTGATGGATACGCTGGGTGACTTGCGAAAATTCGAAGTCGTTGCGGATCTTAAGCAACCCGAAAGTGAGCATGTGTCGTTGCGGGGCTATTTCCAAATGGACAACATTCCCGCCGCCAAGTTGGCCGCCACGAAGTTGCAGATGTATTTGGATTCGGTGCAGAGCAGAATCACATACAGTTACTTTGGGAATCCCACGTTTGAGGTTAGTGATTTCGATTCCATTGTCACCGTGGAAATTCGCTATTCCAAGAAAGAGGCCATGAAGGCGATCGGCGATTCGGTTTCGCAGATGGGTCAGCAACCGATTCGCCAGGCGAAGGCTGACGATGCGGGTTCCAAGCGGTAGGGAACGGGGTTTCGTAAGTAGCTCGCCGCCTCGGAGAGGCGGGTACTGAGTTCCGCCTCGGAGAGGCGGGGCTACTGAGTTTCGCCTCGGAGAGGCGAGCTACTGAGTTTCGCCTCGGAGAGGCGAGGTACTGAGTGATTACACGTCGAACGGCGGCTGGACGATGCCGTTTTCGGTGATGAAGCCGGCGACCAAGCCGCCGGGCGTGACGTCGAATGCGGGGTTGGCGACAGCCACGTCGGCCGGTGCCCATTGGCAATCGCGATATCCACGTACCTCCGATGCATCTCGCTGTTCGATCGGGATCGCCGACCCGTCGGCGAGTTGTCGGTCGAGCGTCGAATAGGGGACCGCGACATACAGCGGGATGCCGAAGTGACGGGCCAGGATCGCCACGCCCAGGGTTCCAATCTTGTTGGCAAAGTCGCCATTCATGGCGACTCGATCGGCACCCACGATCACCAAATCGACCTGGCCCGATGCCATGATGGATGCTGACATGTTGTCGGTGATCAAGCGCGCGTCGATGCCGCAGCGATGCAATTCCCAAGCGGTCAATCGTCCGCCCTGAAGCAACGGTCGCGTTTCATCGACCCAAACTTTGAATTGCACACCGGCTTGATGGGCAACGTACATCGGCGATGTGGCGGTACCGAATTCGGACGTCGCCAACGAACCGGCGTTGCAATGCGTCAGCACTCCACCACCCGCGGGAATCAGGTCTTGACCGGCCATGCCGATGCGCCGGCAAAGCTCCCGGTCCTCGCGATGAATCTCCGCGGCCAATGACGAAAGTTGTTCGATTCGCTGGCCGGATGATTCAACCGGCTGGTTGAGCCCGTCGAGCATGCGGTCGATCGCCCACATCAGGTTGACGGCCGTCGGACGAGAGGTGCGGAGGTACTGGCCACGTCGCCGGATTTCGTCATCAAAGGTGTCCGGCGAAGCATTTTGAAAGTCTTCCAGATCGACCAACATCCCATAGGCGGCGGCGATTCCGATCGCGGGTGCCCCACGGACGACCAGCCGCTGGATGGAATCGAAGACTTGGCGGACGCTCGTTTGCCGCACGGCGACGACTTCGTGCGGCAGCACCGTTTGGTCCAGCAGGTATAACTGGCCATCGCGGAGGCAGACCGTTTCGGGCAGCCCCAAGCGATTGATGGGCAATGCCGATCCTTCGAGGCGATCCGAGAGGGTGTTTGTGTTCATTGCAACAGCCGGACTTGAAACACGTGCTCAGGTTTTGCGGATTTTTTCGCGGTGATCGACGACATGCTCGGTCGCGTTTCGAGTGTCGATGACCAGGGGACTGTGCCGCACGATGGTGTCGTAATCAAAATCGCTGTGGTCGGTCGCAATCAAAACGGCGTCTTGGCTTTGCAGGAACTCCGGTGTCAACGTCTGACTGTTCATCGCCGGTAAATCATAATGACGCATCGCGGGCAAGCTTGGCACGTGCGGGTCGCTGTAGGTCAATGTCGCACCCAAACCCAGCAACTTTTCCAAGAGTTCAAAAGAGGGACTTTCCCTCGGGTCATCGACGTCCCTTTTGTACGCGACGCCCAGCAAGCAGATCTTGCTGCCGCGAATCGCCTTGCCGGATTCGTTTAGAAATTCCATCGAACGCTGGACGACGTATTGAGGCATGTGTCGGTTGACTTCACCGGCCAAT
>JBCCRW010000529.1:0-2833 GCA_039201055.1 Planctomycetota bacterium | reverse complement strand
GGACGATTTCGTTTACGCTTTGTCACTGCCGAGAGCCTTGGGTTCGGGGTGTATGGGTTGTCGTAACTCCAATACATACCGGAACTAAGGCTCTGGCGCCATACGGCTAGAACAAAAAGCTAATGCAATATCCGGGCTAGCCGCCGGTACCCCGTGAGCAGAATACGACATCCCACAGCCCGTTCCTGTCGTCGCTCCGCGACTTGAGACGCGTTGTGACTCAAGACCCCGGACTTACGTCCGGGGCGACAACCTGCCATCGCTTCGCGATTGGGATGCGGCAAAGGTGCAAGGGCCCGGCTCGCGGCTGTCGCCGCAATCTCGGCTCACAAACGCGGCCAGGTGAGCCGAAGGTGTGGCGACAGCCATGCGTCGGGCCAGTCAACGTTTACTTCCGCGGAACACGTTTCAGCGGTTTCTAAACCGAAGCGACCGATGTGGAAACATCTTTTTCACCACGCCGATACCGTTCCCAGGTGCTTCGCAAAAATCGCGACAGCGGCGCCTCGATCCGCGTGGTCACCAAAACGGCCACCGCCCAGCTGAACGCCAAGGCGATCGCCAACGCCACCACCGGCGGGTATCCGCCCCGGTCCAAGCGGTGCATCACAATCGACCCCATGTTGTTGTGGCACAAATACAGGGCATAGGAAATCGTGCTGATGTACAGCAGCGGCTTGAAACGCAGCAGCGGCATTTTGCCATACGCACACAACGTGACCAGACCGACAATCATCACCATCGCCTTGGGATTGTGCTTGCCATGGTCAATCCACGTAAACACGGCAAGTGCCGCAACGATGCCCGCGATGTTCAGTGCCAAATGACCGACCTTCGTCTTAATCATGTATAAGCCAAAACCGATCGCGAATAGCGGCACAAAGTCCAACAGCATCAACCGGCGAATGGCCGTGGCGACGGCAAACCAGGATGTCATTCCATACGCGGCCGATAACGCGTCCAGCAGCGGACACACCGTTGCTGATAGCGCGAGCAACGTGCCCCAACCGACGAAGTAGCGTTTCAATGCCCCCAGCCGAAACATCGTGACCAGGGTGAAGTAAAACATCATTTCGATCTGCAGCGTCCACATCACCGGGTCCAGGCATTCGTAACCAAACACCCGCGGCAGCAAGGTCAAATTCGCACACAGCCGGGCCGTCGAAACCGGTTCGTTCAGCGGCGCGAAGGACAACAGGAACAAATTGGCCAGGATCGCCAAGAAGAACACCGGCACGATGCGAATCATGCGGGCGGCCACAAAGTCCACCGGCCGGCCACGTCGCAGCAGCGACATGCTGTTGACGAACCCCGACAGGATGAAAAACATCGCGGTTCCGTAGGCACCGTAGTTCCACTGGAATCCGAGCGGCGAGGTGAAGCCAAACTTGTTGGAATAGACGTGCGTCAGGTGAAACAGCACCAATGAAACGGCCGCGAGTGCCCGCAAGGCGTCCAATTCGACGATCCGGCGGTGCGGACGCAGAACGGTTTCGACGACGGGTTCGGATGAGGGGCTGGACAAATTCGGACCTCGGGGCAAATCCGGCGACGCCCGCAAGCGCCGACCTTGGGGTCGGATCGGGTTGGCCGTGAAGCGGTCTCGCAAGCGTAATTTCACGTGCGAAGGCAACACGCAATGGGTGGCGAATTGACGCTTGCCCCACGTGTTCGGGTTCCGGTCAGGCCGATCGTGTCGGTTGGCCCCCCTTGGACTGACCCCGGCGACTTTCGAAGATGGTCGTCGCTGGGCCGAATCCGCGGCCCCAGTCGGTTCACTTCCCAGTGAATTGCTCCTTTGAAAAGGGGAATTGCTCCTTTGAAATACGTCATCATCATTCCCGACGGTTGTGCCGACCAGGCGATCGACGACTTGGACGGGAAAACGCCGCTGCAGGCGGCCCAGTTGCCCGCCGCTGACAAAATTGCCGCGACGGGCATCGTCGGTTCGGCCAACAACACGCCGGCGCATTTTCCCGCCGGCAGCGAAGTCGCCAACTTATGCCTGTTCGGCTACGATCCCAACGTGTACTTCACCGGCCGGGCACCACTGGAGGCGGCCGCCAGCGGCATCGATCTGGCCCCCGGTGACTTCGCCATCCGGTGCAACATTGTGTCCATCGTCGACGGCGTGATGAAAGATTTTACCGCCGACCACATCGACAACGAATCGGCGGCGGAATTGATCCGGATTGCCAACGACCATTTGTTGACCGGCGAAGTGCTGGGCGACGCGGCACTGGCGGGCCGTTTCGAATTCGCCAGCGGGGTCAGCTATCGCAATTTGTTGATTTATCGCGGTGACGATTCCATCGCGGCACCCTTTGCAACGTCCAGCGTCACGCGGGCACCACATGACCTGACGGATTTGTCGGTGGCCCAGGACTTCCCACGAGGTCCCGGCAGCGATCTGCTAGTCAAACTAATGGATGCATCAGAGACGATGTTCGCGGAGTCCGATGTTTGCAAGCGGCTCGAGGCGGCCGGGAAGACTCGCCCGACGCATTTTTGGTTGTGGGGGCTGGGCGGTGCCCCCAACTTGCCATCCTTTGAATCGCTGCATGGCGTGCGCGGCGTGATGATCACCGCCGTGGATCTGCTCCGGGGCATCGCGGCGCTCGCGGGATGGCCACGGATCGAAGTCCAGGGAGCGACCGGGTATCTGGACACCGACTACGCGGCCAAGGGCCGCGCCGCGATCGAAGCACTCGAAAAATACGATCTGGTTTGCGTCCACATCGAAGCCCCCGACGAAGCGTCGCACGAAGGTCGCCACGATGCCAAGATCGAAGCACTCGAGCAAATCGACATGCACATCACCACCCCGTTGCTG
>JBCCRW010000528.1:0-2872 GCA_039201055.1 Planctomycetota bacterium | reverse complement strand
GAGGCTCGGCTGGCTTACCCACGGCTACCGTCTTTGACCGCTTCGCGGTCATTCCGAGCGAAGCGCTCGGTACCGAGGAAACAAACATTTCCCGACGCGGACGGTGGCTGTCGCTACACCTTCGGCTCACCAGCGCAGTCGGCGAAACGGCCATTTTTGAATGGCCGACGGGTATTCTTAATCGAGCGTTTCTAGAAATGCTTCGGCATTGCGATGATGGGTTCGCATCTTCTCCGTGTCCATCTTTTCGGCCATTTTGCACATCATCGCCCAACGCGGGTTCTTTGCCAAACTGACCCGGTGCACGTCGACCCATCGCCAATACAACCCGTCCCATGTATCGGCCCACTGGCCATGCTTGAAATGGCTCATCTTTTTGATGTACGACGATCCACTGAAATAAGGCTTCGTCGTGATCAAACCGCCGTCCGCATTTTGGCTCATCGCATACGCGTTGGGCACCATGACCCAGTCGTACGAATCGATGAACATCTCCATGAACCAACGATAGATTTCGTCCGGATCGAATTCGCACAAAAACATGAACCCGCCCAACACCATCAACCTTTCGATGTGATGACAATACGCGGTTTCCTGTAAACGCCGAATCACGTCGTCGACGGGATCAATGCCCGTGGTTCCATTCCAAAACGATTCGGGAATGCGTCGGTGATGGCCCCAGTGATTGGACGTCCGCATTTTGACACCCAAGTCTTCGTAAGTCGCTCGCATGAACTCACGCCAGCCAATGACTTGACGCAGGAAACCTTCTAGCGAATTCAACGGCACGTCCTGTTTTTTGGCGTGGGCAAGCGTGCGGTCGACAATTTGTTTTGGTGTCAGCAGCCCGATGTTGAGCATCGGCGTTAAAACTCCGTGCCACAACCAAGATTCGCCTTCAACAATCGCATCTTCATACACGCCAAACTTTTCTAGCCGTTGTTTCAAAAAGGCGTTTAACCACATGGCCGCTTCGTCGTGCGATGTTGGATAAATCAGATGATCCAGATTGCCGTAGTGATCGGGGAATTGTTTAAGGATCGATTCGCGAGCCTGTTGATCGATGTCATCGGGTTTTGAAAATCGCAGCTCGGGGATGGAGGACAATTCTTTCTTGGGTACTTTTTTACGATTGTCCGCGTCAAAACTCCACTGACCGCCTTCGGGGTCATCGCCATCCATCAGGACTTTCAGGCGACGACGATGGAATTGATAAAAGTCCGCCATGAACCAGCGTTTCTTGCCGGATCGATACTCATGATTTTGTTCCGGCGTGTTTAGAAAGCCGGGCGTTTCCAGCCACTCAAGCTGCAAGCCCAGTTCTTCGGCATGCCGGGTCGTTCGCTTGTGCAACATAAAGTCGTGCGGGTCACAGGCGAGCACCGATTTGATTCTTGCCCGCTTGATCCTTTCGAGGGCCTGACGAAGCGGATCCTGGTCGGCGGCGTAGGCGTGATAATGCACCTTGGCATCGCCCTGCTGCCGATTGGATGCAAAGCGTTTCATGCTGGCCCGGTGTAGCCACAGCTTTTGCTTGTGGAACTTGGCCGGATAACGTGAGTCGCCGAAGAACAGCGTATCTTCGACCAGGTCGACGCGGGCCGGCGAGTGGTCATCGACCGGATGCGGGTCAAACAGTTGGTGCGGGAAAATCAGGGCTGCGGTTTTCATGCAGCGTTATAGCGGCCCGGCCAACCACGATTACAACGGGATAAAAAGCAGCAGCGTTCCTAAAGTCGCGATCGCACTCGACATTGCGATCATCAAACACCCCAGACGGATCATCCGGACCAATTCATCAACCGATGTCGATTCAGCTTGGCCGGAGGATCCCAGACGGTTGGTTTGGAAACGAGCATTGAGGCTGATAAAGATCCAACCCAAAACACCGAAGATCACCCAGAGCACGCCGATGCAGAATGCCAACGCGACGATGACACCGAGCACCGCGAACAGCGTTTTTAAAAGCCCCAGCAGCGCCGGGCTCATCACCGCCGCGGCGGCAACCAGGATGCAGGCGATCGCGCAGCCGGCGAACCATTCGCCCATGCTGAACTGAAAGCCCTTCATCGATTCGCGGCGTACATCTCGGCGTATTCGATGGCCCAGGTTTCAATCAATTCGCGAAACTCCGCCGGGTCGGCTTCGTCAATCGCTTCGTAGTTCGCGCGATTGAAAATTTCGCGGTTGCCGACGGTGCCTTTGGCTTTCAGGTCCAGGACTCCCAGGTCGCTGTACGGCCGAATCACCATCTCCAAGCGACTGTAACGATTTTCGCGTCGACCATCCTGGATGGCCAGATCATCGCGATAGCAGGCCGTTCCCCACCCGGCCTGGCCAAAAATGCCTTCGACGCGAAAACCGGGAAAGTGATCGGCAACCTGTTTGATCGACTTTTCGATCAAGTCGCTCAATTCCAGCCGATACTGCGTGTGCAGTCGCTTGCGTTCCTCCTCGGACATCTTCGCCGCCTCGGCGGCCGACGCCTTGGCGCTCGCGCGGCGGCGACCCCGATTGATCGCGGCATCCATGCGACGCTTGAATTCGTCGCCGCTCACGATGCTGTATCCGTGGGCTTGGGCTCGGCCGGTGTGCTGTGTTCGACCGGCGTGCTGTGTTCGACCGATGTGCTGTGCTCGGTACTGGAATTCGCGACCGCCGCGGTCGGCTGGGAAACCGTCTCCGGTGCAGCATCCGGTTTGGACGAGGCTTCGTTGTTGGACCCGGTCTCGTTGTCGGGCGCGGTCTCGTTGCTGGGCGTGGTTTCGGGCTTGGATTCCGAAACCTGCGTTGCCGCTTCGGACGTCTTGTGTGTGGCGGCCACATCGGGTGCCGGTGGCTGGCTCTGTGCCTTTTCCTTGTTGATAAATTG
>JBCCRW010000527.1:0-2886 GCA_039201055.1 Planctomycetota bacterium | reverse complement strand
GCCATCGCCCTGGCGGACCCGACGCCCGAGATCTTGAACGACGTGGCGTTCGAGGCCTTTCTGGATCGCGGCGGTTTGGTGATGGTCGCCTTGGGGCCGCGTGTGGCCAACGCGACGGATCCAACGGTGCCCAGCGAAACGCTGCCGGCTTGGTTGCCGACACCCAAACGCGTTTGGCGACGCACCGAACCGCCAACGTTTTTTTCCGTCACCGATCCGACTTCGCCGCTGACGTCGGCCCTGGCGGCCGACACGCCGTGGAACGAGTTTCCGGTGCGGCAATATTGGCAAGTGGAAACGTCCGACCAAGATCGCGTGCCGATTCGAATGGCGGGCACCGACCATCCCGCCCTGGTCCGACGGTCGCTGGAATCCGGTGGGACCGTGCTGTTGACCAGCACACCTATCCCAGCGCTTGATGAACGGTCCGCACAATGGAATGATTTGTTCGGTTTGGATCCGTGGCCGATTTGGTTGCTGACGCGGCAATCGGTGCTGACGCTGGCCGATCGCGATCGAGCTCCGATGCAATTCGCAGTCGGCGAATCGGTTTCGGTTCCCTTGGAAACGGAAACTGATGATTCGGATACGAACGATTCCGATTCAAGCGACGTCGGCGGTCCGGGAATGCAAGCGGGCGGGCCGACGGCGGGCGATCGAAACGCGACGCGGCAAGTGTTGTTGTTCCCGCCGGACGCTTCTCAACCGTTGCCGCTTCGAAGCGACCGCACAACGCAAAAAGACGTCACGTTTCAAGTCGACCACGCGGGGGTTTATTGGCTGCGTGGCCGCGGGCTTGTCGAAGCCTCCAAGCGACTCGGCGTGGCCGTTAACCTGCGACCGGCGACGATGTCGCTGGAACAGGTCGATCAGGCAAGCATCGAGGCGGCGCTGCGTGCCGGACTGAACCCGGACGCCGAGGAATCCCTGACGGTGGTGGACGACCCAAGTGAACTCGACCTCGCCTCGGATCGTTCCTCGGGACGTTATCCTTTGCAGAGCCCCGTGCTGTTAATGGTGTTGGCGGTGTTTTTGGCCGAACAGGTTCTTAGCAATCGGTTGTATCGTTGAAATTCTGATGAGCACAAGCCAAGCCAATGACGAACCGAAAAAGCTGCATGCCGCCGAAGTTGCACCCGCCGCGGATGCCCTGCTGACGCACTTGCGGTCGGCCGGACTGGAATTTTTGCCCAGGCCGAACCAAGCCGGCGTCGACGCTTGGAAGACACAGCTTGAATTTGCACCGGAGTCGAAAGCGGCCGCAACGGCGACACCAGCACCCGCAGCCACCCAGCCGCCTCGGGCGGAGCCCCGGCAGGACCCGAGTCCAGCATCAAGCACCAGCATTCCGTCAGGCACCAGCGTTTCGTCAGGCACCAGCGTTTCGTCAAGCAAAACCGTATCGCCGCAAACGTTGCAGGGGTTGGGTTCGGACGAAGCATCGTACGCAAGCCCACCCCTTGCGGCCGAGCAGCGGCTTGCCAAATTGTCCGAAGCTGCCGGCAGGGTTGCCGAGTGCACGCTTTGTGCGTTGTTGGCCGAATGCCGCACCCAAACGGTTTATGGCGAGGGCAGTCCGACGCCGCGGATCGTGTTTTTTGGCGAAGGTCCGGGCGCCGACGAGGATCGAAGCGGACGCCCCTTTGTGGGCGCCGCCGGAAAGTTACTGGACAAGATCATTGTCGCCTGCGGACAGAAACGCGAGGACGTTTACATTCTCAATACGGTGAAATGTCGACCGCCGGGCAATCGCAACCCGACGCCGGAAGAGATCGCTCATTGCCGGCCCTACTTCGAAGAACAATTGGAATTTCTGCAACCGGAGTACATCGTTTGTTTGGGATTGATCGCCGGGCAAACGCTGCTGGAAACAAAGCAACCGGTCGGCCGCATGCGGGGCACGCTGCATCGGTACAAATCCAGTAAGGTGCTGGTGACCTATCACCCGGCGTATTTGTTGCGAACGCCCAATGCCAAACGTGCTTGTTGGGAGGATTTGAAAATCATGTTGGCCGACGCGGGCATTTCGTTGCCGGGCAACAAGTGAGCGACGGGGCGGGAATCCAATCGTCGTGGCGACGCGGATTGGCCTTTGCGGCGATCGTGTTTGCGGGCGAAACGATCTTCCTGCTGCCGTTCATTCTTCCCCGCCTGTTTCGGCCGCTGATGTTGCAACAGTGGCAGATCAGCAATTTGGAATTGGGCGCCGCGATGTCGACCTATGGCATCGTGGCCGCAATTTCCTACGCGTTTGGCGGCCCGCTGGCCGATCGCTTTGATGCCAAGCGGCTGATGGTCACCGCGTTGCTGGCGACGGCGCTGACGGGCACGTTGATGTGGGGCCGGCCGACGCCACTGCGATTGAGTTTGGCCTATGCCTGTTTTGGCGGAACCACGATCTTGTTGTTCTGGTCGGCGTTGGTGCGGGCGACCCACGATTTGGGCAGCCGTCAAAGCCGAGCGTTTGCGTTTGGTATTGTCGAAGCTGGACGCGGAGCGGTCGCCGCCACGCTGGGCATGATCGCGACCAGCTCGTGGCTTGGCACGCCGGCGACGGATGGCTCGCAAGTGAACGCTTCGCAGGTGAACGCTACGCAACAGCCAAGCGTGAACATCTTGGTGACGTTTGCGATCCTGACCGTGATCGCAGCCGCGGTCGCGATCGCGATCGGATTACCGCGTCCATCGCCACCGGACGCCGCGTCACCGGACCGATCACCACCGGACCGATCGTCACCAGCCACCACCCCGGTCAAACAATGGGACCGGCGGATGATGGCCCAAGTGTGCAAGAACCCGTCGGTGTGGCTGCAAAGCGTGATCCTGTTGGCCGCTTACAACGGCTGGAAGTGCATCGATTTGTTCGGCGTGTATTTGACCGACCTG
>JBCCRW010000526.1:0-2897 GCA_039201055.1 Planctomycetota bacterium | reverse complement strand
GCCGCAGATGACCATGGTGCTTCGCACCACGCTTGCCAATGAGAACTTGTGCCCCATGGGGTCCGGGTTGGTCGACTGGCTCGTTGGCGGCTCGAAGGGATTAACGGAGGTCATGGGCAAGCGATCGCGGGTGTTGGCAACGGTAGAGTTTCAATTGTCTTATCCACGCGGCTACGTCGGTTCCGTCCCCGGAGATTCGATATAACGAGTTCACGCAGCCTAACGTATTGACACCCCGCTGATGAGATCACCGATGCCTCCATCATTCCGACGTCGCAAAATGGGATCGCCACTGCTGGCAATTCTGTTGTGCGGCACGATGTCCGTGCTCGTTTCGGCACAATCGCCCGACGAAGCGGCGACCGAAATGGACGCGTTCAAGGATACCCGCTGGGGACCGCTGAAGGATTTGAACCAGCATTTCCCCTTCCAGCCACCCGAGACGATCGAATCCTGGGAACAACGCCGCGCGGACTTGCAAGGCCGTATCTTGGTATCGGCTGGCCTGTTCCCGATGCCGCAAAAAACAAAGATCGTCGCTCACAGCCAGGGTGCGGTTGAGCGGAATGGATATCGGGTTGAAAAAATCAATTTTGAAACACTACCGGGCCTGCATTTGACCGGCATGTTGTTTCGACCGTTGCTTGAATCAAAGTTCAAAGCACCCTATCCCGCCGTGCTGTGTCCCCACGGTCATGGCGGGCGGACGTCGGATGTCGGCATCGAAAGCGCTCGTCAGCAAATCGTCGAGGGCTTCGAACGCTTCGAGGAAAACGCTCGTTTCCCGCGGCTGGCGCGTTGTGCACAGCTTGCCCGAATGGGTTGTGTGGTGTTTTTGTACGACATGATTGGGTATGGCGACAACACGCAGCTTTCATACACGTTGGCGCATCGTCAGGCCCAGGCTCGGCCGCACATGCAGGACGACAAGAGCTGGGGTTTCTACAGCCCGCAGGCGGAATCAAGGCTGCAAACCATTTTCGGTTTACAGGTTTGGAATTCGATTCACGCCTTGGATTTTCTCGCGATGCAAGACGATGTCGACACTTCGCGTATCGCCGTCACCGGCAACAGCGGCGGTGGGACCCAAACCTTGATTTTATGTGCGATCGATGACCGCCCCGTCGCCGCGTTTCCCAATGGCATGGTCAGCACGTCCATGCAGGGTGGTTGTTACTGTGAAAATGCGAGTCTGCTTCGAATCGGCACCGGCAATGTCGAATTGACGGCGGTGTTCGCCCCCAAGCCCCTGGGGATGACGTCGGTGAACGATTGGACCCGCGATATGATGGACGATGGATATCCGGAATTGCAAAAACTTTACGAATTGTATGGAAACAAAGAAAACGTTCTTTGCAAGGCGTATCCACGTTTTCCGCACAATTACAACCATGTGACGCGATGCTTGATGTATCGCTTTATGAACCGGCATTTGAAGCTGGATTTGCCGGAGCCCATCATGGAGGATCGCGTCGCCCTGTGGACGCCGGCGGAGTTGGCGGTTTGGAATGACGAGCACCCGCGACCCCCGGGTGGCGACGATTTGGAGCGGGCGGTGACGGCGGAGTTCGCCGCGCGCAGCGAGGCGGCGTTGGCGGATCTGCGAAACGAAAATGTTTCAAAATACCGGCAGCTGATTCGCGACGCCTGGCGCATCTTGATCGGTCGCGATCTCACCGCGGTGGCTCCGGTGCAAATGCAAGTTGTTGACGACTTGGCGGGCGGCGCGGTGTCCGCGCGGCGAGGTCGCTTGATTCGCCAGGTCGGCGGCCGGCAGGAGGTGATCCCGTTGTTGCAGTTTGGCAATGGCCAGCGCTCGGCCGGAAGGGTTTCGATTTTGTTGTCCGGCTTGGAAAAATCAAATTTGCTGGGTGACGACGGCCGGGCAATCGAAAGGGTGACCGAAGGTTTGGAAAACCAGGGGATGGTTTACGGCATTGATTTATTTGGCTCGGGTGAAAACCTGCCCGTCGGGATGCAGATCGGGATCCAGCGGCGGGTCAACGACCCGCGCGAGTACTGCGGATTCACCTATGGCTACAACCCGCCACGGTTTGCCCGCCGAGTGCACGATGTGCTGACGTTGATCGATTTTGTGGGTCGGCGGCACCCGGGGGCGACGATTGAAATTCGGGCGGAATCGGACGCCGTTCCGATCGCGTCGGTGGCGGCGTTGCTTTCCGATGGGGCGGTGACGTCGTTGCATCTGGGAGACGACGGTTTTCGTTTTTCCGAGGTGGAATCGATCTGGGACGCCCAATTTATGCCGGGGGCAGCCAAGTACGGGGATCTGCCGGGCGTGTTGGACGCGCTGGAGGGCACGGTGGACGTTTCCCGGGGCCCGCGGGGCGAGAGGGCGAATCGTTGACCGTCGGCGTCTCGGGTGCCGCCGACGGGCCCATCTTGGGGTACCATTGTGCCCGACTGGTTGTCGTCACGGTGCCGACCCGATGTCGTGTTCCCGGTAGTTGCCGTTGCGGCGACTGCCACGCCCTTTGCCTTTTCACCCGTAAACGATGTCACAGCTCAGCCTCGAAAACCTGGTCGGAAAGCTGAATTCGACCTGCCGCGAAGCACTCGAGGCCGCCGCCAAACTGTGCTTGTCACGGACGCACTACAACGTCGAAATCGAACATTGGCTGGTGGCACTGCTGGACGTCTACCGCGGCGACATGAGCATTGCGTTGCGTTCGCTGGGGGTGGATCCGGGGCAAGTCAGCGGGCGATTGAATCAGGCTATCGACCGATTCAAAAGCGGCAACGGTCGGCCGCCGGCATTGGCACCAAACATCGTCGATCTGGTTCGGGACGCCTGGTTGGTCGCTTCGGTGCAACAATCGGCGGGCCAAGTTCGGTCGGCCCATTTGTTGATTGCGTTGTTGGATTCGTCGACACTG
>JBCCRW010000525.1:0-2939 GCA_039201055.1 Planctomycetota bacterium | reverse complement strand
CGTGGTCAACTTGGGTTCGCCGCCCAAGCTACGGCCCCGCCACTGAATCGCCTTGCTGCCGCCGCCGACGAGTAATCGAAAACCACCTTCGTCACCCATGATGGCCGGGTCGCCCGCTGCGGTGGACAGACCCGGCGGATTTGAAAAGCCGGGTGGATTGGATAGACCAGGTACCGCGGCGCCATCGAGCAGGGCGCCGGCATCAAGCGGGTTGCCAAACGCGTCGAAGCTGCCCGTTCCAGGTGCTGCACCGGAGCCCGAATACGCCGACGGGGGTTCGGAATACGCCGACGGGGGTGGCGGGTCGATAAAGATCAGATCACCCGCCGCGTCGCCGGCATCGCCGCCAGTCTGGGCCGCGTCATTTTGAAACGCCGTTGCCGCCACGCCGCCATGGCGAATGGCAAACGGCTCGACAAATCCCGCCGTTTGTACCGCGCCACTTGCGGCCGGCGAATCGCTCACCGGCCCAGCCGCCGATGCGATTAAGGGTCGCGACCAAGCGGGAATTTCACGTGGGCTGCCACGATAGTGCCGAACTCGCAAAATGGGCTCGTCCAAGGTGAACAATTTCCAAGCCCGCTGTTTGTCCCCGGCCTTGGCAGGCGAAGCGATGCGGTGTCGAACGTGACCGGTGTCGCCATCGGTCAGCACCACGAATTCGCGTCCACGCCAAATCCGACCGCCAACTCGCAAGCTGGCGTTGCCGCGAATCCAGGTGGCATCGACGTGCTGGATTCGCCAGCGAAACACTTCGTCGCCGCGAATTTCAAAATCGCCCTCTTCGATTTTGTTTGCACCGGCGATGCCCAGCGACAAAAACAAACCGGCAATCAACACCCCGGGAATCGCCAGCAGCAGGATGCGGCCGGAGCGCGCAGCGAAAAACGACCTCGGGTTGTTAGGACCATCCGAAAGTCGATCGCGGGGCCGTTCACTTGAGAACGGCCGTACTTTTCGATCACGCTGCTTGCCGAACACGCCGAGAGTGTAGGAACTGCCGCGACGGGGTCACAACGTGAATCCAGGTTTCCCGATGCCATAAAGACAACTATTTCCGGTGCAAAATGTTGTCTGCCAAAGTCGTGAAACTGCTTCGCCAGCGGCGTTTGCCGATGCGGCCGCTGGTTTTTGCTGGTGCCGTCGGTGAGTTTGCTAACGCCGTCGTTGGGTTTGCTATCGCGGTCGTTGGGGATGACCGCTGCCCGTCTTGCTCGCCCCCACAACATCGCTCATCGGTCGCGGCATCAAACCGGCCGAACGAAACAATCGACTCATCCCGACGACCAACTTGTGCCAGCGATCGACCACCTCGGGGGTGCCCAGAAACCGCGCATCGCCCCGGTGAAAACCTCGCTTGGTGACCCGTACCGTTGACGCCAAATGCAACAGTGCCTCGATCATCAAGTGGTCACGACGCTGCGGATCACTGAGGCCTTCGTCGTCATAGATCCACAAGTGGGATTGCAGCATGCGGTCCAGGGCCGCGAGCGCCGCCGATTCGTGGGAATCCGCCAGCAAGATGACTTCGATGGGTCCACACTGCACGTAAAACTTGTCCTTGGCGGCAGCTTTGATGTGGGTCTCTTGCGATTGGTTTTGACCGTCCATGATGGCATTCCTTCGTTCGATGGGGCGTGTTGGAAAGGGAGCGTGCGGCGCGGGAATCGAATCGTTTCGAAATCGCGATTCCTTTCCGCCGACAAACCAAGCTTCGCCCAGCGGGCCGACAAGTTCGGTCAATCCATCTGGCGATCATGAACGCCGGCGTGGTACGGACACGTGAAATCCCGGCCTTTGGACCTTTTCGCACGCCGCCACGATGACATCGCACGCCCACTTCAATGCCCCCGCCGACAGGTCGAACCGCCGGCGTTTCCGTTTCACGGTATCCGCTGGTTTGATCGCCGCGACGACGGTTGGCGGCATCTGCGTGTTGCAATCGGGATGCTTGGGACTGGCGTCCAACCTGATGCACGCGGCCGGCATGGATTTGGTGCCCGCCGAATACGAAGGCCTTGAGGACCAGTTGGTTGCGGTCGTTGTCCGCACGCCGTCCAACCGCCACCACGACGACCAAATCGCCGGCGATATGGCGATTCGATTGCAACAGGAATTAACCAGCAAAGTGGATGACTTCCAGGCCGTCCGCGCCGACAAGATTCATGATTGGTGGGACCGCAACGGCTGGGACGCCAACGACTTCCAAGGGCTCGGCCGCGACGTCGGTGCAACGCGAGTGCTGTTGGTCGATATCAAGGACTTGTCTCTACGTGACGGCGCGACCTTGTACCGTGGCACCGCTGACGTCCACGTTCAAGTGATTGACGTGGCAACCGGCGGCGTCCCTTTCACCAAGACCATTGACTCCTTTGAGTACCCGCGGATGGCGGGACAAAGTACCAGCGAAACAACCGAAAAGCGTTTCCGCAAGTTGTATCTGTCCATCTTGGCTGCCGAAATTGGCCGTGCTTTTCATCCCTATGACGAGGGTGAGCGAGTGGCTTTGGACAGCAAGATTGTTCACAACTTTTGAGCGTTGCGGCGACGGCGGTTTGGTGAGAACGAGAGGTTTGTGCGCGTTTGCCTGGTCCGTGGCAAGGGCGGTGGTTTCGCCTGACCCATCGCACGCGTGAGCCGAAGGTGTGGCGACAGCCACGCGTCGGGTCGGGTTGCGTTTCCTTCCGCGGAACACGTTTCAGTGCAAGGGCCCGGCTCCCGGCTGTCGCCGGAATCTCGGCTCGCCTGCGCGGTGGTGAGCCGAAGGTGTGGCGACAGCCACGCGTCGGGTCGGGTTGCGTTCCCTTCGGCGGAACACGTGTCAGTGCAAGGGCCCGGCTCCCGGCTGTCGCCGGAATCTCGGCTCACCTGCGCGGTGGTGAGCCGCTGGCCGAGCTGTAAGCGAATCCACGGGTACCACGAATGCACAAGACCGCGCG
>JBCCRW010000524.1:0-2943 GCA_039201055.1 Planctomycetota bacterium | reverse complement strand
GTCGGTACGACCACCGGGAAGTTCCACCGACCATGCCGCCGCCGCAGATCCCGCGGGAACCAGCTTCTTCAAGACCGCCGGATCCACGATCAACGCGGCCGGGTCGAGCGTTTCCAGCAAGGCACGCATGGCCTGACGCTGTTGATCCACGGGCACGTCGTGAATTTCCGAATCGTCGTCCCCTCCCAAGCCATACGCGTATTGAACGCCGCCGATAACCTTGACCGCCGCGTCGACCTGGTAGCGATGATGGAAATACAAAGGTGCAAAGTAGCGGCGTAAATCGCCCGCCGTTTCACCCGGCAACAGGACCGAAAAATCGAATCCGGCCAAGCCGATTTGGCGTACCCGCATGGCGTGACGCAAACCATCGACCGCGTCGGTGCCGTCGTCCCACAAATTGCCACGTGGATCGGATGCCGAAGCGGGCCGAGCATCCGAATCACTCGAATAGATCCAGCCCTTACCCATCGCATCGCGGACCCATTGATTCATCGTCGCATCGGCATCTTCGCCAAGGGGCGCATACATCGCGCGAATGCAAAAATGATCCCACTCGCCGACGCCGATCCCGTATGCATCGGAAAAATCCAACTGGCCTTGTTTGTCAATCTGGATGCGGGGCGCCGGATAATCCATCACCGACGCGCGGTTGCCGTAGGTGCTGGCGGCAAAGTTGTGGGCCAGACCCAGGGTGTGACCGACTTCGTGAGCGGCAAGCTGACGGATGCGGGCCAGGGCGACCTGGGTCGATCGATCCATCCCGCCTGGAATCATGGCGTCGATGCCGTGATCGGCCGCCGCCATCCCGCACGCACAACCGGTAACCCCGCAAGCGTTTCTTTTGTGACCGTCGCCAACACCGGTCAGTGTCTTAGATGCCACCGCATCGGCGGCCAGGTTATCGATTAACAAGCGATCCTGACGGACGCGTAAGGAACCCAGGGAAACGTGACCCTTAAGAATTTCGCCGGTCCGTGGATCGACCACACTGGCCCCATACGACCAGCCGCGGGTTTGGCGATGAACCCACTGGATATAGTTGTATCGCACGTCCAGCGGATCCATGTCGACCGGCGCCACGCGGACCTCATATCCGTTTGGGAATCCCGCCTTGGCAAACGCTTCGCGCCACCACGACGCGCCGTCGACCAGTGCCGATCGAACCGGCTCCGGCGCGGCCGGATCCACGTAATAAATGATCGGCTCGGATGCACTGAAGCGATGACGTGTCATCAGACTCCGATGCATCGACTGGTCCAGCGGTGCCGCGTAATCGGCGAACCCGATGGAGAACGAACCCACGCGGGGATGAAATTCGCGGGGAATAAAATCGTCATCCGGCAGCCGAATCAGGCTAATGCGTTGACGAATCGTAAACGCCTTGCCGTTGGCGGCAACCGACCGGACCTGCGGTCCCGCTTCGCCGGAAACAAACGTCAGCCAAGCTTCCAATTCGACGTTGTCGGGAAACGATTTGATCGCAGCCGGGCGAACACTGCTTCGCCGGGCATCCACTGAATAACTGCCCTGATCAGCGTTCTTGAGCGTTTGCGAAACTTCGTGCCGATCCGATTCGACCCAATCGGTGATGTCGACCAACACGGCGTCGCCGGTACCGTCGATCGCGACGACGTCGCCGCCCCAAATGATCGATGGAGCGAACGAATCCCGCACCGCCCGTCGTTCCACAGCGGGGGCGTCAATGGCGCGAAAGCGAGTGTTTTGTTGTTCCAAGAAGACACGCCGGCCGACGCGTTTCCAACGACACAAACGCTCGCGTCCCAATTGGCCACGATCCAGACCCACCGGGTTGCTGCCCAATCCGGTGGCGAGCGAATCGAGCACCAAAAAATCGTCGCCCCAACGGTCCACTTCCAGCAACAGCTTTCCCTGCGAATCATCCCAGTAAACGTCGAAGAAACCGCCGTGGCATTGCAGCCCGGTGACGGATTCGGAAATCGTTGGCAGCCTCGGTGACTGCGCGGCCGGTGATTGCGTGGCCACGGCCGGGGACTGGGCAGCCACCCATCCGGGCACCGCGATCACCGACATCCACAATGCAGCCAACACGAGTCGTGTGGAACAAAAACGCATGCGAAGGGAATCCAGAAAGAGAATCATGTGGGGCCAAGCAGACTGCAGCAACGAAAGCTCCGGCAACATTAGGATCGTGGAACGACCGCTGGCTTGTGGGACAAACGCTTTGTTCCAATTCGGTTTGGGGGTACCGCGGGTAGCTGGACTTTGCCAGAAGCCGGAAATCCCGGGTGGGTGCTTCCGTGTTCTGGCGAACAACGGCTACCTCAATTTTCAATTGGAACAATTCACAAGTGCTTTGTTCAGCCGTTCCGATCAGCCGTCCCGTTCGGTCGCGGGAAAGCGTTTGCGATCGTCGCTGGGCACCGGCTTGCCGCTGCGAACGCTCCACCACTGCGACGCCCGCTGGGGGTCATAAGCGGGATTGGGAATCGGCATTCGAGCCGAAACGGATTCTCGCCACTTGCCAAGTTGGTTCTTGAGTGACTTTGCACGACCGGGATTCCGCTGGGCCAAATTTTGCGTTTCTCCCAAATCATCGGCCAAGTGATACAGTTCCAAATCGCCGGTGCCGTCCAGGTACTCAATCAACTTCCAATCGCGAGCCCGGATGCTGCTGGCCGGACGATCGTGGTGATAATGTGGGTAGTGCCAATACAACGCATCGCGATCCAGCGTCGCCTCAGGTTCAACCAGTAGTGACAGCAAGCTGCGTCCGTCGATGGTTTGGTTTGCCGGTAACTTGCCTTCGGCCAAATCCACAAACGTGGGATAAAAATCATGGCTGATCGTCGGTTCGTCACAAACCGCGGCAGTCTTGATTAGCGTTGGAAACTTCACAATCAACGGGACTCGCACGCCGCCTTCATGCAGTGAACCTTTTTCGCCCTTCAGCGGTGCCTG
>JBCCRW010000523.1:0-2969 GCA_039201055.1 Planctomycetota bacterium | reverse complement strand
CGGTCAGGCATGCCTGCGCGGGAGATTCGCCTTCAGCTCGGCCCAACGCCGTAGCAGCTCGCCACCGCCAGATCAACAACAAGCTGATGCAATATCCGGGCTAGCGCCTCGCCGCTCACTGGGTACCAGCGGCCCCAAGTGATCGTCACGCAACGTAGCGATCGTCAGTCGCGAAGGGCCATTTGGTACCACCCACCTTTTATACCACTATCCTTCCTACTCCCGCGAGTGTAGCCGCGTCTGCAGCGATCCGAGCATCGACTCAAATCTTCCGTGCCGAGTTTCGCGAGTTCCTCGATGGTCGACTCCGGCTCCCCGAGCATGCTTTGCAGCATTTGGATCTTTCCCCGCAAAATGCCGCGGGCTTCACCGCGGGCTTCCGCCGCTTCGAGGCGGGATAGTTCGTCTCGTTGAAGTTTCAGACGGGCTTGATAAATGGCGCGGATATCCGGGGTTTGTGAAATCATTTCCAACAACTTCGCTGCTTCGGTGAATGGATTGAGCACTTCGACACTTTTGACGACGGGGTCGCCGCTGAGAACCGCATTCAAAAAGTGAATCGTGATCTCGGGATGATCGCGACTCGCCAGCAGCTTCTTGAACGCAAAGTCCACTTTGGGGTCGATTCCGATAGCCATCAGCGATCCGATAAAAAAACGAAGGCGTGCCTGAGCGTCTTCGCCAGCGTATCCGCTGACCGGCATCGTATGTTAGCGATTGCAGTGAGCACCCTGTGCAAACAGCCTTCAAACTCGGCGGAGCCGGATGCTTTGAGCGGCGACCAAGAACGGCTTTGTGCGTCCACGTATCAATGCGGAAGGTCGAGCAATGTTCGGCGACGATTAGAATTCCCGTTTCAGCGGGAAGCGAGAGCCTGCGTTACCCACGGACGATCGCCAATCCACTCATCTCGTCCGGTACAGGCATCCCGAACCGGGGGTGGCGTCCGGCTACCGTCTTTCGTGCCTTCGGCATGGATTTCGCGATTGCGATCAGCCTTATGGGAAATCGCAGCTCCAACAGCGGCAAATCCCTTTCACCGAGAAGCGTCAGCCAACCGGTGATGAAACACGCGACTCGTCAGCCCGTCGGGCGCTGGTTGCCGCGAAAAAAATTGTCGCTGGCAAGCTCCCGATAGCGTTACATTCCCTGGCGGGACGCACCAACAAAGGCACACCGTCGGGACGCCTTTGCAAGGCCGCCCGGCTTGGATGCGAATCGCTTTGTGAATCCACGACACGGGAGGACGACGATGCCAAGTGTGCAATACGGCGGCGCGGACGGGACGCGGATTGAATTGGTCGAGGAAAAACGGCTGATCGCCGTGCGAACTCGATCCCAAAAGTCTTTGCGTTCGCGCACCAATGTCGCGGCACCCATCGAATCGCATGTCGCCGATTGCGATTTGCTGTACCAATTTCCCGAAGCGGGCGTCGAAATCTATCGACTGCCTCAAGGCGAAAAGGTCGCCACAACACGCGCGCGAAAAACCGCGCTGCGTGCCGCACCCGACGTGCTGTTTGCCGGTGGCGTGTTGGTGGACGCGGAAAGTCGGTCTCCGGTTTTGTATACCGAAAATTTATATGTGCGTTTCGTCGACCAACTGGACGGCGAAAGCTGCGAGGCGTTGATCCGTGCGGCGGGCTTGTCCATCAAGGAAAAAATGGAGTTTGCGGTCAACGCCTATTTCGTCGCCGCCACCGAAGGTGTCGGCCAACGCGTCTTCGACATCGCGCTTGAATTGCTTGACAATCCCGACGTGGAAGTTTGTCACCCCGAACTGATTCGCCCCAAGGATCGAAAGGTCTTTTTTCCCCAACAGTGGCATTTGGCATCCACCACGATTGGCGGAATGACCATCAACCAACATGCCCACATCGATGCCGCACACGCGTTGACTCGGGGCGCCGGTGTAACGATTGCCGTGATCGATGATGGGTTCGATATCGAGCATCCCGAATTGTCCGGTCCCGGGAAAATTGTGGCGCCCTACGATGCGATGAGCCGGACGAACGACCCCCGGCCACGCGATCATTTTTTTGCCGATGACCACGGTACCGCGTGCGCCGGCGTCGCCTGTGCGGCGGGTGTCGATGGTGCCGCGGGCGTCGCGCCGGACGCGAAATTGATGCCGATTCGATTGGCCGCCAACCTGGGATCGATGGCCGAAGCCCGGGCCTTCAAGTGGGCCGCTGACAACGGTGCCGCCGTGCTGTCATGCAGTTGGGGACCACCCGATGGCCGCTGGTACGACCCCAATGATCCGCTGCATTCGCAATTGATCCCGCTGCCCGACAGTACTCGAGACGCGATCCATTACGCCGTCACCCAGGGTCGCAATGGGCTGGGATGCGTGATTTTTTTCGCCGCCGGAAATGGCAACGAATCGGTCGAAAACGACGGCTACGCGAGCCACGACCGAGTGATGGCCGTCGCCGCATGCAATGATCGCGGCACACGCAGTGTTTACAGCGACATCGGGGATTCGTTGTGGTGTTGTTTTCCCAGTAACGATTTTGGCTTTCCGCCCTTTGGGCATCCCGATCCTCTGACGACCGGCATTTGGACAACCGACCGCCAGGCCGGTGCTGGTTACAACGCCGGCGATACCGTCAGCGGTGATCTTGCCGGTGACTACACCAACGCGTTTGGTGGAACGTCCAGTGCTTGTCCGGGTGCGGCGGGCGTCGCCGCTTTGGTGCTGGCGGTCAATGCCAACCTGACTTGGACCGAAGTCCGCGACATCATGCGCGACTGCTGCGACCAAATTGACACGGCCAGCGGAAACTATGGCGCCGACGGCCACAGCGAGCTGTACGGATACGGACGACTCACTGCCATGCGGGCGGTCCAATTGGCCCAGCCACGTCAGGCCGAACGAATCCGTGTCTCGAAGACCTTCTTCAAGAGGATCCCCGATCAGGGCGCCTTTTCGGCCGACCTGGAAATCTTTGAAGCGGGTGTGATCG
>JBCCRW010000522.1:0-3068 GCA_039201055.1 Planctomycetota bacterium | reverse complement strand
TGAAATCGTTCCCAAGGCCAGTTCAGCCATCGCGTAGACGACAGCGTAAAACGGAATCATCCGTTCGTATTGCTCGACCGAATTGAGTTCGAACAAAGCGTCGAGTTGATCGGGGTCTAAGAGCTCGTGAACGACCGCACGTGTGAGCACCGCGAAAGGTGCCGACTCGGTAAAACGCTCAAGCTGGTCAGAGGCAGACATTCGGGCTTCCTTGCACCAAATACCCGCTTATATCATGGTTTCAGGCCACGTAGAAAGCCCTGGCTTGCCGAGTCGATTGAATTCGAATTGGAAGTCATTGGCGTCGACGACGGGTCCGAGGATGAAACGTATGCCCACTGGTGCCGGCGCTGCCAGCACGATGATCGTTTTAACGTGATCAAATTGTCACGGAACTTTGGCCACCAGGCTGCGGTTTCCGCGGGACTTGCTCATGCCACCGGCGACGCCGCGATCATTTTGGACGCCGACTTACAAGATCCGCCGGAAGTCGTTGGTGAATTGATCGCGATTTGGCAAACCGGCTTCGAAGTGGTGCATGCGGTTCGTACCAGCCGCCAAGACAAACTTATCAAACGCTGGCTCGCATCCAATTACTATCGTTTGTTGGCCCGAATGACGGACTTTGACGTCCCCACCGACGCTGGCGATTTTTGCTTGCTGGACCACAAAGTCATCGATGTTATCAATCAGCTTCCCGAACGCACTCGGTACCTTCGCGGCTTACGTTGTTGGGTTGGCTTTCGGCAAGCATCGGTCGCCTACCACCGCGACGCGCGAGTGGCCGGTCGCCCCAAATACACGATGGTCAAGTCGATGCGTTTGGCATTCGATGGCATTGTTTCGCTTTCGACCGTTCCGCTACGCTTGGTCATCCATCTGGGGCCGTTCATTTCGATGATGTCCCTGCTGGGGATCGGATTTGCAATCTTGCAATTCGTCTTTCGCCCCTACCTCATTCGCTGGGGGATTGCGCCATTGCCGGGTTTCGCCACCGTGGTCATTTCGATTCATCTGATCGGCGGTGTGCAATTGATATGCTTGGGAATGATTGGGGAATATATCGCACGCATCTATGACGAAACGAAGGGGCGCCCAATCTGAATTGAAGCCGAACAATTCGGCCGCAAGTTGAACTCGGCTAATGGAAATGCCGAAACGGCCGCCCGATCCAAGCCCGGCAAGCCGGCGCAAAAACGGCTCGTCACAACTGCTCAGCCACATGTTACATCGACGTAGTGGCACTCGCGGCATCACCCATGACCGCGTCGCGGACGGGGTCCGGGCATTTACGTTATGGACCGCCGCTGCGATGCGGTCGCGGATCTGGCACATTTTCATGCTGCTGATGTTGCTGGTCGTGGCATCGCAACCCATCGTTTTGGTTTCCTCAACCGCGGTGGTTTATCTGAGTCGATTTGTCGGCTTGCTGGATCATTTTTCCCCCCGAAGTTGCCATGGCGGGATTTCGGGTATTGCAGGGCAAGCCATGCTTCCACCCCGTGGACGCGGCCGATCGATACAGTTCGCTGCACGGGCCGGGCGCCTATCTGTGGAATGCATTGTTCTTGAAAATGCGTCCGGATGACCTCTCGGCGATCTTTTATTCCAAGCTGGCCGGGGTGGTCGCCTATACGCTTGCTCTGGTCGCCGTCGCCACCAGTATGATGCGGCTTCTGGGCGGGCTGCGTGGGTGGATCGCGACCGGCTTGGTGATTGGGATGGCGGGATTCTTCGACCAATTCGTTTATTGGAACCACCCGGATCCGCATTTGTTGGGTGCTTCGGCATTGAGCTTGCTACTCCTGCCCGGAAAAGCGAATACCCGTGCCCACACCATCTTGTTCGGCGTGCTCGGTGGCTGGGTGTTCAACCTAAAGATTCACGCTGTTCTGGCATTTTTGCCGGTCGCGATGTCCATGATCGCCCAGCGACGCGTCGCGCATTTGGCCTTTAGCATCGCGATGGGTTTGCTGGTGGCGATGCTACCCTTTTGCTTTGCGGATCGGTTTTCCGCGTCCAACTATATCGATCGTCTGCGTTTGGCCGCCGGTCATGCCAAGCTGGCCGAGATCTGGTGGCTCAATTGCGATTGGCTCCGTCTTCCCAGCTGGGTGTTGATTGGTGTCGTGCTGGCACGCCTTTGGTACTGGGTGCGTGATCGACCCCAACCGGCCGACAAGCCGATGTATGACGTGCGTTTTGATGGGTGGTTTTTTCTGGGGCTGGGAATTGCAATTCCATTGGTGGCGATGTTGGCATCCAAAGCGGGTGCCGGGCCGCACCACTTCATCATGCTCCTTCCAGCGATGGCCTACGCCGCCATTTCGATTTGTCCGCGTGATCCCCACAAGCATCTTGTTTTCGCCCTGATTTTGATTGTTGCCGTGCGCGGTGTTTTTGAACCTTGTCAGCGACGACAAAACGCGGTGCGACGAAACATCGAACGCTTCGATGCCCGTCAACGTCCGGCGCTTGCCAGGCTTTGGCAACTCTATACACAAGATGTTCCACCCGAGGCGAGCGTACAAATGGGCTATGGCGGATCGGGATCCTATGTGCTGACCTACCTGCGGCCGGTGTTGGCGGGGCGTGGAAACACCGACCGCATCGGCGTTGCGGCCGCCATGGACACGAAGTTGTCCGGTATTTCACTGACGCCGCAAAATTACCGGCTGCTATCGAGTGGCCAGATTGAATACTGGATTTTGCCCAACGATACAAAACCGTTTGAATTGAAAAGCTTTTATTCGCCCTGGTTCCCCGAAGACCCATTCCTTTTCGACGATCGATGGCGAGATTTGTTTCGCAAGCACTACCGATGCGTCAGGCAGAACGAATCGTTTGCCCTCTATCAATTTGCCCCCAGCAGTGTCGTTGAATCGAACAATGTCGTTGAATAGTCTTCCGGGGCACAGACACCGATGCTGGCCTGGCGCACTGAGTCGGAATTAGGCAAGCTAGGCAAAGATCGACTGTTTAAAAATGTCCGCTCGTATTTGGGTATTTTGCCGAAAAGTTTTTCAGTCACAGCATCGAAACCAAAGGATTTGCGACCGCTGCAATAG
>JBCCRW010000521.1:0-3083 GCA_039201055.1 Planctomycetota bacterium | reverse complement strand
GTGAATCCCAGCCCGGTGGTGAATCCCAGCCCGGTGGTGAATCCCAGCCCGACGGGCAATCACAACCTGCCGGTGAATCCCAAGCCGGTGGCGAACCGCAAACTCGTGGTGAAGCCAAGTCTGATGGGCAAGCACAGGCAAATGGTGAATCGCAGCCCGGTGGTGAATCCAAGCCAAACGGGCAACCACAAGCAGGCAGTGAATCACAACCCTATGGTCAACCACAACCCAATGGTCAATCCCAGCCCGGTGGTCAATCCCAGCCCGGTGGCGAATCCCAGCCCGGTGGTGAATCCCAGCCCGGTGGCGAATCCCAGCCCGGTGGTGAATCGCGTGCCGGTGACCCGTCGCAACCTGACGCCGAACCCCAACCCGGCCGCGGCGACGCACCGCCAACCGGCCCGGGGTCCAAATCCAATCCGCAAAATCCCTCAGGTGCAAATAGCAGTAACGATCCGGCCACGAAGCCCGAAGAGGCGGATTTGGAATACGCCCGCGAGGCCACCGACATGGTCCTGGATTATCTGAAAGAAAATCCCGATCGGGTCGATCCCGAATTGCTTGAGCGACTGAAGTGGGACCAAGAGGATTTGCGACAATTTCAAAATCGTTGGCAGAAGGCGCGCGAAATGGCGAAACAAAAGTCGGCTCAAGGTCAGGCCGATACCGACTTTGAAGACGCATTGAAATCACTGGGTTTGCGAAAGCCCGGTGGGCAAATGAGACGTAATCGGGATGCTGCCGATCCACTGGGCGGACTGAAGGATTCGGGCAATCGACGCCCGGCCCCACCCGGCTATCGAGACGCTTTCGAGCGTTTCCGTCGCTCGCTGCGAAAAAAACGATAAACTTCGCGACATAGCAGGCGGCTACTTCTTCTTTGGATCGACTCAAGCACGTTTTATGGATGCCGCACCCCAATCTTCATCCCCCAACCCGCAACCACCGCCGACGCTGGTTGATCGCATCGCCAAGCACCTGTCGGCGATCTATGAAAACGCCGACCACACCGAACTGGCCCGACGATTGATCCTGGCATTTGATCCCGATGCCAGCGGCGAATCGTCCGCAGCATGGAACCTTCCCGCCGAACGCCCGGCACCCACCCGATATCGCGAAAGTGACATCCTCCTGCTGACCTACGCGGATTCGATTTGTTCGGAAGGCCAGCCGCCACTGAAGACCTTCAAGCAGTTCATCGACCAGTGGGTTGGCGATGCGGTTTCCACGATCCACTTGCTACCCTTTTTTCCTTACAGTTCCGATGACGGGTTTGCCGTTGTCGATTACGAGCACGTGCGTCGTGACCTGGGATCGTGGGACGAGATCGAGGCGCTGGCGCAATCGCACGAGCTGATGTTCGATATCGTCGTCAACCACGTGTCGTCCAAGCATGCATGGTTTCAACAATTTCTGTCCGGCGAAGAACCTGGCAAAGACTATTTTTTGACCGTCAATCCACAGACCAATTTGTCCGACGTGGTGCGGCCGCGGACCAACCCGTTATTGCGTCCCACCCCCACGCCCCAGGGACTTGCGCATGTTTGGTGCACGTTCAGTCACGATCAGGTCGATTTAAACTTTTCGAATCCCGATGTGTTGGTCGAAATGGTGGGAGTTGTCGGACGCTACGTCCGGCACGGTGCGTCGATTCTGCGGCTCGACGCGATCGCGTATTTGTGGAAACAAATCGGCACCAGCTGCATTCATTTGCCACAAACGCACGAAATTGTGCGGCTGATGCGAACCCTGTTGGACCACCTTTCCCCGGGAACGCGTTTGATTACCGAAACCAACGTTCCCAACAACGAAAATCTGAGTTATTTCGGAAACCGCAACGAAGCACACATCATTTATAACTTTTCGCTGGCGCCGTTAATCGTTCACGCTCTACTATCCGGGCAATCACAATACCTGCAGCGCTGGATGCGGGGCATGCCACCGGCACCGGTGGGTTGCACCTACTTGAATTTCACCGCTTCGCACGACGGCATCGGGATGCGGCCCGCGGAGGGCTTGCTGGACGATAGCGAACAACAGCGGGTCGTCGATGCGATTCGCTCCTTCGGCGGCCTCATTTCGACTCGCCAAATGCCCGACGGCAGCGAACGGATTTATGAACTGAATATCAGCTTCTTTGATGCACTCAAAGGAACGTTCTCGGGAACCGATTCGTTACAGGTCGAACGTTTTCTATGTTCCCAAACGATCGCCATGGGTATCGAGGGCATTCCCGCGATTTATATTCACAGCTTGTTGGCAACGCATAACGATTTTGATGGCGTTCGAAAAACCGGTCGCAATCGGACCATCAATCGCCATCGTTGGGATCACGCGGATTTGATGGGACGATTGAACGACCCCCAATCCGATACGGCGCGGGTGCATTCGGAGTTGATTCGACGATTGCGAATTCGTCGCAACCAACCCGCCTTTTCACCCGATGCCACTCAATTCACATTGATTTTGGAGAACCATTTTTTTGGTTTCTGGCGACAGAGTACCGATCGGCGTCAAAGCGTTTTTGCGGTGCATAATCTGACCGGTCAAATCCAAAGTCTATCGCTGGAAGATTTGAATTTGACCAGCACCGATCAATGGTTCGATTTGATCGGCGGCACAACGATGCCCGGCATGTACGAAAGCATTGACGTCCAGCCGTATGGCTGTTTGTGGATCAGCAACCATGACGGGGTCGAACCTTAGCAAATTCGCCGCGTCGTTTTCCCTGGACCCATCGCCCAGCCGCCAGCATCCAGCATGTATGGGGACAGTGTGGATCGGGTTCACCATCGCATTCGTGTAAAAGTTGGGTGGTACCCGTGGATTCGCTTACAGCTCGGCCAGCGGCTCCGTTGCGCGGACGATGCCTGTGAGCCGTGACTGGAGCCTCAAGCGACGGGCCGGGTATTGCGCGGCTGGCGAGGGTGACGCAGTGGGTGGCACCCATGGATTCGCTTACAGCTCGGCCAGCGGCTCATTTGCGCGGACGATGCCTGTGAGCCGTGACCGGAGCCCCAAGCGACGGGCCGGGTATTGCGCGGCTGGCGAGGGTGACGCAGTGGATGGCACCCGTGGATTCG
>JBCCRW010000520.1:0-3084 GCA_039201055.1 Planctomycetota bacterium | reverse complement strand
GACGCGATGAAGGGACCTTCGACGCCGTCGAGTTGTTCTTCCAGATAGCTTGTCCGTGGTGCCTCGGTGGGATGCAGCCGATTCCAGCGTTCGATATCCGACGCCTCGCGACGCAATTCGGTGTAACTGGTGACACTCCAAGCATCGCTGGCGATTTGGTATTTCTCGGACAAGATTTCCTGGGCCCGCAATACCTCGTTCAAAATCGCTCCGCTGCCAAACAGTTGCACGCGTCTCTTGGGCGAATCGACTTCGACACTGCGGAACTTGTACATGCCACGAATGATGCCCTCTTCGCACCCTTCGGGCATCGGCGGATGAGCGTATTCCTCATTTTCGCTCATCAAATAATACATGCACTCCTCGCCGACTTCGTACATCCGGCGAAGTCCTTCGTGCACGATGACCGCGTATTCGTAGCCGTAGGCAGGGTCGTAGGCCCGCACGGTCGGGAAGGCGATCGCATTGACCAAGCTGTGTCCGTCCTGGTGCTGCAGCCCTTCGCCGTTGAGCGTTGTGCGGCCGGCGGTGCCGCCCACCAGGAACCCTTTGGCTCGCATGTCGGCGGCGGCCCAAATCAGATCGCCGATCCGTTGGAACCCAAACATGCTGTAGTAAATGTAGAACGGAATCATGTTGACCCCGTGGCAGCTGTACGCGGTTCCCGCCGCATTGAAGCTGCTCATCGAACCGGCTTCGGTGATGCCTTCTTCGAGAATTTGGCCGTCCTGGGCTTCTTTGTAGTAGGCCATCACTTGGCCCTGGTCGACCGGTTCGTACAGCTGGCCGGCGTGAGCGTAGATGCCAAACTGCTTAAACATGCCCTCCATGCCGAAGGTTCGCGATTCGTCGGGCACGATCGGCACCATGTATTTGCCGATCTGTTTATTGCGGCACAACGCGACCATGATTTGCACGACCGCGAAGGTCGTGCTGTAGCCATCCATGTTGCGAAGCTTGTTGATCGCTTTCATCACGTCGTCGCGCGACGGCAATTCCAGCTTCGGATGCTCGGTCGGGCGGCTGGGGACGAAGCCACCGAGTTCCTCGCGGCGCTTCTTCATGTACTGGATTTCGGGACTATTCTCCGGCGGACGATAGAACGGTGCCTTGCCGACTTCTTCGTCGCTGATCGGAATCCCGAATCGTGTGCGGAATTCAAGCAATTCCGCGTCGTTCATTTTCTTTTGGTTGTGAGCGATCATGCGGCCTTCGCCGGCTTCACCCAAACCGTAACCTTTGATCGTCTTGGCCAACACGACCGTGGGTTTGCCGTTTTTCATCTCCGTGGCTTGCTTGTATGCCGCGAAGACTTTTTCCGGATCGTGGCCGCCACGACGCATTTGTTCCAGTTTTTCGTCGCTGTAGTTTTCGACCAACTTGAGCAGCTCGGGGTACTTACCAAAGAAATGCTCGCGGATGTAGCTGCCCGGCATCCCGGTGTACTTTTGGTACTGGCCATCGACGACTTCGTTCATCCGTTTGGCCAACAGACCGGTGGTATCCTTGGCCAGCAATTCGTCCCAATCGTCGCCCCAGATCACCTTGATGACGTTCCAGCCGGCGCCGCGGAAGATGGATTCGAGTTCCTGAATGATCTTTCCGTTGCCGCGAACCGGACCGTCCAAACGCTGCAGGTTGCAGTTGATCACAAAGATCAGGTTGTCCAGTTTTTCGCGGGCGGCCAAACCGATCGCGCCCAGCGTTTCGGGTTCGTCGCACTCACCATCGCCCAGGAACGCCCACACGCGTTGGTTGGCGGTGTCTTTGATGCCACGATCGCGAAGGTATTCGTTAAATCGAGCCTGGTAGATCGCCATGATTGGGCCCAGGCCCATCGAAACGGTTGGGTATTCCCAGAAGTCCGGCATCAACCAAGGGTGTGGATAACTGGACAGCCCACCGACCGGACGCAATTCGCGACGGAAGTTGTCAAGGTTTTCCTCGCTTAGGCGACCTTCCAGAAACGCGCGGCTGTACATTCCCGGCGACGCGTGGCCTTGGAAATAGATGCTGTCACCGCCATAGCCGTCCTCGCCGCGGCCCTTGAAGAAGTGATTGAAGCCGATTTCGTACAGCGTGGCCGACGATGCGAAGGTGCTGATGTGTCCGCCGACGCCGCCGGGCCGCTTGTTGGCCCGGACGACCATTGCCATCGCGTTCCAACGGACGATTGATTTGATCCGGCGTTCGAGTTCCCGGTTGCCGGGAAAAGCGGGTTGGTCCTTACGCGGGATGGTGTTGACGTAAGGCGTCCGCGTGTCGTCGGCCGACTGGATGCCTTCGGCAGCCGCACGATCGCGAAGTTTTTCAATCAGGAATCGAACCCGGTCGGCGCCCTTGCTTTGCAGGACATAATCCAGCGAGGCGAGCCATTCTTCGGTTTCAAGAACATCAATATCTACTGGCAATTCACCCGGAGCCAGCTCGCCATCTTGGCTGGGGAAGGCGGCGACAACAGAATCGGGCTGGGACATCGATAACCTATTGGAAGAGGTAGATTTTGCACTATTTTTACGCCAGGCACGCTTCCTCGCACCCCGACAAGTTTAGGCGAACGATAGTCAGGATAGGTAGGTGGCGACAAGTCCCGCGTCGTCGGTCGATGCGATGCTCGTTTTTCCAGGAAAACGGCTCGCATTTTCGGGGAAACCGCAGAGCCTGGACCTTGTCCACCAAAACGGGTGGCGTGAATGCGGGCGATCCGCGCCCCGCGTTTTGCAAGCGACCCCATCACCACGGCGGGTGGGAATCGAGGCCATGAAGCCGCCTTTTCACGCCGTGATCACCGGAGCCTCGGGAGGCATCGGGCGAGCGGTTTCCGTGCATCTTGCGCGGCAGTACGACGCGCGGCTGTTGTTGGTTTATCACCAAAATCTGACCGCGGCCGAATCCTGCCGTGACGAAATTCGTACGATCGGCGGTGATGCGGAAACGCTTTGTTGTGACTTGGCCGATCCGAAACAGCAGCCTGCATTGGTCGCGCGGGCTTTCGAGAAGCTTGATCGCATTGACGCCTGGATTCATTTGGCGGGCATCGATGTGTTGACCGGCGACGCGGCAAAATGGGATTTCGAAACCAAG
>JBCCRW010000519.1:0-3088 GCA_039201055.1 Planctomycetota bacterium | reverse complement strand
TTGCCGAAAAGTTTTTCAGTCACAGCATCGAAACCAAAGGATTTGCGACCGCTGCAATAGCAAATTGGTCTTGTAGCACAGCAAAAATGCGCGCCACTTTTTTTGCGATCTTTAACACTCGTGCGCCAGGCCACCCCCGACCCGTCTCCCCCTCGATCCTCAGGGGCGAGGGGCGCCAGGATGGTCTTAGCTCGTTTGGCGACATCTTCGACGGTGGGACGCCTCACGTAACGCTACTTCGACAATTGGACTCGATAGGAACCCGTGTTGTCGGCCAATTCCCCGGTTTGATCATTGATCTTGAATACCAACCAGCTCGATTGATGCACTTTGAATTGGCCGTCGCGACCGATGGGTTCGATCCGCAGCGGCGGCAGCGTGGGATCGGAATTGGGCCGCGTCGGAACCAAGGCCGCCAACAACCGGCCGACGGGAAAATCATTGACGTATCGCAGCGACACACCATCGGGTTCGCTACGCCATGGGCCGGGTTCATGATCGATCGTGCATTGCCCGCTGGCATCCACATGAACCACCATTCCGGCGTCGACGCGCACCGGCGCCGCTTGCCAGCCTTTGCCCGCGTCGACCTCAAAGGTCACCGTATCGCCGTTCCATCGCGGCGTTTGACGGGACAATTTGCAGTGGTGTCGCGAGGGATCGAAGCCGTAGTCCAATTCGTCGACCCACAACATCCATCGCGCGGACAGTTCCGGCCACGCCGGTCCAAGGTCGCGAACCCATCGGCGATTGAACGCATCGGCACTGCCGGCGGGCGAACGGATCGCCTTTAGCAAGCGCTGCCGATGATCCGGGTCATCGGCAAACAAGCGAATCGCCGCCCAAGAAAATGAATAGGCGCGCACGTCACCAATCACGTTGGCGGGATACTTCATCACGTGGACCAAGCTGGGCACTCGGTGTTCGGCTCTTGCTTCGGCAATCTTTTTGAATCGCCCCCAGTAAGCAAAATCCTTGCGTGAGTCCGGCACCACACCCACTTTCACTTTTTTGCCGATGCCGCGATGAGTCCCCAACCATTCAGCCGTGCCCTCTTGGAACCAAGTCGGTCCCGCGGTGTCAAAAAATTCGAACATGAGCGCGTGGACGGCTTCATGCAACAACAAATGCCCGGTGTAGTAATCGCCCGGCTGCGAATAGACGAATAGTCGATTGCCTAACGCATAGCCGGTGCGAAAATCGGGCACACTGGCATCCCAAAACGGTAGCGATTCAAATTGGTCACGGCGCGAAAGCACCGCCGCATCGACGCTCCAACCCTGAATGTCCTGACGCGGAATGTCCCAGGCATCGGCACATTGGACGATCGCGTGATCGAAGGTTTCCACCCATTGCTTGGCTTCTTCGGCCGATCGGTCGGTGAACAACCGGATGTGGATTCCTGTCTCCCGGGTCAGTTTGGTTTCCCGGTTAGACTGGGAATCCCGGTTAGACTGGGGTCGCCGGTTAGATTGGGCCGAGGCGGGTGGATTGGCGGTTCCCAAGGCCAATGCGATCGCCAATAACGGCGCGATCGCCAATAACGGCGTGGTCGCCGATAACACTGGGCGACACCCAATCCCAGCACGCGAATTCGCGACCACGCAAAGCCATTTCCATGAAGGCAACATCCATCGATTCATCCTGTCAGTGTATCGCCACGACGCCAAACATTGATCGCCCGTTCCAAAACACCAGGCGATCGATCTGTCGTCGTTCTTTTTGTTTGCTTGGATTGACTCTGCTGCTTGCCGCCATCGGCGGTTGCGTGCCATCGTCGGACGGGGACGTTGTCGCGTATGTGGCTTTGGATCGGGAATTCGCCAGGCCGATTTTGGCAGGGTTCACTCGCGGCACCGAGGCCAATGTCAAAGTCAACGCAAAGTATGACATCGAATCGACCAAGACGGTCGGCTTGGTTTCGGACATCATTGCCGAAGCGGACCAGCCGATCGCCGATGTGTTTTGGAACAACGAAGTCCTGCACACGATTCGCCTACAGAAAGCGGGTTTACTGCAGTCACGTCGCTGGGATGTGCCGGCATCTTATCCGCGTGACATGATGGCCAGCGATGGCACGTGGTGTGGTTTCGCGGCGCGAGCCCGCGTGTTGATCATCAACAGCGACATCTTGCCCGATCCCAAAACATGGCCGCGAAGCGTCGAGGATTTGGCCGATGAACGTTGGGCGGGTCGCTGCGGGATGGCTCGGCCGCTATTCGGCACAACCGCGACTCACTTTGCGGTCATCGCGGCCGAGCGGGGTTTGGACGATGCCGAAAAATTTCTTGATCGTATCGTGGAAAACGCAACGATCTTGCCCGGCAACAAACAGGTTGCGATTTCGGTATCAGCGGGCCAGCTTGCTTGGGGGCTAACCGACACCGACGACGCGATCATTGAAAAAGACCAAAAGTATCCCGTCGCAATCGTCTTTCCCGACCAACAATCCGGCCAAGAGGGCGCGATGCGAATTCCCAACACGGTGATGGTGCTGAAGAATGCGCCCCATCCGCGTTCGGCGGCTGCGTTGTGCGATTACCTGGTCACACCCGCGATCGAAGATCGTTTGGCGATGGGCGACAGTTCGCAGATTCCGCTGCACCGTGAGGCCAAGTTTCCGCCTCGGGTGCTTCCGCCAGAATCGGTTCGTTGGAAAAAGGTGGACTTCGAAAAGGCCGCCGACACCTGGGACCCGTGGGTCAAGCGAATCGCCGACAAGTTTGAATGAAGCTAGCCCAACTTCCCCAACTCGCTCGCCGGAAAATTTTTTCCGGCGTTTTTTGTTGGCGGTTGTTTGCCAAGGTTCTCATTTTTTGGCCCCGTCGCTGCCTAGCTTTTCCAAATGATTGGCAACGGCCGCCAGACCCCGTGTAGTGACGACCTCCAAGCTGGATTTCGCCACTTCCGGACACACGTGCGTCACGACTGTTCGATGTGCAGGTGAAGGAGCGTGAGGATGGCGGGGCCGAGATCGTTTGGCAGAAAGTGCCGACGCAAACCGATTGGGCAACACTCAGTGCGGGCTGCTATCTGCTTCGCACCAACGTGACCGATTGGACTGACGAGGAATTGTGGAAGGCGTACA
>JBCCRW010000518.1:0-3092 GCA_039201055.1 Planctomycetota bacterium | reverse complement strand
TGTCTTCAGCGATGCCGGATCGCCATTCACGTCAAGCGTTTGATAAAGCACCGGGATTTCGATTTCGTCACCGGCAAACACCGCTCGTTCGGTTCCACTGGATCGGACCCTCTGCGCCGGTGACGGGGATGCCGATGCGGCGAACGCGGCACCGGAACCCGTGTTGCCGCCGCCCACCGATAACGTCTCCACGCGGGTTCGCATTTCGGCCGCCGTGATGTCGCTAACGCCTTTGAACAAATCGATCTGCTCGTCCGTGGCACCCAACACAATGATCTGGGTCAAAAACGAATCGTTGCCGTCGGTGCTTCCATCGCGATCCAAGTCAAGCAGTTGGGATGCAGCCAGCGTTCCGATGCGGTCGCGGACGTCCGCCGCCAACAGTGGACTGGCACCCTTGAACAAATCGATTTGCGTATTGGTTCCACCCAACATGACCAGGTGAAACAAAAACGCATCGTTTCCGTCGAAGTCGTTGTCGCCATCCACATCGGGCGTGGCTTCGACGAATTGAATTGCGAAGGGGTCCCCGCGAAAACCAAACGCCGCCGCTTCGCCAACCACATTGCCGTTCTGGTTGGCGGTAAACCGAATCGTGCTTTGCCCTTCGGTTGCCAGGATACGAAATTGAGCCGTGAACAGACCCAGCACGCCATCGGTCGGCTGGTTGGGCCACCCGGGCATCTGCAAAGCATCTTGGTCGGTGAAGCTGGTGCGGATAATTTTGTCGGTCGCCGGGTCGCCGTCGCTGACACCCACATTGATTTCGTCATCAAGAGTGGAAGCGATCCGCCCCTCCTGGAACTCGCTTCCGTCGGCAAACCCCAAGAACTCAACCTGCGATGAATCGAAGTGCAGATTGAAGTCCAGCAGGGTGCTGGCAAGTGCCGCCGGCGCCCCGTCGGCATTGAGCGTTTGATAGCCGACGGGAACTTGGAAGATGCCCCCGGTGGCGGCGACGGTCGAAATGTCGTCAACGGAAATGACTTGGACCGGAACCGCCGGCGGCGGCTCGACGGTGATGCTGACCGTCGCGCTGCTGGAAGATTCCCCATCGCTAATGGAATAGACAAAAGTATCTAGGCCGACAAAGCCGGGAAACGGCAAGTATTCGACTTGTCCATCGGCCGTCAAGGTTAAGGTCCCAAATGCGGTTGGATCCGTGATTACAAGGAATAAGTCGGATGAATCCGAATCGAAATCATTTGCCAAAACATCGATTCGCGTGGGGGTCGTCCCGACGATCGCCACGGCGTCGTCCAAAGCGAACGGCGGGTCGTTGATCCCTTCGATGGCCACCGTCACCTGCCGGCTGACCGACCCGCCCATCCCGTCGGAAATCTCGCTTTCAAAAACGACCGATTCGACCTGATTGCTGACCAGCGAGTTGTAGGCATTTGGATTGACAAGCAGTCGATTAGTCACCGCGTCAAAGGTGATTCCCGATGCATCGCCAGAAACCAAATTCAGGGACGAGACCACAAGCGAATCCCCGTCAGGATCCGAAGCTCCGACCAACAAATCAAATTCCTGGCTCGAATCGTCTTCGGTCAATTCAATTACCAAGGGGCCGTCCACAACCGGCGGCCGATTGGATTGCGAAGCGTTGATCGTCAAGACGCTTTGTTCGTCCAAAATCACCAGATCCGGCGACAAGCCCTCGGCCGTACCATACAAGAGGATCGCATCGCTATCGTTCGCGGCGGAATCGAGTGTGAGTTCGATTCGCAGATCATCGATCGGCTCCGTGACTCGCACGGGAATACTGAACGCATCAAAGGGGCTGGGCAGGACGTCAAGCTGGAACGCCTCGGGGATGCCGCCGCCAATCAATGGCCCAATGATGTCCGTTACGAACCGAGAATCATTCTGGAAGGAATTGCGAAAAAACTCGCGGTAAACCTCTTCGCCAAAATTCGTTGCCCCAGGAACACTGCGGCTGCGAACATCCAAGTTTTTCTCGACGGCTTCTG
This sequence comes from Planctomycetota bacterium, assembly GCA_039201055.1. Lineage (GTDB taxonomy): Bacteria > Planctomycetota > Planctomycetia > Pirellulales > Pirellulaceae > Rubripirellula. The sequence goes on along the minus strand of JBCCRW010000518.1, from coordinate 1,119 downwards.
GATTCAACGAGCCATCGTTGAATCGCGGCGCGAACGAAACGACCCCTGCGGCGATGGTCGTGTCGGAATTCACAACGACCTGAACATCCGCCATATCCACGCCGTCAAATTCTGGGGCATAGCGAATTTCGAAAACCCAATTGGCAGGACTCGGCGGATCCGATTGGCCCGGCAAGATGACCGAATTATCGGCAACTCGCTGGACCGTGAAGTCATCAGCCTCCAGCCCCAGCCCAATCAACGCATCTCGAATCGCTAGCCCACGACGATCGGTGAAATCGGTCAAACTAAACGACACCGATTCGGACGCGTTTTCCAACGCGAATGAAATGGTTCCCGACGCCGCGTTTTGAATCGCGCGGTTCACCACAACCGCTTGCGTTTCGGTAACAACCGGTTGCAGTGCCGACGAGGATGACACCACATCCGTCACCATGCTGAAGACGCCGTCGCGTTCATCGCCCTCACGCAGGTCGCGATAGCTGACCTCCAGATAAACCAGTTCACCGACGGCCACATCGGCGACGCGATCGGTGGGCGTGGTGATCGCGTCGTCGGCGGCGTCGCGAAGATTCAGTTCCAAAGCCAACAGTTCGCCGGCCAAGCAAACCCGGCGTTCGAGGGACTCCAAGCGAAGGCCACGTGCGGAGGATTGACGGCGATTGTTCAAGCGATGGTTTCGATGCATGAAAACAGTTCGTTCAAAAACAGAGTCGGCGGGTTCAACGCGGGTGCCCAGGAAAATCGTATCCGGGCAAATCGTATCCGGAGGGCGACCGCGGATCTACTTTGCCCAGGCATCACAGAACGCGTTGAGGAACGGACGATCATTCCGTAACGCGTCGGAAGTGGACAAGGCGACGTCGCCGAGTCCGCTACGCCTCCGGTTCAATGGGCGTTGCGGTGTCACTTGCGAAGACGACAGTCCCGGAGGGATGGCATGAAGTCGCCATGGGCGTCAGGCCATGGAACATGAAGCCCACCGAACCAAAAAGCCCCGCAGGCCCAGCGGGCCGGCCACCCCCCCCCCCTGGGCCCCGCCCTCGACTGATGCCCTGGCTCCCCCCGCCCCTGCGGAACGCCGGGGAGCGGGGTCGGAGGTGGCCTGGCGCACGAGTG
>JBCCRW010000517.1:0-3103 GCA_039201055.1 Planctomycetota bacterium | reverse complement strand
CGCAAGTAGCTGGACTTCGCCAGAAGCCGGAAATCCTGGCCGGTTCCGTGTTCTGGCGAGCAGCGGCGGCCCCAATCTTTTACACAGACAAATCCTGGTGAACGGTCAAGACTGTCGCCGGCGGACGATTGAATTTCAGGCCTCCAGAAGCGATGAAATTGCCCCGACAGCGGTGCGCAAACGCTGCTGCCGGTCGCCTCGCATGACCACAAAGTTCCGACACTGGTTTTGAAGTTCGGTCTCGCAACGCTCAAAAAAATTTGATCGGTCCCGCGGCAGAAACCGCACCTTATCGGCGACCCGCGGTAGATCGACATCCGTTAGTAAGGTCAAGTCATACTTGCGGATGTCAGCCTGGTCCGTGATCCACGGGTCACATTTCTGGAACAACCATTGGCTCCAGATTTTTGTCGCCAACAAGTCGGTGTCACAAATCAAGACTCGATTCGCCGCCGCGGCCAGCGCATCCTCGCTATGGCCTGGCCCCTCGCGATGCTCTGAATCCGTCAGCCAGTCCCAAGTGACTTCGTGATCCAATTTCCGCAGCGCGAACATTCCCACCTCGATTGTCGAGCCGAAATTCAAACGCCCGAGGGATATTAAGACCGGATCGATCGCCGATAGGTTCGCCGTTGCCGGAAAGGCAAACGCCCTCAATCAGTGCGCAAAACGCTCCAGCAGTGAACGCAGCCTTCGAACGGCGCAAAAAAAAAGGCCAATCTCGACTTGAGGTTGGCCTGTCAAAGAAAATCGATTGCCGTAATGAACTAGGCGTTCTTGGTGCGACGTCGCTTGCGAGCGCTTCGCATGGCACCAATGCCAAGCAAACCCAGAACGGCCATGCTGGAAGGCTCGGGGATCGCCGCGACACCCGCCACGGTGATGTTGTCGAATGCGATGTCCTCGTCGCCGGCTTCCAAGTTCGAAATGGTCAAACGCAGGTCAAGGGTCGAACCCGTGCCGCCAATGACGGCGCTGAACTCGGTCAACGTGTCCGTGATCGCGGCGCCATCGCCAACACCATCAAAGTCGGTGTCGACGGCGGGCGAACTGTTGGTGCCGCCGGTGGCTTCGACCGCGAACAGCGAGACGAACCCGCCACCGTCAATCTGAGCCTCGACCAGGAACGACGAGTTATCGTCCCAATCTTCGTTGGTGCCATCGGTATCCTCGGCGAAGAAACCCGAGAAAGACAAATCGGTCAAACCCGAAACGTCGATTCCGGTCCAACTGAGTTCGATGACGTCACCACCCTCGGGCTCGCCATTGGTGTCCATGGCGCCAAAATAGCCGGACCCCTGAACGCCGAAGATCTCGTAAAAGGTGCCGACCGTGTTGGTCGAGTCGCCGCCGATCCGAGTGACGAAGTCACCGATTCCATCGCTGAATTCAACGGTCGTCGATCCGTCAGCGGTGATGGTGTAGGCCACGGCACTGTCTTCGAAATCCTCGAACAGCGCTACGACTTCCGCGTGAGCGGACTGCGCCATGACGATCGCAAGGACCGCAATGCCAGAAAGAAGTCTTTTCATGCTGAAAAACTGGGGGGGATGGGGTAAAAAAAAGCTCCGTCGGAGCCTAAGCGGGACCCACTGTTTGTGAAAGGCAATGGACCTTTGAAATTGAGAAAAATCGATAATCTTCTTACATTCTTCGCAAGCGGCCCGGTTTGCCCCTCTTCAAAGGGGGCCTTCGACGGCCCGGAGTCGTTTTCCATGCCGGCGTGAATCTGGCGTCACTTCCAAATTTTTAAACTTTTCAAGCCCAGAGACCCAGCATGCCCCATCCCGTTCGTGTCGCCATGGTGGGACTCGGCTTCGGTGCCGAATTCATCCCGATTTACCAAGCTCACCCGGATGCCGAAGCCGTCGCGATTTGTCGCCGCAACGAAGCCGAGCTGAATCAATGCGGCCAGCGCTTTGGCATCGATCGACGCTACACCGATTTTGCCGCCGTGCTGAACGATCCCGAAGTTGATTACGTCCACATCAATAGCCCCATTGCCGATCACGCTCGCATGTCCTTGCAGGCCTTGGATGCCGGCAAGCACGTGATGTGCACGGTGCCGATGGCGACGACAATCGACGAATGCCGCCAGCTTGTCGAAAAGGTCCGCGCAACGGGGCTGAAATACATGATGGCCGAAACGGTCGTTTACAGCCGCGAATTCCTGTACATCAAACAGCTGTACCAGCAAGGAGAACTCGGCGAAATCCAGCACCTGGCCGCATCGCATCCGCAAGACATGGATGGATGGCCCAGCTATTGGGAAGAAATGATCCCCATGCACTACGCCACGCACGTGGTCAGCCCGTGCCTGGGCTTGATGGATCGTCTGGCCGAATCGGTCAGCTGTTTTGGCAGCGGCAAAGTTCGCGACGAAATCGCCAAGAAGTCCGGCAACCCGTTCGCCGTCCAGTCGTGTCACATCAAGCTACGCGACAGCGACGTCACGGCGCACATTTGGCGTTTCTTATACGACGTGGCCCGGCAATATCGCGAGAGTTTTGATGTTTATGGGACCAAGAAAAGTTTCGAATGGACGCTGGTCGAAAACGAGCCTCATGTCCTGCACACGGCCAAAAGGCCGGAGCCCGAGATTCCCGAAAAGATCGAGGTGCCGGATTTCGCCGATCGTTTGCCCGAAGCGATCCGGCGTTTTACGCTGCCGGCCGAAATCCATGACGCCGACCACTTATCGTTCATCCAGGGCGGCGGCCACGGCGGATCGCACCCGCACTTGGTCAACGAAATGGTTTCGGCGGTCCGCGACGACCGCGACCCATGGCCCAATGCGGTCACCAGTGCCAATTGGACATGCGTCGGATTATGTGCTCACGAATCCGCGATGAACGGCGGCCAAATCGTGAAGTTGCCAGAGTTCTAGCGTCGCGGGCGAAAAAGAAAACAGAGTAGCTCGCCTCTCCGAGGCGAAGAAAAACAAAGTAGCTCGCCTCTCCGAGGCAGGGCTTTCTACGTGTGATTTTTCTTCGGTTTTCGGCTGTCGAGTAGCTTCTTCGATGACGCGTGGCTGTTACGTTTCATTTTTCGTTTCTCTGGCGGCGGACGTTTCGGTCCGCGGGTCGATTTAACGTATTTCTTT
>JBCCRW010000516.1:0-3106 GCA_039201055.1 Planctomycetota bacterium | reverse complement strand
GAACCGATAAAAATTGCCCGATCAGCCTCGATTGGTCACCCACAAGCGGTCCGATTCTCGCCGCAACACCCAGTAACAGGTTGCCAGGAAGGCGGCCATGTTCAGCATCGTGAACGAACCGACCGTCGAAAGGATTCGGTTGGCCTTGCCCAGTGGCGTCAACAACGCGAGCGCGCCGGTCAGGGCGAACCCCGAGATCACGCCGAGCACAAACAGACTGACCGCGTCGCCAGCCAGGATCGCCGCGGGCACCATCAATACGATTGCCCACGGACACGCCAGTCGCAACAACTTGTGCGAGATGAAGCGGCCCCAGAGCGGATTGAATCCCAGCAGGATCAAACGGGGAGCCGCCGCGACCAATTGTAAGTTGCCGTTGAGCGTTCGGACCTTGCGGCGAAATTCATCGCCGGCGTGTTCGCTTAGTTGGTCATAGGCTTTGGCGTCCGCTTGGAACACGACGCGGCGACGATGCTTGGCAACAACCTGCATGGGCCAATACACGTCGTCCAAGATGAGGCCGTCGGGTATGGGTTCGAAGTACTTGCGGCGCACGGCCGATACCGCACCGGTGGCACCAATCTGAGAATGCAGCTTGCTCTCATTTTTTCGCAGCCATTTCTCATATTTCCAATACGCCCCGACACCGGCCAACACACCCGGGCTTTCCTCCAGTACCAGTTCGCCGCTGACACCGCCCACCGACGGATCCGCAAACGGGCTTAGCAAGGACGGAATCGTCTGGGAATCGAAACGCTGTCGCGCGTCGGCCAGCAAAATCACGTCGGCCCCGCTGGTGGCGACGCCTCGGGTCACGGCGGCCGCTTTGCCAACGCCCTCGGGAATCTCCAGCACGCGAACACCCGATTCGTGAAATTCGTTGGCAATGGCCGCCGTTGCGTCGGTGCAGCCATCGCAAACGACAATGATCTCGCCGTGCGGGGTTGCCGCGGCCAGACGCCGTGTCAATTCGGCAAGGCGATCGCGAATGCGTCCGGCTTCATTGCGCACGGACATCAGAATACTGACCCGCTGCGGCACGGGATCGCTTTGTCGCAAGTGGCGTCCGAAAAAACGTGCCAACACCGCCATGAGCAACGGATAGCCCACATAAGCATAAACCAGGACCGCAAAGGCGGCCCATAAAGCAATGCGGGCAGCTTCTTGAACACTCAAGTCAAACAACGATTTCTTCTCGATTCGAAGACTGGGACTGTTGTTCCGAATCCTTCCCCAGTGTTGGCCGGGAACCCGCGACGCAAGTTTCCCAAATGCCTTCTAGTTTTGTGGCCAGTCGCGGCCACCCGTAGCGGCGTCGGACGCTGGCCAGGCCGGTTTGGACAAGCGACGCGGCACGGGCGGGGTCAAGCATCATTTTGACAATCGCATCGGCGCTTTGCTCAGGTGTATCGGCCAGCATGTAGTCATGGCCGGGTGCCAAATCGAGGCCTTCAGCAGCAATTGTCGATGCCACCACGGGGACGCCAGCCGCCAACGCCTCGATCATCTTCAAGCGCGAACCCCCGCCGATACGAAGTGGAATCGCCATCACCTGGGCCGAAGCCAAGTGTGGAAACACCTCCGGCACATCGACGTGCATCGATACGCCGTCGACGGCGGCGGCTTGGCGTCGCATCGAATCGGGTGGCCGCCGACCGACGATATGCAAGGTTGCACCCGGCATCCGCTGTCGGACGAGCGGAAAAATCTCATCCAACAGCAGCGTGATCGCGTCCTGGTTGGGGCGCCAGTCAAGCGACCCAAGAAACAGGATTTGGCCTTCCATCGGTTGTCGCTGGACCTTTGAATAGGTTTCAAGATCGACGCCGTTGTCGACGACATCCACATGATTGATGCCAAACATCGAACGCATCAAATCGGCATCCGGTTGTGATACCGCAACAACGCGGTTGACTTCGCGAAAGGCTTCGGCTTCGAAGGCCTGAAAACGACGGAGTTGACGCTTGAAAAACTCGCGATGCAAAGGCCGGGTTTCCGTTTCGGCATAGCGTTTCCAAATCAACGAATCCACGTTGTGAGCCACCAGGACTCGCGTCAAAGCATCGATGCCCCGCAACATGCGGGAATAGGGTGTCCATTCCAGTTGCCACAAGTCGAAGGATTCGCGGCTGGCGAATTGACGATATCGCCGCAGGAAGTTTCGGCCGGCATGCACATCGACGACATAAGGTTGCTTTGAAAATGCCGCATTGCGGAGCAGTCGTAGCGGGTAGCCGAGGCCCGATTTTGGCGGTATCGGCGAGTCCAGGTAGTGCGTGCGGATGCCGTGGTCGCCCAGAAATTCACGGCTGGTGCGACCGGCCGCGTCGGCATCGCTGCCGCGTGACACATAGGTCAGTTGATGCCGTTTGGCCAATTCCAACATCAACTGCGTCGTGCGGATACGCTTGCCTGAATTCAACGGGTAGGCGACATCCCAATCGGCAACGGCAACCTTCATCCGCACGATCCCCGCCGGTAGACAGAATCGTAGGCGTTCATCATCGCGTCGATGGAAAAGCGCTGCGCGGCACAGGCTTGGCCCTGTTCCCCGAAGTGTTTCCGCTGGTCCGCGTCATCGACCAGTTGGATGATCGCATCAGCCATCGTTTGCGGATCGCCGGGCGGCACTAACAAGCCGTTGTGCCGCGAGCGAATCACCTCAGGCGTCCCCCCGACGGCGGTCGCAATGATCGGTAGTTCGGCAAACATCGCCTCGATCAGCGTCAGTGAGATGCCTTCGCTACGGCTGGGCAAAACAAATAAGTCGGCATCCCACATTCGCTGGGCAACGTCGGACACGCTGCCCAGTAACGTGATGTGATGGTCCAAGCCGAGGGTTTGGATTTGTTGTTGCAGGTGCTCCCGTTCAGGTCCGGAACCGGCAATTTGCAGCCGGCATTGCGGCCGCGCCGCGACGACTTTTTCAAAAGCGGCCACCAGCACATCGACGCCTTTTTCACGGGACAGACGGGCGACGCACAGGACGGACTTCGCGTGGTTTGGCGTGTCAACGGGGCCACCGAAGTTCGATGCGTTGGGCTGAGGCAACGTGTTGGGCTGAAGCAACGTGGTGGACTGCGAAGCAAACTGCGGTCGGCCGAAT
>JBCCRW010000515.1:0-3123 GCA_039201055.1 Planctomycetota bacterium | reverse complement strand
CTACCAGCCGGCGGGCCAGTCGCAGGGGGACGAGGATTGTCGGCAGCCGACGCCCTGCGTGTTGATGAGTGCCGAGTTGACCGACCCGATTCGTCGCGAGGCGGAATCGGCACAAGTGTTTCGGGTGCTTTCCAAGCCGCTGCGGCTAAAGCAGCTCAGCGAGACCGTCGGCGAGGCATTGCTAAATACCTACGGATGGCGAGCCGGCTAAATGTCGGCCATCTTGGGCTCAAGATACGTGACCGTGCTGGTCATGCTGGCCAAGTTCCCGTAATCCTCCTCGGGAATTTGGACTCGATGCCGCTTCCGCAGCTCCATCACGATGTCCAAAAAGTCCATGCTGTCCAGTTCCATTTGGTCGCGAAACGATTTCTCGTCGTCCAGGTCCACCAAGTCTTCATCAGGTGCGATGTCTTGGAGGATGTCGAGAATTTCGTCGCGAATTTCGGCTGGGGTCATGGGGAGAAAAAAACGGTGCGGTGGTGGGCGGAATCGAAGCTACGCATTGTGCCATGACAAGGCGATTTCGGCTAGTTCATTCGTCCGATGATCTAGTTCATTCGTCCAATGATCACGACGCTGTTGATGCCGAGCATGCCGAATGAATTGTTCAGGATGTAATCGACCCGCGGTATCTCTTGGGGTTCGTTGAGCACCAAGCCGGGCAATTCGCAAGAGGGATCCAGCGAATCGACATTGATGGTCGGATGCGCGACGCGATCGCGAAATGCGGGCAAGTTGCCGGCCAATTCCAGGGCTCCGGCGGCCCCCATCGCGTGACCGATGTAACTTTTTGTGTTGTTGATTCGCGTGGACGGCAATTCGCCAAAGACTTCACGCAGGGCCGAACATTCCTGCGTGTCGCCGCTGGACGTTCCCGTGGCATGGGTGCTGACAATGTCGATTTGCTCCGCGTCCAAACCCGCTTTGTTGAGCGCCAATCGCACACATTGGGCTTGGCGTTCGGGGTTGGGCAACACAAAGTCGGTGGCATCGGTGTTCATCGCGTAGCCGACCAATTCGCCGTAAATTTCGGCACCGCGTTGTTTGGCGTCCGAAAGCCGTTCCAGGATGTACGTGCAACCGCCTTCGGCGACAACAATGCCATTGCGATTTTCGTCGAACGGTCGCGAGGCGCGGGTGGGATCGTCGTGTCGCGCCAGTGCATTCTGGCTGTTGAAACTGGCAAAAATTCCAAAGGTGTGAATGCTCTCACTGGTGCCGCCGGCAATGGCGACGTCGCATTCCTCCAGTCGCAGCATTTGGGCACCCTGGATGATGCCCGCGTTACCGGCGGCGCACGCCGCGCCAATCGTGTAGTGCGGACCCGTGATGCCCATGTTCAACGCAATTTCGCCCGCCGGATTGTTGGCAACGGTGCGTGGGTTGTGATGATGCGACCAGACGTCGGTGTCGTAGTCGAAACCCTTGATGACATGAATCTCATTCTCGGTTTCAACGTTGCCGTGTTCGGTGACACCGATATAGATGCCAACCCGTGAACGATCGACGTTGTCCCAATCCAATCCGCTGTGCCGGACGGCTTCGTTGGCCGCGTACACGCCAACGCTGCCGGCGCGGGTACCGCGACGCAGGTCCTTTCGCGTTTGATAGCGTTTGGTGTCAAAGTCACAAACGCCCGCCAGGGTTTCGCCAAAGTAGCGAATCTCATACGGCTGAACGCCGCTGCGGCATTCCAGCAGCGATTCCCGGTAGCTTTCCCAGTCGTTGCCATTGGGCGCCGTCAGGCCGACACCGGTAATGACGATGCGTTGGTGGTCGGGAAGTTTGGATGCAAAATGGGGAGCGATCAAGGCAGCGGGGATGGGTTGGAAGGTCAGGAACGCACCGCTTTGAAGAACAAAAAATTAAACCCCTTGACGCTTGCTGGCAACGTCGCGAGCCAACATTTCCTTGGCCGTTACGAAGTCGAGACGCACGTGATACCCAAGCCGGTCGCGGGCGGCCGAGATGTCAAAGTAGTGGTCTTTGGCCAATTGAGCCGCGACAAAACGCGTCATGGGGGGCTCGGAGGGTCGCCCGGTCAAGCGATAAACGCGTTCCAGGATCGCCCCGGCCGCGCGGGCGACGCGGTAGGACACCCGTGATCGGGGCGCCGGAACCCCGTACATCTCGCAAATCTCCGCGATCCACGGCCACAATTCCACCGGTTGGCCTTCGGAAATGAAGTAGGCCCGTCCGGCCGCCCGCTGGGCGTCGCGATCCAGGGCGTCCAGCGCGTCCAGATGAGCCGCCGCCGCGTTGACAACATGCACGGTGTCCACCCGATTGGTACCATCGCCGACGATCTTCAATTTTCCGCTGCGAGCCTTTTCGACCACTCGGGGAAACAGATGCGGATCGCCCGGGCCCCAAATCAAATGCGGCCGCAGGGAAAGTGTGCGCATCCCATCACGATCATCGGCCGCCAAAACGTCGCGCTCGGCGATGGCCTTGGTTTCCGGATACGCACACCAATACGTTTCCGGATACGGTTCGGATTCATCGACACCCTGCTGATGGTCGCCGCCAAAGGTCACCGATGGGCTGCTGGTGAAAACAAACTTGCCGACACCGGCGGCTTGGCAAGCCAATAGCAAGTTTCGGGTTGCCAATACATTGTTGCGAAAAAAATAGTCTCGCGAGCCCCACACCCCCGCCACCGCGGCGCTGTGCACCACTGCATCGATCGGGCCGAAGGAGCTTGCCGTTTCGGATTCGCCAGCGGCAAATACGTCTTGGACGAAACGCGGATCCGCCAAATCACCCCGCACACGTCGGACACCCAAGGCGTCCAAAGCCGGATAATCGCCGCGGGCCAGGCCGACGACACGGTCACCCCGCTGGCACAGCTGGCGGCAGACTTCACGGCCCAAAAAGCCGCCGCAACCGGTCACCAAAATCGTCGATCCGGAAGATGTTTCACTCAAGGTCTTTTATGGTTGCTGAAGGGCATGGGAAACGGAAACGGTGACGCGATCATTCGCGATTGCAACTCGGCGCCCGTCAATCCGGGGTCAGACCACAATCCGGGGTCAGACCACCGGTTGCAAACGTGGCGGCCCGTTGGCGACCTCACCACGGGTCCACCAGCCAGCGGCGAACTTCGATTTCGCCGTCGGG
>JBCCRW010000514.1:0-3123 GCA_039201055.1 Planctomycetota bacterium | reverse complement strand
GGATTGCTTCATTTGCCAAACTCATGATTCCTCACCCAATGTGGGCCCACCGAAATTCGGCGGCCGATCGGAAAGATCGCCGTCGTCATCGATCGGCGCGTGAACAGCGGACTGGAAGACGCGCCAGGGCAACAAACAGCACTTTTGCCGGTTGGGCGTCAACTTGGGGCCAAAAAGGTCGAGCATCTTGCCGGCGTCAAAATCGGAAAGTTCATCGACCGACTTCCCCTCGATCGCTTCGACCAACATCGACGCCGAGGCTTGCGAGATCACGCAGCCCTCGCCTTCGAAGAACGCTTCCTCGACCCTGCCCGAATCATCAATCCGTAGTTCCAGCCTGACGGTGTCGCCGCACAACGGATTGTCACCCTGGTCGCGGTGCGTCGCCGTACTCAAATCGCCGCGATGATACGGGTCCTCCCAATGATCCAGGACGTGGTCTTCGTAGATGTCGGCTTCGTCGCGACTCATAACATTCGGAATTCGAGCGTTTGTTTTTTTTGAAAGGAGGTCGAGCGGCACGCGGGAGCGAAGGATTGGCAGCCGGTGCACGGGATTCGCAGCCGGCAAATGGGAACGAGGCATCCATGGCCGGCGGAGAACTCCATTCTAGCGAGCCCCCACGATTTGATCAGTGGCCGGAACGAACGATACAAGCGTCCGAAGCGGTCGTTTCCGGCCAATCGCGCCGCAACGCTTTGCGAAAAGCGACGAAACACGGCAGCGAATCGCAATCGATCGCGACCTAACCTTGCTCGCCGGAAATTGCCGGCCGCCGGACACGATGCCAACGTCGCAGGCTGAATCTCTCCGCCACCGTTATTTCAACCGGCAAAGTCGGCACCTTCCGAACATTTAACCTTCTGTTTTCGCAAACCCCGCAATCCGCAAGTGTCTGACGCTTCGACCCCGATCCCTTGGAAGCATGTCCGCAACGTGTTGGTGATGTTCGCGCCGCTGTGGGTCGGTGCGATGGGTTTGTTTGGAATCGTCGGGGTCATGTACGCGCTGCTGAGCACGGACATTTACACCTCGCGTATCGGGCTGGTCGTTCGCGATGAAGCCACATCGTCGTCGATCGATCGGATGGGACGTTTCCCCAGCCAAACGGAATTGAAGGCGGCCCAGGAAACCATATTGGAAATGGTTCAAAACCCCGAGACCGTCGCCGCCGCGCTGCGCGAAATCGGGCCTCCCCATGGCGGACCGGATCCCGATTATCCCAGCCGCGAGGCCGTTGATGACGCGTCCGAGGCGGTCAATCTATTGGCACCCCAGGGTTCAGAATTTGGCAATACCGAAGTTGTCTATTTGCAAGCCAAATCGACCTCCCGCGATCGTGCCGAAAAATATTCCTCGGCGATGTACAACGCCCTGGCCACCCAGCTACGTCATGTCCGCAAGCTTCGCGCCGACAGCATCATCGAAGAACTGACGCGGGCGCGAGATCTTGCAAAGGTCAGTTTGCAAATCGCCATGGATGAATTGGCCACGATGGAAGTGCAGTTCGGCGAAGACCTGGGCGAAATGCGAAACCTTCGCGACACCATCAGCGGTGAAGGTGCCAACCGCCGGGCATTGGAGGAGTTGACCGCCAATTTGCAAACGGCGGAATTGGAACTTTCTCGGATGCAATCGCTTGAAGCCATCCTTCGACGTGGCGCCGAAGATGCGAGCCACTTGTTGATTGCCGGCCCGGATATTGTCGCCAGCCAACCCTCGCTGCAACGTCTAAAGGATGGACTGATTGATGCCCAACTTCGCTCCAGTTCGCTGGCGGGCACCTTGACGGCAAACAATCCCAAGCGACGCGCGGCCAAAAAGACCGAGGACGAGATCCGAACCCGACTGCAAGCCGAAAGCGATGCGGCAGTGCGTTCGATGCAGCCGACGATCCGGCTGCAGGAAGAATTGGTCCGCCGTCTGCAAACACGGCAAGCCAAGATTCGCCAGCGACTCGATTCGTTGGCCAAGTACCGCACCGAATACGCTCGCATCGATTCGGAGGTCAAGAACCGCACCGAGCAGCTGGACCAGGCACAGCGTTCGCTGGCCGAGGCCGAGGCGGCGCGGTCGGCGGCCCTGGATACGAATTTGATTGCCAAGTTCGGGCCGGCACAAACCGGTGAACGTCCGATCGGCCCGGGCGGATTGACCATCACGGCCGGGGCATCGGTGGCGGGCCTGATTTTTGGGCTCGGCGTGGTGTTTCTGGTCGCGCCGGGGCCGGCGGGTTTCCGCCAGGGCCGCCGCTGGAGCGATTATTTGACGTATGGACGTCGCCGCAGCGACCAAATCGCGGCCGTTGCTTCGCAAAATCCTGTCCCGCCGCAAAACGTCGCCCCGCAGCAGGATCGCCGCCAACGGCCCCCCGCTGCCGAAGCAACTGCGGCTGAAGCAACTGCTGCCGAAGCAACTGCTGCCGAAGCAACTGCCGCCGAAGCAACTGCCGCCGAAGCAACTGCCGCCGGGGGAACCACCGCCAAAAATAAGGTCTGATCACACCGGTTGTTCGCGTTGCCAACAACAAAAGGTTCCAGACGGCCAAAATCGAAGTATTTCGGGTGTTTTGCCACGCCGCGAGCAGCTCAAAAACTATCCTGCGGGGTCACCGTCGAATCGACCGACGCGGGTGGACTGGCCGCCCGTTGCGGCGATGTTCCCGTTTTAAAGCGCTGTCTTGGCCTCGGATTCACCTCGTCTTTTGATCAGCGGCGCGACCGGCATGGTTGGTAGCCATGTGCTGGCCGCTGCCCTGCGTCGCGGCTGGACGGTGGGCTGCTTGATTCGGCCTGGCGGGACCGCTGCGGTAGAGGACTTCGGTCCCGGTAGCCAGTCCCGACTCAAGTCTCGGGCAGCTGGACATCTCCCGAACCCGGACCCGGACCCGCTTGGAAGGCACGTTCGCGCGAACCCGCCCTACCCGAAAACCAAGCTACGACGGAGTCCTGGCAGCGCGTCCGAGTCGTTCGAGCGCGCGACGCAACGCGTCAAGAACATCCTTCGCCCCTTTGAAATGGTCTGGGGCGTTCGCCTTCGGCGTCCGGAAATCATCGTCGGGGATCTGAATTTTGAAAATCTTGGTGTTGCACCGGAGGTCGCGAACGTCCACCGAAACCGCTG
>JBCCRW010000513.1:0-3147 GCA_039201055.1 Planctomycetota bacterium | reverse complement strand
TCGTCGAAGCGGAAAAAAAGAACCTTTGCAAGATCAAAGTGACCGCCGACAAATCGCTCCATCCGGGACTGTATCCGGTTTGGTTGGTCACCAAGACCGGCGTGTCCAACATGCGGCTGTTGTCCATCGGCGTGCTGCCGGTTGCGACCGAGGCCGAACCGAACAACGTCGACGACCAGGCCCAAGAAATTGCCCTGGGCACGACCGTCGAAGGGGTCATCGATCGCGAGGATGTCGATCGCTTCAAAGTCGAACTCAAGGAAGGGCAACGATTATCCGTCGAAATCGAAGCCATCCGTTTATACTTTTCGCCGAACAATCAAAACATTCCCGATCCTTACGTCGCGATTGTCGATGCCAATGGTTTTGAAGTTGCCAGCAGCGACGACGCTTCGTTGTGGATGCAGGACGGCTTTTGTTCATTCGTCGCTCCGCAGGCGGGGACGTACCAGGTGCTCGTTCGCGACAGTGCCTTCGGCGGCCATCCCAGCAATGGCTACCGCTTGCACCTGGGCGATTATCCACGCCCCATGGCCATCATCCCCGGCGGCGGCCCGCCCGCGTCGACGCTGCTGGGAACCTGGGTCGACAGCGAGGGCACTCCCCACGACCTGAACGTGGAACTTCCCGCCGGCCCCTCGGATCGCTTTCCCATCGTGGTCGAAGATGACCGCGGCCCCGCACCGTCGCCAAACTTCGTTCGCGTTTCCGAGCTTCCCGTTGCACCGGAGGTGGAACCGAATGACCGTCGCGAAGAGGCCACCGCGATCCCGCTTCCCGCAGCCGCAAGCGGTGTGTTGTCCAAAGAAAACGACAACGACTACTTTGCCGTGGATGCCAAAAAGGGAACCAAATACCGGGTCGACGTTTATGCCCGCCGCGTCCTGCGTTCCAAGGCCGACGTGGTGTTACACATTTACGATCCCAAGGGCCGCCGCATCGCCGGCGGGGATGATGCCAACGGAACCCCCGATCCCTACGCCGAATTCACCGCCGCCGTCGATGGGAAGTATTCGGTTCGAGTCCTGGATCACCTTCGCGGCGGTTCGCCGATTCATCACTACCGAATCGAAATCACGCGTGCCGATCCGATCGTCGAATTCACACCCAAAGAACTGCGGCGGGACGAACCGTGGAGGACCGTTGTGCCTGCCGGTGGCCATGGAGTCATGGTGGTGCGGGGCACGCGGCGCGATTTTGGTGGCGAAATTCAATTGGATTTGGAAGGCGTTCCCGACGGCGTCGAAACGCAAACCTGGCCGATGCCGCCGGGCCGCATCGAAATCCCCGTCGTTTTCAAAGCCAAGGCCGATTCGACCGTCGGTGGCAACTTTATCACCGTCGGCGGCACCGGCGATGGCTACGCGTCGAAGTTTCGCCAACAACAAAAATTGGTCTTGGGCCAAAACCGGCGTCACATGTGGGATCGCATCACCGAACAGGCGGTGATGTGCGTCGCACCCAGGTCACCCTTCGAAATCGAAGTTCTGCCGCCCGCATCACCCATCGTTCGCCAGGGCAACAAGGACATCCGCGTGCGCTTGAAACGCGACGAAGATTTCAAGAACACCGTCTACCTTCGCACCGCGTACAACCCGCCGGGCATTGGGATCAACAATGGGAAGCGGTTCGAAAAAGACGCGACCGAAATTAGCATTCCGATCTCTGCCAATGGCGGTGCCGCGACGGGCGATTGGCCCTTGGTCTTTGTTGTCCGCTACGCCGACAAGCCCGGCGCCATCGAGATTGCGACCAACCCCGTGATGCTGAAGGTCGAAACGCAGTACTTCAAATTTGCGTTTCCCAAGGCAACGGGTGAACTGGGAACCGAAACCTCGTTGACCGTGGGGGTCGAGATCCTGCGGGACCTGCCCGCCGAAGCCGAAGTCGAGATTGTCGGTCTGCCCAAAGGCGTCACCAGCGACGCTCCGATTCAGACGCTGGCACCGGACGCAACTTCCGTCACCTTCCCCATAAAAATTGCGGCCGACGCAAAGCCCGGCAATCACAAGACCATCGTGTGCATCGGCCGCGTCAAAACCGCTGGCGAACCCATCGTGCAGACGGTTGGAACGGGATCGATTCGAGTCGACAAACCGCTGCCGGCGAAAAAGACGGAGTCCAAGCCGGAGAAAAAATCGACGCCGAAACCCAAAGCGGCGACTCAAAAGCCGCTCAGTCGTCTTGAGCAATTGCGTCAGCAAAAAACGTCCGGAGGGAATTAAGCATGTCCATTTGGAATCGAATTCGGATGCCCCAAATTCGGCGAACACCTTCGATTGGCACCACGCCTTTTTTATCGCTTGTGGTCATCCTTGCCACCACCGCTGGCGCGATCACCGCCGCGGATGTAGACGCCGACGCCGACCCCAGTTCCAAGCACAAGCCAAGCAACGTGCCAGTGACGGCGCGGAAGGCCGATGTCACCGTCTACCCGACATCGATCAAGCTTAGTTCCGCACGCGATTTTCAATCCGTCGTGGCCGTCCAACAACGTCGGGACGGGATCACCGTTGACGTCACCGACAAGGTCAAGTGGTCGGTCGTCAAACCGGCGATTGCCAAAATCGAAAATGGATCGGTCCATCCTTTACTGGATGGACAAACCGAATTGCTGGGCCGTTTTGGTGGCAGCGAGTTTCGTATTCCCATTACCGTGACCCACGCCGATGTCGATCCGGCCATCAGTTTCACGGCGGATGTCATGCCGGTTTTGACCCGCGCCGGTTGCAACACAGGTTCTTGTCACGGCGCGGCGCGCGGCAAAGACGGCTTTCGGCTTAGCTTGTTCGGGTACGACCCGCGGGGCGATTATCAACGAATCACGCGCGAAATTGGCGTGCGAAGAATCAACCTTGCGGTCCCCGCCGAAAGCCTATTGTTGAAAAAATCCGTCGGCGCGGTTCCCCACACCGGTGGCAAACTGTTCGACGTCGACAGTGACCTGTACCGCACCATCCATCGCTGGCTCCGCGAAGGCGCCAAGATGGACGATCCCAAAATACCTCCACCGGCGGTCCAGTCGCTGACCTTTGATCCGCCCCAGGCCGTCATCGAGGGTCCTGGTACTCAACAACGTTTCGTCGCGATCGCAAACTTGGCCGACGGCACGACAAGGGACGTCACAAAGCTCGCCGCTTTCACGTC
>JBCCRW010000512.1:0-3164 GCA_039201055.1 Planctomycetota bacterium | reverse complement strand
CAAGTCCGCGAATTCAAACAAATGGTCAAGGCGCTGCACGAGGCCGGTATCGAAGTCATCCTGGATGTCGTTTTCAATCACACCTGCGAGGGTAACGAAAACGGTCCGACGATTTCCTTCAAGGGACTCGAAAACCAAATCTATTACATCCTTTCCGAAGGCAAACACTATTCGAACTATTCGGGTTGCGGAAATACCGTCAACAGCAACCACCCGATCGTTCGCGAGATGATTTTCCATTGTCTGCGTTCATGGGTGCAAAATTATCACGTTGATGGATTCCGATTCGACTTGGCAAGCATTTTGTCGCGCGACCGTCACGGCAATTTGATTCCCAACGCGCCGGTCGTCGAATTGATTGCCGAAGACCCGATTTTGGCGGACACCAAGATCATCGCCGAAGCTTGGGATGCCGCCGGTGCCTACCAGGTGGGATCGTTCGGCGGCCCCCGTTGGGCGGAATGGAATGGTCGGTATCGCGATGACGTGCGGGGATTCTGGCGAGGCGATTCGGGAACGCTGGGTGCCTTGGCAACGCGATTGGCGGGCAGCAGCGATCTTTATGAACATGCCGGCCGGCCCCCGTTTTGCAGCGTGAACTTTATCACCAGCCATGACGGGTTCACGATGAATGATTTGGTTAGCTACAAGGAAAAGCACAACGACGCCAACGGCGAAGACAACCGTGACGGCGACAATCACAACATCAGTGACAATTACGGTGTCGAAGGTCCGACACGAAAAAAGGGCGTCAACGTCGTTCGGGCCCAACAAATCCGCAACATGTTGTCGACCTTGCTGCTGTCGCAGGGCGTGCCGATGATCGTCAGTGGCGACGAAGCGCGGCGCACCCAAAAAGGCAACAACAACGCCTATTGCCAGGACAACGAAATCAGTTGGTTTGATTGGCGATTGACCGAAAAGAACCAGGATCTGGTTCGGTTTGTGCACTCGTTAACCGAATTTCGAAGGCAACAACCGACCGTGCGTCGACGAAGTTTTTTGACCGGTGAAGCCGTCGACGGTCGAATGATCCCCGATGTTTCGTGGTATTCGCCCGACGGTACGGCGCTGAATTGGTCCCAAAATCTGTTGGCGATGGTCGCCTACATCGCCGCACCGGACCGCAGCGAGGACCCGGAAGGGGTGGGGCGTGATTTGGTGATGATGTTCAATAGCACCGGTGAAACTCGTCCGTTCCATTTACCCACCATCGGCCGCGGCGTGCGCTGGAATTTGTTCATCAATACCGCCGCCGAATCGCCGCTGGATATCTTCCCTAACTTGGACGGACCGACGCCCGCCGCAAAGGCCTCCATCGAAGTCGTGCACCATTCGCTACAAGTTTTTGTCAGCCAAAAATTGCCGTAGCCAAGAACACCGCCGCATTACCGGACCGGAGCACAATGCGGCATCGTGACGATGCGGCAGCGTTACGATGTGGGGCGTAACCGATTCACTTCACCACTGTGGAGGTTTCGCTCGCGCCCCGCATCGCACCGGATGCCCAAACTGCCATCGGAACGAACTCCGGTGCAAAATACAGTTTGCAATCGATCGCTGTCGCCCTCGCGCAGCGAAATTCGTTGACCTTGGAGGATGCAACGGGAACGAAACCGATCCAGACTTTCGGCCAACGACGCTTCGCGACCGAAGTGTGGATTGACAAGCGATTCGACCAATTGGCCGAGAAGTTTTTCGCGATCGCCAGATGACAGGTTCAACCCCGCGGCTGGCGCTTCGTCCGGATCGGTTGGGGCGTCCGGATCGGTTGGGGCGGCCGGTAGCGTCGGCTCGTTTGGGGGCTGACCGGTGTTGATGCCGATCCCGATCAACAGCGGCGCCGGCGGCAAAGTGCTTGGCCGCTGGACCAAAATGCCACCGACCTTTCGCCACGATCCAGCGTTGCTCAAGTAAACATCGTTGGGCCATTTCAGACCCACTTTGTTCGGTGTCACGGTTTCGATTGCCGCGGCAACGTGGGCGGCGACCGCAATGGAGACAAGGCCAACGCGGCGGGCATTGCCATGGGCGACGGAATCGGGCGACGCGATCACCAGCGTCATCGCCAGCTGTGACGCATCGCTGTACCAACGCTTTCCACGTCGCCCGACGCCGGCGGTTTGGATGTCGGTCAAAAACAATTGCGGGAAACGATCCGTCGACGCATCGATCACTTCATTTGCCCACAGCTGCGTGCTGGGGACCTCGCGTCGGTAATGCACGCGCGCCAGCGTCCCGTTGGTCGTCCACCGGCCAACACTTGCCGCGTACACGCCGTCGTGCGGCGGCGGGTCGTGCGGCGGCGGGTCGGGCGGCGGCGGGTCGGGCGGCCGGCTGGCATCGTTCAAATGCCCAGACTCCAAAACAGGATGCAGACGGCCAACAGGATCAAAATGCCCGTTTGCAGCATGCGACCGCGTTTCCCGGAGCCAAAAATTCCCGTCTTGGAAGCGCTCGATTGCTCGCCAAATTCACGCTCCAGGTAGTCGTCGTAATCAAATTCGTCGTCGTTGTAGCCGCCATCGGCCCAGGATTCGCTCGGGTGATCGTCGTCCGAATCATCGAAGTCGTTCAAATCGTTCACGGCTCGGATTTGTGTTAATCGTCAAAAATACCCGGGCAGGTTGGCCACGTAGTTGACGGGCCGCAAGCGGGCCGTATATTTCCCCCAAATTACGCAGGTGGATCAATCCGCCCAACTTTCCTTTGAAAGAGAGATTTAGATGCTCCGTTCCGTCCTGTCCCTGACTGCCGTCGCGTTGTTGTTTGCGATGAGCGCCCCGAATGCTGATGCGGGTTTATTCAAGCTGTTCAAGGGTTGCGGCGCGTCGGCGTGCTGCCCCGAACCGGCACCGGTCTGCTGCCCGCCGGCACCGGTTTGCCCGCCGCCGGCTCCGATCTGCTGCCCGCCGCCCGCACCGGTTTGCCCGCCGCCAGCCCCGGTCTGCTGCCCGCCGGCACCGGTTTGTCCTCCGCCGGCCCCGGTTTGCTGCCCACCGCCCGAACCGGTTTGCCCGCCGCCGGTTTGCTGCGATCCTTGTCCCGCACCCAAGCAGCGATGCGGATTGTTCGCACGTTTGAAGGCCCGTTGCGCTGCCAAGCGTGCACCGGCCTGCGATCCTTGCTGCCTGTAGGTTTCAAGCGAAGCCGTCCGTTGGCAT
>JBCCRW010000511.1:0-3193 GCA_039201055.1 Planctomycetota bacterium | reverse complement strand
CCGGCATCCACATCGTTCATCACCGCGACGGGCACATCGAATGCACGCCGCAGCGCGTCGCCAACGTCGACGTCGTCCCAACCTAGATTGGGCGTGGTCAGAATCCGTCCCCGCTGCATGTCGATCGGACCTGGGCAACCGATGCCAATGCCCGCAATCTTCCGGTCACGAAGGTCGTTTTCTTCAAGCAATCGTTCGACGGTGGATAGGATCCGAGCCATGCCCTGGTCGCTGCCGTCGCGCCCACGCGTCTTGCGTCGTCGCCGACCGCATTCTTCCCATCGATCGTCATAGGCGATTGCCAGCATTTTGGTGCCGCCCAAGTCGAAACCGATCCAAATCTCGTTCCCGTCGCTCATTCGCGTTGCCGATCCCGGAAAAAAACTACTTGGTTTGACGGCTTGTTTTCACAGACTGCCGCGAAACCAGAACATCATGAAGGGGTTCAAACACCTGAGTGTGTCGTATCGGGTGGGCTTTGGGCAGTCGCCAAGCAACCACAAACCGCGCGACCAAAGTGCGAAAGACGCGATTTCCCGGTTGATCATCGCAACCCTAAAGCGTCACAATGGTGCTGATTCCGCCACTGCAGCCTGCAAACGTTGCCCCACACCCCACCTTCGCTGCGAGTTCTCTTGATGCCGCTGGAAACTCCCGGTCACCGTGTCGCCACCCGGCGGAAACGCCACGCTACTTGCCGGAAACTCCACGCCCGGTCGCTGCGAGTCCTGTCGCCACGCATCCTGTCGACCATCATTTTTCTGGCGGCCTGCTCCCTTTCTTTCGGCGAAAACGCGGCGGCGGGTGATGCGGATTCCGGCATTTTGCCGCCGATCAACCAACGGATCGATTCAGGCGACGTGGCACCGGATTTTCGCCGTCACGTGATTCCGTTGATGGGCCGATTGGGCTGCAACGGCCGGTCCTGTCACGGTTCGTTTCAAGGCCGCGGTGGTTTTGCATTGTCATTGTTCGGATACGACTTCAAGGCCGACTTTGAGGCGCTGACCGATTCCGATGCCGGTCGAGTCGATTTGGACGACGTGCACGAAAGCTTGATTTTGGCAAAACCGTCCGGCCGGCAGGATCACGACGGCGGCGAGTTGTTTTCCAGCGACAGTTGGGAACATGAGGTCCTGAAACGCTGGATCGAAAACGGAGCCCGACGCAATGCGACCCACGACTCCGCTGCAAAGCTGGCATCCACGGGGACTACTGAAACAGGGACTACCGAAACAGGGACCATTGAAACCCTGCACGTCACGCCCAAGCGGATCGCGATTGGATATCGTGACGATTCGGCAAAGCCGCATCAATTGAAAGTCGTCGCCCAGTGGGACGATGGCACTCGTGAAGACGTCACCGTTCTGGCCCGCTTTCAATCGGGTGACGATTCCATCGCCACGGTGAACACCGACGGGGTCGTCCGTGGTGGTGCACGGGGCGACACGCAGATTGTTGTGTTCTATGACAACGCCGTCGTCACGGTGCCAGTGCTTCGGCCCCACTCGGATCCCGCTGCGTCTCCAGTGCAAATGCTTGCATCGGGGGAAGCCCTCGAACATCCGATCGATCGCTTGCTGGCCGACAAACATCGTCAATTGGGAATTCAGCCGTCGGGACTGGCCAGCGACAGCGATTTTATGCGGCGGGCCAGTTTGGCGATCACGGGTCTGTTGCCCTCAGCTTCCCAGGCCCGCGATTACCTGAGTGATCGAGATCCCGACAAGCGAACCCGATGGATTGATCAATTGCTTGATTCGCCCGCGCACGCCACTTGGTGGGCGACACAATTTTGCGATTGGACGGGAAACAATCCGGACCAACTTCGCAATTCCATGCCCGTCCGCGGTGTCGCGACACAATTTTGGCATCGCTGGATCCAAAAGCGAATCGCTGACAACGTTCCCTATGACGAAATCGTTGCCGGAATCGTCACCGCCGATGGACGCGAATCTGGCGAAAGCTATCGCGAGTACTGCGAAACCATGACGCAATTGTGTGTCAACAAAGACGCCGATGGATATGCGGCACGCGAATCGATGCCGTTGTATTGGAACCGACGCGACTTTCAAAAACCCGAAGAACGCGCGATCGGTTTTGCCTATGCCTTTCTTGGTGTTCGGATTCAATGCGCCCAGTGTCACAAACATCCTTTCGATCGTTGGACCAAGGACGACTTCGACCAATTTGCAAAATTGTTCGCCCCCATCCAGGCGCGGGCACAAACCGTGCGACCGGATGGCAAACAAGACCAGCGGGCGTTGCTTGCCGAATTGACCGGGGGTGAAAAATTGCGCGGCGGCGAATTGCGACGCGCCCTTTATGACGCTGCAAAGAAAGGCAAGGCCGTTCCCCACGGCGAAGTGCTGGTCGCGTTGCGTGGGCCTTCCAAGTCCCAGGTCCAACGCCGCAAACGTCTCCAAAACCAGGGCAAACGCGTGCCCAATGTCCGCGTCCCGACCGGCCGCATTTTGGGCGACGACGCCGTCGAAATGCGCTCGGATCCCCGCGACGACTTGATGCGGTGGCTGCGCGAGGATGACAACCCGTACTTCGCACACGCCTTGGTCAACCGAGTTTGGGCGTCGTATTTCGGAATCGGTTTGGTCAATCCGACCGACGATATGAATCTCGCCAATCCACCGGCCAACCCCGAATTGCTGCGGCACCTGGCAACGCAGTTCATCGAACATGATTACGATCTGCGATGGTTGCATCGCCACATCGCCACCAGCGACGCCTTTGCCCGGTCGAGTGATTTAAGCGAAACCAACGCGCTGGATCGCAGGCACTTTTCACGCTTCGTTCCGCATCGATTGCCCGCCGAAGTCATCAAGGATGCGGTGGCACTCGCGACGGCCAGCGATGATCAATGCACCAAGCTGAGATCCGGTGATATCACACCCGCCGACGCAAATTTGGACAATAAGAACTTGGCCGTTACAACCTTGGCAATCGGGGCACCGCGGGAGCGTCCCGATTTCACCTTGTCGGTCTTCGGCGCATCGACGCGGGAATCCAATTGCGACTGTGACCGCAAACCGGACCCCAGTTTGTTGCAGTCGGTGTATCTGAAAAACGATTCGGAAATTCACGCGGCGCTACGCTCGCCGACCGGCTGGGTGCATCAGGTGTGCGAATCCGCGGGCGTCGCCACACCCCGGCCGCTCAGGGCGACCGGCAATTCCGG
>JBCCRW010000510.1:0-3196 GCA_039201055.1 Planctomycetota bacterium | reverse complement strand
TCCGTCACCCATCAGGATGTGACACCCACCGGGGTGACGCGAGGCAGCCGGGAAGACGCCGTTGTAGATACGCCAGCCATCGATACAGGCCGGGCTGTTGGGCGGCGTGATCGTGTTCATGGTCGTGTACAGGTGGAATGCGTCCGCCCACGATCCCCCACGGGTCAAGCCCAGGTTGGTTGCGTAGAGCGTTGGTGCAGTCCCGCCATCATTTCCGTCCGACCAAAATTGCGGCCGCGTCGGGCTGAGCCAAGTATTACACCCATCGACCCTTTCGTTGATCGAGGGAGACAAGGCGTCGGCGTTGCGTGCCGGCCGGGTTCGCGCGTCGCGGTCACCCAGATCAGTTGCGATCTCCGCCATAAAGATCGTGTTTGCGGTACCGTCCTTGATGTGCTGGATTTTCCAGTTGTGTCGCATCAGGAAAGCACCCCGCATTGAACCCAGGTGCACGCGGTAGTTACCACGCTGAGGACCCAAGTTCCAGCTGACCGCACCAGCACCATTGATCCACTGGAATGAATCACCCGTGCAGAACGCGTAGTTGGTGCGTCCTAATTCGGGCAAACCCTCACCCGGATCGCTGGGGCAGCGAAGCGTCGAAATTTCATTCGACCAAGGACCGTAATTCAGGTTAGTGTGACCATACGGATAAGGACCCATCGGCGGCCAAACCGGCGGAACCAATGGATTGCCATTATCGTCTACATTGACGAGTGGATTGCTAATTTGCTCCCACAACGGCACCTGCTCCATGAACGGCAACATGCCGACCATGGCGCTCAAGCTGGCCTGAGAAGACAAATCACAAGGCTGCGACGCGTTGGTGTTGCCATCGCACAAGCGATACCAACCTGTTCCGTGCCGAGGCAGCTGTTTGAAGGAGTCATGGTAATCGTGGATTGCGATACCAAGCTGCTTGAAGTTGTTGCTGCACTGCATACGGCGAGCAGCTTCGCGAGCCGCTTGTACCGCAGGGAGCAGCAGGCCGACCAACACGCCGATGATGGCGATGACGACCAGCAGTTCGACGAGCGTGAAACCGCTACGTCGGCCGGCAAGGGCATTTTGCCGTTTTTCCATGGGAACCTCAAAAGAATGAAAACGAACGAACGACGTCTTGCAGGTGAGCGAAATCTCGGCACACCTCTATTTCAAGACGCGTGATAGCGTATCGGTTGTGAAGTTCTGATGCAAATATTTTTCAATATTTTGCGAGGAATCGCGAAACTTTGCCCTTGATCATGACGTAAAGGCGGAACTTTCACCAGAAATTACCCACTTCATCGATACCTAACACGTTCTCGCGTAGACAATTGGGTCGCCTTGCCCGCTTCTTTTGCCACAAAAATGGGCGAATGTGGCCAGTTGTGGCCCGCATTGCGTCGCAACTTTTTATTGGTCAACGGTTTACGTCGGTACCGGTGTCCGGTGAAGCGTTTGGCCGTTCGCTGGGCGATGAACTCCCAACATCGAGCTAAGTCCGATTGGAGGGTAATCGACCAGCGCGAAATTGGCGAATTTTGTGAAGAATCGGTGAAAGGATGTTTGGTTGTTACGGTCGGCCGGTTGCTCGGTACCGACTTGAAATTGGGCATAGCCGCTGTTCGCCAGAACGCGGAAATTCAAGTTGTAGCCGCCGTTCGCCAGAACACGGAAATCGCGCGGATTCCGGCTTCTGGCGAAGTCCGGCTACGAGGTCCGGCTTCTGGCGAAATCCGGCTACGAAGTCCGGCGACGGGATTGCACCGGGAAATGCTTCTCTAGGCCGCCGTCGATTCTTCAAATGCCTCGGCGACCGCGGCGTGGATGATTTGACCGTTTTGGATGTTCAAAGCGGAACGCAGACGCGGGCAATCGTCCGCGCCACCCTGCTCGGCCAGCTGGATAATCGAGGGCAGCGTCGCGTTGCACAGGGCGTAGGTACTGGTCCGTCCCACCGCGCCGGGCATGTTGGCGACGCAGTAGTGGACGACGCCATCGACGACATAGGTCGGATCGCGATGTGTTGTTGGTCGGCTGGTCTCGATGCATCCGCCCTGGTCCACAGCGACGTCGATAATGACGCTGCCCGGCTTCATTCGCGACAGATCCTCGCGGCGTACCAAATTGGGTGCTTTGCCGCCTGGAATCAAAACCGCGCCAATGACCAAGTCCGCTCGCTCAATCTGCTCCATGATTGTGTGCCGGTCACTAAACAACACATTGACGTTAGCGGGCATCACTTCATCGAGATAGCGCAGCCGATCCAGATTTACATCAAGAATCGAAACATCGGCGCGAAAGCCTGCCGCGATGCGAGCCGCGTTGGTGCCGACGACTCCGCCACCCAGCACGGTGATGTGGGCGGGTGCGACACCGGGAACTCCGCCCAGCAAAATACCGCGACCCATCTGCGGCTTTTCGAGGTACTTGGCACCCTCCTGAATGCTCATCCGACCGGCAACCTCGCTCATCGGAGTCAACAACGGCAATCGCCCCTCGCGGTCTCGCAACGTTTCATAGGCGTAGCAATCGGCGCCCGAATTCAACATGCCGCGAATCAAATTGTCGTCGGCAGCGAAGTGAAAATACGTGAAGACCAATTGTCCTTTTCGAATCAACCCGAACTCGCTCTCCTGCGGCTCCTTGACCTTCACAATCATGTCGGCGGCGGCAAAGACCTCCTGTGCCGTGTCGACGACATGCGCGCCGGCGGCAACATAGTCATCATCGACGAACCCCGAGCCAACACCCGCGCCGCTTTGCACAAACACTTGATGACCACGGGACGACAATTCCACGACACCTACGGGTAACATGGCGACGCGGTATTCATCAGACTTCACTTCGGTGGGAATGCCAATTTTCATTGATCTTGAGGTCTCGCTGAATCGCCCGATACCTTGGCGGGTCTTGGATGGGATGAAATAAATAGCGGTGATGGCTTGAACGGACGCATGCCGGATGCGGAAGATGAATCGAACATTTAGGAACACCCCACGCAATCCATTTTTAAAAAAATGATCCACCGGGAACTTCGATGACGGCTTCGTTCCGCGGCATCTTCACGCCACATTTGACTCCATTGTCCTCCGCCGGCGATCTTGATGAAGCGACTTTGCGTCGATATCTGGATTGGTTAATCGATCAGGGCATCCAGGGGCTGTTCCCGGCCGGCAGTACGGGTGAATTTGTGCGATTTGACGAAGCGACC
>JBCCRW010000509.1:0-3231 GCA_039201055.1 Planctomycetota bacterium | reverse complement strand
GGCCCCGTCACCGGTCCCATCACCCAAGAGCGCGAAGAAATTGTCGCCCGCGTTTTCGCCGAAGACCCAACCACCCCCGGCGATTCCATCTTGGTCCCCGTCAAGCCAGTGACCGCTGCTTGATCTCACCCGCGACGGATCGATCGCCAAGCGATAGTTGCCATCGGGTAGCACGAAAACACCGTCCGAAGGTCGAAAACGAGTTCCCGATTCAGCGAACTGAATTTGGACCGTGGTGACGGGAATGCCGTTGTCATCACTGTGGCCGGCGTCAACCAATAATGGATGAGTCCTTCGGTCCGCTTGATCGACAATCGAAAACGCTTCGGAAAGTCGGTCCAGTTGCACCTGGCCTTCGATCGTGACCGTGACCGAATCGACGATCGATCGTGATGGCTGGCCATCGTTGACGACCGCGTTTCGCACGGTGGGTGGCATCGCTTCGTCGCTGATCTCCGGCGAATCTAATAGTCGCAAATCGATGATTTGTTCGCCGACACGAATTTTCCCGAATTGTGCCGGTGCAACACCATTGGATTGCGGGATACCCCGAACTTCGATCGTCTGCCAGAAAGGCTTCTCCGACTCAAACGTCAGATTCGGCTTCGAGACTTCAAACAGATCAGGGTTCAAACTTTCGATTTCGACATCGAACGGGAAATCCGCACTGCCGTTTCGATTCTCGACGTAAAGCGTTGTGATGCCCGATTCAAAAACCGTCTCTTCTCGAGGCCGTACCCAGAGCTCCGGTTGCCGTGCCGCGGCACCGTCATTCGTGTTGATTTTCCTTGCAAGCGATAATGGCGAAGGTTCGTCCAAATAGATGACCGCGCCATTTAAATATGTCGCGATGAAGCGATCGGTGCCCGGCGACAAGGCCTGGTACCCATCTTCGATGCGTCCACTGACCGGATCACCGCTGTAAAACAGGTCCACCGGCTGCGTCCACAACGCCGCTTGGCCCTGGCCGACTTCCGCCAAAAAGAGCGTGCTATCAATTCCATCACGCATCAGCCGAGTGTCTCCTCCTCCGCCTGCCTGGCAGGAAACCGGGCCCTCGCCGCCGCAGCCGTCGGGCGAATTCGCCTTCGACGAGAAAGCGAGAAAACGCGTGACCGACGATTCCGCCGCATCCCCAATACTCCGAAAAACATCGGGCATCAGTGGCAAGAGCGCCAAATGATCCGGATGGTCCCACGGTTTCGTCCAATCGAAACGACGAGCCAAATTCTCGTAGCCGAGGTAACCGAGCACGTGTACTCGCCAACTCAGATTCGGCTCATTGATCGTCAAGCCGGTCGCGGCATCGTAACGCGGCCGTGTGTGCTCGGCCCCTGAAACCAAAGGCGGAAGCTGCCGAAACTCATCCCTAAAATCATCCCAAGCCTCGGCAATCCTGGCCGATTGGTCGACAAGGTCCGTTCGTGTCCGCCGCGACGCTGTGACGCCCCAGCGTTTCAGAAGCGTGTCGACGGGAGTCCATTCGGTGACATGTTCACTTTCGCCGGCGCCGTCACGAGTCACCAGCGCTTTGAAGTCGGCGGCGGCAATATCGGTCGGCAGCCGATGAACCGACCCGTCGCCCATGATGACGCGGAACGTATCGCCGGTCAGATTGCCGAGCGTCGCGAGTGGATCGCTGGAATCAAAATTGACCGGATCCGGCTGCGTCCATGGAATCCGCTGATCCTCGCCCGCCTCGACATAAAGGATCGTGTTCGAGGCCCCGTCGGCGAGCTGATTCAGCTTGAGTTGATCGACAAAACCGTTTTCGTCCAACTGAAAGGCCGCCGATTCGCCAAGGACCATCCGAAACCGAGTCGTTGTGCTATCGATCGGGTCTCCTTCGCTTCGAAACACATCCGGCATCTCCGATGCAACCGACAGATTGTGCTCGGTATCCCACGGCTCGTCTCGGTTGAACTGATCGAAGAGGTGAAAATGCCCCAGCCAGGGCAACACACTGACCTTCCAACTGAGCTCCATTTCCGCTGGCGGCTGACCGTGGTAACGAATGCCGGCCGGGTACCGCTTGAACGCGTCAAAGTAATCAAGCATTGCCTGACCGATCGCTTCCGCTTTGTCTTTGGCGACGTCTGGATCCGCCCACGTTAAAGGGCGATCTTCCCCGGAGACAAATTCGACGGGATCGACGATCGGTTCGCCGGCATTCAAACGCGGCGTCGTCGCGGCGCGGAACAAGTCCTCCGAAATCGATTCCGAAATCCGGACCACGCGTCCCTCGGCGGAAATCCCATATCGCTCGCGTCCCGCGGTTGGCGACAGCATCGAAAGAGGTTCGTCAAAGTCGAAGTCGGCGGGTTCGGCCTGCGTCCAAACGGTCGTTTGATCGCCGCGGTCCACCAATAGCAGATGGTTGTTTCGCAAATCGTGTCGCCGAGTGCGTCGATCGGTGACAAAGGCGGAACGTTCTAAAAATGGCTCGGGATTCGAAACCAGATGACGCAGCGGGGTTCGTGTCGCGTCGGGCTGGCCCATACCAAAAACGCTTGGCATGCCACCGACCAGCGATAGATTGTGCGGCGAATCCCAAGGCTCGTCGAGGCGAAACTGCTCATACAGTTCGTGAAAGCCAAGCTGTGGCAGCAGATGGACCCGCCAGGACAGCTGATTCGCCCGCGTCGTCTCGTCGCTGGGGTGGTAACTGTGCGGAAACTCTTTTCGATCGTCGAGAAACGCCTCATGCGCCTCCGCCAGACGCCGGACATTGTCCCGCACGAACTCGTTTTGATTTTCGATCAAACGGATTCGCACCACACCCTGCCAATGCCGGACACCGTTGGTCACCTCGTAGCGGAACGAAGTGTTCGTACCGGATGCCGTAGCGAGGTAATGAAACGTTCCGTCGGCCCGAAAATCCAACGCACCCCATTCGGGACCGGCCAGCAAGCGAAATTCCAAATCGGATTGACGGTCCCCATCCGAAAGCGTGTCGCGCAAGGACGGCGCCGAGAAACCATCGGCCTCCAAATCCGCTGACTTCAAAACGGAGTATTCGCTGTAGTTTTCGGCAACTTGTCTTGATCCGTTGGTTGGGAACAGCGATTCGGAATCGATGGCGGGCGTCGGCCGAGTCTCCGCGCCCTGGACCCCGGTGACGGAGATCGAGATCTTTCGGGCCAGATCGAAATCGGAAGCGAAACCCGCGAATAACGAATCGGTTCCCGTGAAGTGTCGCGGCGCGGTGTAGCGGAAGACCTTGTCGGTGGT
>JBCCRW010000508.1:0-3260 GCA_039201055.1 Planctomycetota bacterium | reverse complement strand
CGGCCCCCATGTTGCGTTTTGGTTGTCCTTGTCGGACAGATGATTCTCCAAGGCGGTAAACCGGACCATCGAAGCGTCCCGGTATCGCGGCAACCAGGCCGTCGAACCGGCTTCACGTGAGGCGACGATTTCGGACCACTGTGAACTTGGAAACGGTGGACCACTCCAGACGGCGCCGCCAATTGGGTCCTGAAACGTCTTCATCAGGTCGGCCACTTCCTCGCTACCGAACGCACCCAAACTCAAGCCAAAGACATACAAACATGGACGCTCGTCCTTGGGCAGTGTCGTCCAGTGTCGGTAGATCTCATCGAACAGGGCCACGGCCGACCGTTTGGCACGCGAGGGGTCCACCAATATCGTCATCCAACTGGGTAGATACGAATATTGCATGCTGACAATCGCAGTGTCGCCGCCGTGCAAATACTCCACCGTATCGACTGCACCTTCGTCCAGCCAACCCGTTCCGGTCGGAGTCGCCACAATCAATACCTTGCGATCAAACCCGCCAACACGCTTGAGTTCATCCAAGGCAAGCTGCGCACGAGCGGCCATGTCGTCCGCGGTTCGCATCCCGACGTAAACGCGAATCGGTTTCTTTGCCACCTCACCCGTGAACTCGGCGATCGAATCTTGCGTCGGCCCATCGACAATAAACTCCTTGCCGCGACGTCCAATCGTCGACCAATCGACGATCGATTTCGCACTGCCGCACACCAAGTCCGACGTGGGTTGATCGATGCCAGATTGAATCAACTTGTCAGCGCTGAAGAAAGCTCGATCCGCCAGCGACAGCAATCCTCGAGCGACCACGCCGTTGGCAATGAACAAGACCGCGACGACGGTGATCAAAGTGCTGACCGACACCGAAATCCGCCGTGGCATGAAACGATCAAGCGTCGCGGCCAGACGACTTCCCGATCGCACACACAATCGCGAAAGCGCAACCAAAGCACACGATACCACCACCGCCACGAAGAAGAACGTGTACGGGCCGGACGATTGCACCGGCGGCATGTTCATCAATTCACGGATGGAATTCTGCCACTCTGTTGCTCGCCAAACACACGCTATCAACACCAATGCCACGATGACGGCGGTACTCTTTTTCGCTTTCGATTGCCAGGCGTCCGGTGGCAGCGGCAATTCGAGAAATCGCCAGCCGAATTGCAAGAACACTCCGACGCCGTAGCCAATCGCCAAGGCAAATCCGGACAGGAACCCTTGCACGATTGGTGGCCGCGGGATCAAAGACGGTGTGACCGATGCGGCAAAGAACAGCGTGGCCCAGACGAGCCCCACAAAAGAAAACGAACGAAGGTATCGACGAAACATGAACAAATTCACCCAACCGGCGGCATCGATGGCTTCGCGAAGCGGATGATTGCGAGCCTCGGCCAAAATATCGAAACCAACTTCAATCGGGTACCGCTCGGAAAATCACATGAGCCGTTGGCCGGCACAACGTGTATCAATGATGTGAACGGTTTTGGGGCTGGATTTAAGGGTTGGATTTTTGCGATTGAATCGATTCGATCGGGGACAAGCGGTAGCGGCGAGCTAGATCTTTGGCGGCGGCGATTCGCTGTCGAGAACCGTGATCGCCGTTGGCGACCGCCTGATCAGCTTCCCCTGAGACGCCTCACTTGAACGCAAGCCGTCTCCATCGCCGACACATTTTTTCTATAGCGCTGGGAGTGTTCGTCACGGCCGCGTTGGCCGGTTGCGACTTCCTCAAACCGCCGCCCGCGACGACCCTGCCGCCACCTGATTTGGACAATGCACTGAACGTCGATTTGGTGCCGATTCCCCAAATCCCGACGCTACCACGGCCCTTTAAAGTAGCCGGACGCTACCAACGATATGAATTTTTCTTTCGGCAAAAGATCAACGAACCGGGATTCAAAGGCAAGGTCTTCGTGACGGTTCCCGATGGACCGGTCGACCAACAGCGACCGTGCCTGTTTTTCGCCCCGGCGGGCGCGCCGGCGTTTGGTGGCAAGGGGTTGGAAACGCGGGACTACCAGTCGATGATGCCGTTTGTCGAAGCGGGCTTCATCGTCGTCGCCTACGAAATGGATGGCGATTCGTCGAGAATTCTCAAGGAACGAAACGAAACTCGGATCGCCAAAATCGCTCGCGATTATCAACGAGCCAAATGCGGTTTGGTGAACAGCCGAAACGCAATGGCCCTGGCGCTGAAATTGTTCCGCAAATCAACCCGCAAAAGATGTACGCGATTGGACATAGCAGCGGCGGCCGTCAGAGTTTGATGTGGGCCAGTGTTGAAGCGCGGCTTGCCGGCGTGATCGCGTACGCGCCCGACTGTGTATTGGACGAGGGACTGGCGTCGTGGATGCGATCATGGCCGGTGCCCGACGTGGCGAATCTGGAAGCGATCACGCGATATTCGATGCCCATGAAATTGGCCGACAAGCTGACGTGCCCGGTGTTGCTTGTGCATTCACGATCGGATCGTGCTGTCACACGAAGTGCTCGACTACGCGAAAGCGATTGGCGATAACGCGGAGGTTCACGAAGTTTCATCGCCCACGCATCACGACGTTGTCGAAGATGCCTATGATCTAACTTTGGCGTGGTTGCAAACCCAATCTGGATTCACGATTGCCCAAGCCGGCACCGCGCATGCCCGACCCGGCGATCAAACGTTCCGTCGACCACATTCTCGCGTTCAAACGTTTTCGACACACCGTCCCAGTACGTCGCCGAGTCCCAGTAGGCCGCCGAGCCACTCGCCGAAGGCGATCCAAACCAATCCGTTTTTGCAAGGCAAAATGAATAAGTAGAGTACGGCGATTTGGCATGAAGATTTGGTTCATCTCCGACACGCACACCCGGCACGCGGAACTGGCAATCCCGCCGGCCGACGTTGTGATTCATTGCGGCGACGAGGCGAATGTTCGTAAACCATGGATGAATCAGCTGCAGTCGAAGACCTTCTTTGACTGGTTTGCCAATTTGGACATCGAAACGAAGATCTTTGTGCCCGGCAATCATTCGACGGCGATCGCGGAGGGGCTGATGACGCCGGCGCACTTTCCTTCGGTTCACTTTTTGATTCACGAGTCCATGGAGCATCGCGGACTGCGGATCTTTGGTTCGCCCTACACTCCCGAGTTCTTCGATTGGGCGTATATGAAGGATCGCGAGGAACTCGATCGCTACTGGGCGGAAATTCCAAATGACACGGACATCTTGATCACGCATGGGCCGCCAAAAGGGATCCGGGATGTGACGCG
>JBCCRW010000507.1:0-3290 GCA_039201055.1 Planctomycetota bacterium | reverse complement strand
GATCGAATTCCATCTGATCGGCGGATCCTGGAACATCCCGAGGGAACGGATGCGAGAAAACGTTTGAAGTTGTGGCTGCGACGTGGCATCGTGCCGATCTATCGGAGTTGTTTGTAGGGAGATATTCGTCTTTTGGCGAAGGACGGCGACAGCATCCGTCTTCTGGCGAAGGACGGCTACTTTGGTGGGGGCGATCGAAGTGTCCCGCACGGGTTAGAATGGCAAACGAAATGGCAACCACCCGAAGCACATCCTTCGCCTGAAGAATCTGGATTGGCAAACGAGCGACTTCCGATGCGTTTTCCCATTTTGCTCGGGTGCTTGTCCTGGTTTGCGATCGCCACCACCATGGTGGCAACAACCGCTTTTGCCCAAGATTCGGCTGAATCATCCTCGGGGCCTTTCCCAACGCAGGAATCGGGCTCCGCGCCCGCGTTATCGACGCCCGCGCCGGTCCAAAAAAGTGCTCGCGAATTGCTGCGTTTTCGAACGAGGACGGATCAGCCGGCAGCCGATGCCTTTGCCCGGTTGCTGGACCTTGGACGATTCGATGACGCTCAAGCCTGGGCGACGCGGCGACTTCGCGGCGCCGAACCGGATAGCGATGCGGCCGCTCAAGCAGCGATCGACGTCAGCGAATGCTTGAGTCGAAAGGGTCAGCGACTGGGCAATCTGCGTCAGGAAAACCTCGTGCAAATCCTCGCGCCGGTCCAGGAAATGCTTGGCCAAGTTCCGACGCATCGGCGAGCGATCTTTCTGGAGGACCAGCGACTGCGCGTGCGTGCCCGAATCGTCGCCTCGGAAATCGCGATCGCCGCGATCCGCTTTGATTCGACAGCCGTGGATCGCGTGATGGCCGCTCAGGTGCAATTAGCAGGTGATCTGCAGGCGTTGGCCGAACGCGCATTTCGTCAGGCGGGTACCGTGCCGCCGGAAATGAGCCGTGATTGGATCCGTTTGGGGCGGTTGGTTTTGCTGCAACGAGTGGAAATGGAGCTCTTGGCTGGTGAATTGTTTTCGCCCGGGTCCGAGGACCAGGTTCGAATGGCCAGCGTCGCACTCACGGCCGCCCGTCAGGCCCGCGAACAAATCCCCAGCGACGCGCCGGCGGCGATCGAATTGGACCTGCTGGAATCGCTGGCCCAGGTGCGGGCGGGACAATGGCAAAACGCACGTGCGACACTTGACGCCGCACTGCCGCGTATCCAATCACCAAAAGAGCGCGCCCGCTGGGCAGCCATCGCGACGCAGCATGCGATTGGCGTCGGTGATTTGGACCGGGCCAAAGAACTGCTGGGCGAATGGGAGCAGCAGCCGGCTTTTTCCTTGGCGATCGATTTGGCTCGTCTTCGCTATCAACTGGCAAGCGACGCCGACGCAACGATTTTGAGCCAGCAGATCGGCTTGATCGGAGATCGGCACGGCGAATACGCTCGCCGCGTGGCTGAGCGTTTAACGCTGGGGAAGGTCGCCGCAAGGAACCGATTGGGCACATCCGCATCACCGTCCACCATGACCGCCGAACTGCTGGCCGCCGCGGCACAAAACATGATTCGGGTGGGGCAGGAGAAAGAAGGCGCGGGTATTTTGATATCGGCCGCCAAACAGGCCCCAAACACCAGCGACGCTGTGAAATGGGCGACGCAGGCGGCAGCGGTACTGGTCCAGACCGATCCGGCAAAAGCCGCCGATGCCCTGTGGGAAGTTTCGACGCGGCGAAGCGACCCGCTCGCACAGCGGGACTTGCTGGCGGGACTGCATTACCAATCGTTGCACCTGATGCAGCCGGTCGCCGCTGCGGATGAATTGAACGCGAGGCTTCGTGATCATCTGGATCGCTTTCCGGGTGGCGCGCATGCCGGCGATGTGCGAACTTGGTTGTTGGGAAACTTGGAGAAGGGACCGCAAACCCTGACAAAGCGTTTGGATGCGGCCAGCTATTCGATCGACTTCGATGCCGTAAAGCGTTGGCGAAGATTGTTCCGTGATGCCGGCGATCGCGGGCGGGTCACCGAGACGCTATTGGAGCGCCTGGCGGAACTTCCGAAAGATCAGGCCGAGCGCCTGGCGGGAGCGGCAACGACTTGGTTGGACTTGAGCGAATTGGACCGCCTGATGGAATTGACGGATGCCGCCGGCGGGTTGGACGAAACCGCGAAGCAAGTGATTGCGCTGCGCCAGGCAGATTCCGGTTCAAACGCTCTGACGTCCCCCAGCGGCGTGAACGAAATCGCCAAAATGAAAACGTTCGCCGATTTGCCGTGGCGAATGATTCAAGACGCGATCGTTGACCCGAAACGTCGCGCCGCGGCGCTGCGTTTCGTCGACCCGAAAGCCACCAATCTAGGTCCGCCGGAATTGGCGGCGCTGAAATTGTGGTCGGGAAAGTCGGACGAGGCAAAGCGGTTGTTGTCGCAGTGGATCGCGGCAAAGCGAGGCCCCGATCGTGTTAGCCAGGCCGCCGCGATCATGGCGACCGGCGGAGCGGCCGACCGACGGCAAGCGGCTGCATGGCACGACGAACTCGCCCGCCGATTGCCCACCGGAAGTGAAGCTTGGCACAACGCTAAATTGGCCGCGATCGGCTGGATCGCCAAAGACGACGCCGCCCAGGCCGCTAAGCAGGCGCGATACATTCTGCTGACCCGAAAGTCGATGCCCGCGGCGATTCGAGAACGTTATTTGGCGTTTGCAGAGAAAGCGTCTCGGTAGGGCTGGGCGATGTGTGAGGTGGCCTGGGTTTCGGGGGGCCATTCGTGCTTACAATCGTACTTACACTCGTACTCGTACTCGTACTTGTACTCAGGGCGCAGCCCGGTGCTCGCGCTCGTTCTCGACGTGGAACCTGGGTTTCGATTAGGTGAGCGGGTACGGGAAATCGGACGAGCACGGGCGGGAGTACGAGTACGAGTACGAGTGGGAGTGGGAGTACGAGTGGGAGTGGGAGTACGAGTAGGAGTACGAGTCGTATTGGGAGTACAATTCTCCAAAGCCACTACCACACTTTTTGTTTTCGTTTCAACCAGACCCGTCTCCGTCTGCCGCTATGCCACCCACAAGTCGCCGCCAGTTTAACCGCGAACTTGCCGCTTTCAGCGGTCTCGCGATGGGAACGGCCAGTCACTTTGCCGTGAATGCACAGAACCCTCACGCACAGAACCCTGACGCTTCGTCGCGGCCGCCGACGCACACCGATACCTTTGAACTGATCGCCAAGGGCAAACGGGCACCCGTGATTTTCGACACCGATATCGGCAGCGACATTGATGACACGTGGGCGCTGCTGTATT
>JBCCRW010000506.1:0-3303 GCA_039201055.1 Planctomycetota bacterium | reverse complement strand
GGCATGTCCAAGTCTATCGGCGATCCGATGGCAGCCCGGTTTTTGCATCACCGCCCAAGCTACCGTCCTTGTACAACGATGCACTGGCGATCGATGACGCGGGAAAGTGGCTGGCCATCGGCGACAACGCCGGTCACCTGACCATGTTCTCGCTACAAAATCCCGGCCAAGCCCCCCGCACCTTCAAGGCCAGTTCACCCATCGTTGATTTGGTGATTGAGCCAACAACCGACCGGATTGTCGTCGCGACCGGAGACCGACGGGTGCAACT
Source organism: Planctomycetota bacterium (assembly GCA_039201055.1). Classification (GTDB taxonomy): domain Bacteria; phylum Planctomycetota; class Planctomycetia; order Pirellulales; family Pirellulaceae; genus Rubripirellula. The sequence goes on along the minus strand of JBCCRW010000506.1, from coordinate 3,032 downwards.
GGTCTCGCTGCAAACCGGCCGGCGACTGACGAGGACTTTTGAACACCCTCGATTGATCCAGGGACTGCGGATTTCGCCCGATGGACAAGCCCTGGCCGTGTTTGGTGGCGAGCGACTGCGGCTGCACAGTCTATCGACCGGCGAACCGCTTTCGTCACTGCTGCGATGTGCGCCCGATCTGATCCAAATCCGTTGGGAAAATCGCCGCGATCCGGATTACGCAATTCCACTGGGCCAACGCGATATTGTCCGCGGCGTGTCGGGTGGACTGAATCGTTTGCGAACGCTGCACCGCGACCAAGCATCGAATCAAACGATCCAGCAATCTTGGCGATTACCGATCTGGAAAGAAAACGTCGTTCGTTTGCCCGACGCCACCCGGCCGCTGCATCTGCAAGCGATTCGAGGCTCGGATCAAACATCGGTGTCAATCATCGTTCACGCCGTCGAAAAACCAGACTCCGTGGAACCAATACGCCTTGGCGACGACCTGGAATCCGACGCGGGCGGCGACAGTTATGAAGACCGACGCGTGGTTCGCTACCGCTTGGATCGCGTTTCAAATTCGTCTTTGCCGACCGAGGCAATCCGCGATCGCCCTGAAGCGCTCAAGTCGGATGCGTTTCGCAGCGTTCAGTACAACCGATCGGGTAAATCGGTGGTGCACACAACGACCAACAATGGCACCGACAAATTCACGCTGGATTGCCGTCTGCTTCAAGCCTCGTTTCAAGGCGTCTCCCACGTTCACCTGTCCGACGATGATCGATTATCCATCGGGGGCTTCAGCGGGCAGGTGCAAATCATTGACCCCGCCCATCCCGAGTCCGCGCTGAAGCTTCCCCATCCACACTGGACAACCGTGTCGATCCCATTTGATCGACGCCACTGGCTAAGTGGTTGTTGGGATGGCGGCGTCCGCATGTGGCGCGCCCAAACCGACGCGGGAGATCTTCCCTCAGGAACGCAACAACCGGTTGGCAAGTATGATCACCGCAGTGTCATCTCCGATTTGGCGGTATCCGGTGACCTTGTTTTCTCGGCCGATTGGAACGGAAGACTCCGGTGCGAAAGGTGGTCGGGATCGCGTTTCGAGGCGATCGCATCGCAATCGCATGACGGCGGCAAGATTGTCGGATTGAAGGCGGCTGCCACAAATGATGATCATCGCATCGCCTCATTTGGCGACGACAACACGGTTCGATTGTGGGACGGTCGCCTGAATGAATTGGCGACCATTCGTTTGGCCAATCAGGTGCAAACGATTGCGTTCAGCAGCGACGGATCGCTGCTGGCGGTGTTGCAAACCGATGGCAACCTTTCGATTTACACCGGGCGAAAGGGCAAATTGCTGTACCCGCAAATTTCCGCCGGCACCGGAATCACGACGGCAAGTTGGGAGGGGCGCCGTCTGTGGTTGGGCGGCACTTCACCCGACGGTGCCTGGGTCGCTCATCTGGATCCACCGTGAACAAGCGACGCCACACGCCTCCCAAACCTACGGCTTCGACCGACGTCGGCGATTCCGCCAAGCGATCGCCGACGCGGCCAATCCCAACGTCGCCCAAGTCGCTGGCTCAGGAATGGTGGAAAAGCTGACGTTATCGATCGCCACATACGTGGGCGTCAGCAAGCCGTTGCTATCAAAATCAGTCGAGTTGAACGAGATCCCGATCCGGTTGGAGTCTAACGAAGACAGGTCGATTTCCTGCCAATCGGAAATCAGTTCCAAGGTGTCGGTCGCCAAGTCGTAGCTGGCCAAGTCGACGACCACTTCGCCGCCCGCGGCACCGCGAGTCAAATCGGTAAATGTCACCGTGAAAAGTTCATCTTGGGGGCGACTGCCAAACGCGCTGGAAAAAGCGTTGCCGTTCACGATCACGCTTGAAGTCGTTTGGGTGTTGTTCAACGACAGGGTTTGAAACGTCGAACCGGCTTCCAATGCCAGCTCACCGGACCCAAAGGCAACCATCCACGTCGCCGACGCGTCCGCGCCGGTACCGGTCACCGAAATCGTATCGTTGCCAAATTCGAAATCGTCCGTCGAAAAATTGTTGTTGATATTCCCGTTGGACCAAAGGTCCAATGTCCGTCGTGACGCGGCGAATCCTGAAAACGAATCAAACGCAGCGATGCGTCGGTTGTCCAGCGTCAAGCCATCGATCGTGATTGTCGAATTGACTTGAGGGAACATGGGACCAAACGGAAAGTCCTCAAACTGGTTGTCCGGAAATGGCCCGCGGACGGTATCAAATTCATCGAAGGTTAGCGGGAACGATTCGAAATCAACCGTGGTAATGGTTTCGGCACGCGCGACCAGACCGCCAAAGCCAAGCCACATCGCCAGGAAGAAAATCGCGCCGCACCGGCGGGAAATGGAAACAGTGAACATGTTGTTTTGCAAAGTAGGTGGTTTCAAAACGCATTGGAAGGAATGACCTCTCGATTGCCTCGAGTGATCAATGAGCCGAGCAAAAAATGGTCGGTCGATTCGGTCAAGAATTGAACGCTGCCATCCAGCAACAACACTGGCGCTCCGCCGGGATGACGCGAACGAATCTCGTTGTCGTATTTCCACGCGCGGGCATCATTGATGCCGTGCGCCTGAACAAAAACGTTGTAGCCGTTGATCCACTCGCCATGCGGACCCACGACATCTTCGCTGACCGCGATGATCTGGCTGAGTCCATCAAAGCAATCACGGAATCGAATGTGGCGATCATGCAACAGGACTCCATCACCGGACGGCCGATTGACCAAACGTTCGCCGTGAAGCCCGCCAAAGTGACTGGTGCCAAAATTGGATCCGATTGCCGGTGCAACGCTTGGACACAAATAGGTCGGAATTTCGACTCTCGCGGCGGCCGAGTTGACGGGATGGTCGTAGCCATATCGAAAATCGACTTTCTCATATACGGAAACTTGTTCCATATAAGGCAAAATCGCGGCCGACCAGGCGAAGTTACGATTCCCCGGTGACGAAAAGTAGCTTCGCCATTCAAAGCAACCCATGGGCAAACGGCGATGGACGT
>JBCCRW010000505.1:0-3323 GCA_039201055.1 Planctomycetota bacterium | reverse complement strand
TCCCACCGATTCTTCGTAGCCAAGCGACTGGATCGTGCGTCCACCGGATCGCATGTCGGGAATTTGCAGCCCCGCCGAATCCGGGTTTTCCAAAGGTGGCAAACTGCCCGGACGTGTTGCAGGCGAATTCGCCGGAGACCCGGAGGGTGCGATGGATGGAATCGCTTCGACGGCCGCCGGTGCACGCTCGATTTGCGGTGCAGACTCGATTTCGGGTGCCGTGTCCAACGTTCCCGGTGCCGCGTCCAAGTTCTCCGGTGTGTTGTCGAAGAGTTGCGGCACGTCGCCAAACACCTCGCGAGTGCTGTTCCCCATTTCCGAAAGCGGCAGTGCGGTGCTGGGCGTTTCGATATTTCCTTGGGGCGCTTCAAGCGGGACCGGGTTCAAGGTTTCCGGATCGATCGAGACGCCGCTGCCGACGATTTGAGGGACCGACGATTCGCTGGCGACGGGTCCCTGACGCACCACACCGGGGCGGGTCACGCCGTATTGCAATTTCCATCCCGCACTCCGCTCGCGGGCTCGCTGCAGTGCATCCCAGTAGGCCGCATCGTCCCAGGGGCCTTCGGCCAAGGTGATCCCATTGTTCACCAGCGACGTGCCTTGCAGGTAATCGACTTCGTTCAACCCTCGGTTGTATTCGGCCAGGGCGCGATAGTAGTTGATCTCGGCGTCCGCACGACGTTGTTGGCTTTGCAGAACAACGTTGATTTCCGATTGCCCGGCCTCATATTGACGCAGCCGCGCGGTGACCTCCTTTTCGGCTTCGGCCCAAAGTGACGCGCTCGTCTGTGTTTGTTGGTAGTGGCTGTAGACGCGTCCGATGGCGTCTTGCATTTGGGACACCAGCAATCGTTCTTTTTCCTTAAGGCCCTCTTCGGCCAAACGCTGTTGAAGTCGGCGGCTTCGAATTCGCGCCATCGCGCGGCGGGAGCCGTTGGGGTTGGGCAGGATGTCCATTCGCGTTGCAAATTCGACCCAATCGCCGCTTGTAAATTCACCCATTGCACTGCTGCCCTCGGCCGGTGCCGGAATGCCGCGTCGTCCGGGCGGTCCCAGGGTGTCGCCCACGCCGACGCCGCGAAGCGTCATGCTCCAGTTGATGTCGGGCAAAATTTGATTCTTTGCCGAGATCAATTCCAATTCGCGTTGTTTGATTTCGAAGCGTGTTTGTCGCAGCTCGGGCGACAAGTACAACATCGACGTTCGCAGTTGTTCGAAATCGAAATCCACACGTGCCACGGTGGGTTCGTCGATCGGACGGATCAATCGGCCATCGCTGGCTTCCAGACCCATCAAGCGGCGGAGTTCGCGGTCCAATTCGTAGACGCCCTGTTGCGCCAAACCGGGGATGCTGGACCCGCCCAATGATGCTTCCAGACGCCGCCGGAAGTCATAGTATTGGCCACGAGCCTGGGCGAGTTCTTGGACCGTGCCGGTGCCGCCCTCTTTGAGCTTTTGTGCAAAATAAGCCGTCGTTTGAGCGGTGTTGCGACCCACGATGGCGGTCGACACCGCTCGATAGGCGACGTACAAATTCCAATAAGCATTTTCGACATCGCGGACCAGGTTTCGCGTTTGAATTTCCAGGTCGACGATTTCAATATCGGTGTTCAGGCTGGCCAGCACCACGGGAATGCGGTTGACCATGGTGCCGCGGTTTCGCATCAACGGGTGTTGGACTTGGGCTTCCAACAGGAACGTGTAGTCCGACGGAGTCGAACGTGCGAAGTTGCCGGTGACGTCCACGTTGTTTCGCGAATAGATCGTTTGTTGCCGCAGGGTCGCAACGCCACCGGTGGCAAAACGCTTGGACAAGGCCAATTGCTGCGTGACGTCGGTGGCCTGCGAAATGGGCGGATTGACGGTGTTGGCGATGCCGGTGTTGCGCGGCCGATCGGTCGTGTTCAAGCTGAAGAAACTGCTGGCCTGCATGTCAAATTCCGCAAGCGCGTCTTCGACACCGCCGACCTGGTTGGATGTGGTCGCGCCCCGCGGTAGCGTTCGGTTGCCTGCACCATCGACCGTGATGGGCACCGACTGCGTTGTCGATTCTTGAATCGCGACGTCGTAGATGCTGCTCAGCTGCGCCGTGCCGGCGCTGATGATTTGCGAGGCGACGTTTTGACGTGTGGCGGCGTTGCCGCCGGTCGTGGTGAAGATCTTGGTGTTCTGCAGCGCGATCGCCGTGCATTCTTCCAGGGTCAGATCCCAGAACTTGTAATCGTGGTTGTAGATCGTCAGCGGCGGCGCCGAAGGAGCGTGCTTGGCAATCTCCGCAGTGTCCACATCCGGGTAGTCGATGCGGTTGGCCGAATTGAGGTAGTACTCAAGGTCGGGCGATTCATTCAAATAGAACGGCTGCGTTGGCGAGCATCCGGTCGACATGAAGACGACCAATGCCAGCTGCAGCATCGCGGTGAATCGAAAAAGCGAGGGTCTCATTCCCATGGCTTCCATGTGCCTGCGCGGACCGGTTCCGGCAACAGGACCGCAGCCTCGATCGAGACCATCAGCCATGCAGCTTCACCGGGACGAGTGTGGAAGCCCCCCACACGAGCCGCATGGATGACTGGCAACCCTCGGGTTGTCGATCACCGGCGTCTCGCCCAACAGTGGTATCGACCCACGCCCTGGTAAACTTTGACGATTAGATCGGGTTTTCTGAAAAATTCGGCCTTTCCCGCATCCTGCGGGAAACACGGGCGTGAAACTTCTTTAATGCCGGAATATCCTGTCGCGGCATTGTTCCAAGCGAATTTTGAGCAGCTTTTGGTTTGGCAATCCGCCGTCTGACTCGTACTCAGCGAAGCGGTACTCGTGCTCGTGCTCGAAAGCAATCCTGATGACCGCGCAATCCTTCGTCCACCTCCGATTTGACGACTACCGGCTGTCTGTTGACCACGTCGTGGAGTTGAGCGCGGGTTTCCATGATGCAGTCGAGTACGAGTACGAGTACGACTACGACTCGCGCACGAGCACCGCTTCGCTGAGTATGAGCATGGGCACTCTAAATTCCGGTGGTAGCAAAGCGCGCCGGGCAGTTTGCCGTAAGCTTTATGTCGCGCGAGTTTCTCGCCGGCAATCTTCTCCTCTCCCTCGTCTCTCCTTTTCTACGTTGCGATGAAACTTCCGATCTTGGGTCTGATGCTGACGGTGGGCATGGGCTGGCTGATTGCCCCGTCGGCGTTTGGCGAAATCGTATTGCACGACGAATCCATCCAGGGTGATTTGTCCAATGGCGATCCGATTTTCGACAGCAATTTTGACATCATTGGCTACACCGGCGATGACTTGGGGGCGTTGCCCGGTGCCATGGGATC
>JBCCRW010000504.1:0-3333 GCA_039201055.1 Planctomycetota bacterium | reverse complement strand
TCGGAACCAACAGAACCGGAACCGCCAAAATCAGAACGACCAGAACCCTTGGATTCCGCCGTTCCCGTCGAATCCGAACGCGGTGCCAAAGTATTGCCGCGGGAGGCTTCGATGCGAACGTTCCCGCCGGCATCGGCCCGCAAAGTCGGTAGGTCCCAGCCGGTGCGTTGGCGAATCGCCGGCGCAACCAGCGTGTAAATTCCAACCACCAAAATCGCAATCACGGTGCCCAGCGTGCTCCGGGACTTCCAAATCGTGCGACGCGCCGGCCGCCCTTGGCCGCTGTTTTGCCGTTCCTCGGGTGCCCGGTCTGGCGTGGAAGCGTTCATGTAATAGGATTCGGTGAGTCAGGGAACCAGCGTTATGGTAACGCACCGAAGCGACTGCCAACAGACAATCCATCACCGCCGCACCCATCGATTCCGCCGCCTTCAAACGCGTTATGATCCGCACACCCCGCCTTTCGGTTCCGCATCCCCGCTCGTCTCGATCAACACCGGCGGCACCCGCTTTACGGATACGTTTCGCCGCGGCGATTGTTGGTTTCGTTTTGGTTCTGGGACCCGGCAACTCTTTCGGTCCCGCGGCGGCCGCGGCCGCCGAACCGGGTTGGTCGCCGATCATCATTCCACGTGGTGAATACCGGCAGCAAATCAAGTCGATGCCGATCGAGCAGCGGCCATACCGCCCGTTCCACTTTTATGGCAATACAAAACGGCGAAACCATTACCAGAGCCGATCGCCGCAAAGCCGCATCATCCCGCCACGTTCAATCCGTCGGCCACTTTCGTTTTTCGGCCCATGAACCCAGCGTCTCTGGAAAGCACGCCGGAACGACTGCTCGATCGCGTCGCGTCCCGAGTCGCCGACACGCCGGATCGCTTGGCGTTACGTTTCTTTGCGGCGGGCGAAATTCGCGATCAATGGACCTTTGCGGAACTTTGGTCGCGCAGCCAAAACGTCTGCCAGGCACTGCACCGCCACAACGTTCTGCCCGCCCAGCGAGCCGCTTTGGTTTTCGATCCGGGGCTGGATTTCGTCGCCGCGTTCTTGGGTTGTCATTTGGCCGGGGTGACGCCGGTGCCAACGTGTTACCCACGCCAAGGGCGACGTCTACCGCGTTTTGATTCCGTCGTTAGCGATGCACAACCGACGGCCTTGCTTAGCACCGCCGCCGTGATCGATGCGATGCTGGGCGGTCAATACGCCGGCCTGGATCAACAACTCACGCCGCTTGCCGTCGATCAGCTCGTTTCCCGCGAATCCGCACCCTCCGGTGCAAGCATTCGTTCGGAAACGGTGCTCGACCCTTCGCATTTGCATCGCCCGCAAGACGACGCCGATTCACTGGCCTTGCTGCAGTACACCTCCGGCAGCACCGACCGGCCCAAGGGGGTGCGGGTGACGCAGGCAAATCTGTCCGCCAATCTGGCCACGATTACCCACGCTTTCCGGCTACGCAGCGACGGCAGCGAAACGTGCGTATCGTGGTTGCCGCTGTTTCATGACATGGGTTTGATCGGCGGCATCCTGTCGTCACTATGGATCGGCGCGACGACGATTTTGTTTTCGCCACAAGACTTTTTGCGACGACCGTTGTGGTGGTTGCAATTAATTTCGCAGTATCGAGCGAGCGTTAGCGGCGCGCCCAATTTCGCCTATCAACTGGCCTTCGACCGCATTGCGCCCGAGGATGCGGCGAAATTGGACTTGAGTTCCTGGAGAACGGCCTTTTGCGGCGCCGAACCGATCTCCGAACGGACGCTGGGTGATTTTTCCCGACGCTTTTCTGCCAACGGTTTTGATGCGGATCGATTTTACCCCTGCTATGGATTGGCCGAAGCAACCCTGTTGGTGACCGGTGGCGATGGCCCCGGACCGCTGCATGTCGTCGACGTCGATCGGCAAGCCTTGGAAGCGGGCGACGTTCAAATCCGCCCACGCGGCGATCGCGACGAAACGCGTCGCCTGGTGGGCTGTGGATTTCCCCAAGGCGTCGATGCGGATCGCACCACGCCCGCTGCGATGTCCCGTGGGCGAAACACGGCGGCAACGGAAATACAAATTGTCGACCCCGAAACGCTACGCATTGTGACCCACCGGGTCGGCGAAATCTGGGTTCGCGGCCCCTCGGTTGCCGACGGATACTGGACACCGCCAAAGCACTCGCAAGACCCAAATTCCCCGCAAGACAACCTCGCAAGCACTCCGCAGCACGATGCCGACGGTTCGTGCTTCGGACAAACGCTGCGATCGCCTGACGCGGGCGCGTCCACTGGCGGTTGGTTGCGGACCGGCGATTTGGGGTTCCAGCACGACGGTCAATTGTTCATCGTCGGGCGTGTCAAGGATTTGATCATCATTCGTGGCCGCAACTTGCACCCGAGTGATTTGGAACAAACGATCCAGACTCGGTTGGGCGAATCGATCAAACGCTCGGCCGTCTTTTCGGTCGACGGGGCGCGGGGCGAGGCGTTAGCGGTGATCGCCGAAGTCGACCGGCAAATGGATCGCCAAGCACACGCCAACACCGCGCGGGAATTACGGCGAGTGGTGATCGAGGAACATGAGGTCGACCCGCAGTCAATTGTGTTGGTCCGCGAAGCAACGCTACCGATGACAACAAGCGGCAAAATTCGCCGCGGGCATTGCCGAGAGCAACTCGATCGAGGCGAGCTAAAAATCTTGTACCGGTACGACGCGGCGATGCTCGCGTCCCAGGTCCCCATCTCGTTTCCGCGTCTGGATGTCGGCAATGGAGAAACGACGACGCATTTGATCGGCGATTGGATGAAACACTGGATGATCGCCCGTGGTGGCGTCTCGCCCCAAGATATTCGGGGCAATCGCCCGCTCACCGAATACGGACTCGATTCGATGATGGCGGTCGAAATGAGCGGCGAGATTGAAAACTGGGCGGACGTCGAATTGTCGCCACTGGCCGCCTGGGACCATCCGACCATCGACGACCTGGCCGCACACGTGGCTGAGTTAACCCGCGCGACCCGCCTGTAGCCGGCCTTCATGGATTGGGTAGCCGGCCTTCGCCAGAAGCCGGAAGACAGAAGCCGTGCCTCCCCACCCGCTTCCGTGTTCTGGCGAACAACGGCTACCCCGAGCAAATCAGCCCGCCCGAGCAAATCAGCCCGCCTGTGGTGGCGGAGCCGCCTTTCGGGCCACGCCCGTGCGAATGGCCGCTTCGTCAACTGCTTTAGCCACCGCCGGCGCGACACGGCGATCAAACACGCTGGGCACGATGTATTCCGCCGCGACGTCCTCGGCACGAATCGTCCCGGCAATCGCTTTGGCGGCAGCAATCTTCATGTCCAAGTT
>JBCCRW010000503.1:0-3336 GCA_039201055.1 Planctomycetota bacterium | reverse complement strand
CTATTGCAGCGGTCGCAAATCCTTTGGTTTCGATGCTGTGACTGAAAAACTTTTCGGCAAAATACCCAAATACGAGCGGACATTTTTAAACAGTCGATCTTTGCCTAGCTTGCCTAATTACGACTCAGTGCGCCAGGCCACCCCAACCCTCTCCCCCACGTTTTGTTCACTTCGTTCCTCAGCAAACAAAACGCAGGGGAGAGGGGGGAGTAGGCTGCCTGTCGTTCGATCTAGCTCCCTCTCCCCCGTCGATTTGAGCCGAGGGACGAGGATCAAATTGATGGGGGTGAGGGGGGCAGGAGCTTTAACCAGGGGGCCGGGTACGGGCGCGGGGTCTTGCGCATTCGTAAAACCCGCGTGAGTCGCTTACCGCTCGGCCAGCGGCTGATTTGTTCGATTGAACGGATCACTCCTTCGACATGAATGTTGCCCGTTCATGAATCAAATACTCAATGAAATGCCCAAGGTCCGTAGGACTTGCAATTTGCGTTGGGCAAACGACTTTGCTGTTCAGATAGTCGATCCTGACGCTGCGAGCACGCAGCTCAAAAAATGCCGATGCACCTTCTCCCTCGGGGCACAACCAATCGAAAAACAGGGTTGATCCAGGCTGCGTTCGTTGCCGAACAAGTTTGATTCGTTCCTGAATTCCGGCGTCCCGATCCATGCCGAGTAGGGCGAGCATCTCCAACCATTCAATGATCGGAATCGTCCTGGCCGTCTGATCGCGACAGCGTTCATCCAAGTACCGAAACTCGGTAACTTCCCAGGCCAGCGGGAGACTGACCGAACTCGGACCGGCAAGCGCGCAGTAATCATCCAACCAGACCAACTTTGTCATTGATTTGGACCAATCGAAAGACGTTAAGACGGCAAAATGTTTGCGAAGACTGTCATAGACCTCCGCGCGTTCAAATTTCCGAAGCCAAGACACATCGTTCGGATTCATTTTGACCAGCCATTGCACCATCAGTGGGAGGTTGGCCTGCTCGCCAGCGGTCAGTTCATCACGCGTCATCAGGGCGATCAGTGGACGCAACAAACGCTTGGTCCGCAACATCGAGGACTCAGCAGGACTGTAGGTGATGCAGGATCGCAAGTCTTTGTAGGTTGCAAACCTCGATTCGATTGCATCGGTCAAAACAAACGACGCCGCATCACCATTTGCGTCGTCGTCGGCAATCGTTCGTGCCAAAAAGTTCGTCGCTGGTAGACTGAGGTGGGTTTCCAATGACTTTAAATGGTCGATCAACAGCCGCTTGGTGGACGGATCACGAAGTTTATCGTTAGAAAGAAATGCAGCGGCGTACGAATCGTCGTCGAGATTCTTCTTGATGACACGGTTGACCGCTTCGACGCCGACAAGCTTTTCAACCCGCGCGAAGAACTCTTGCAGATGCCCAAAATGCGTGCCACCGTCGCGGGTAAAGTAGTACGCTGACGTTCTGTCAAAGACGTCATCGGTTGCAGCGATGATGCGCTCGACGGTGTCGCGATCCATCAACGATGTTAGTGCGACAAACGCATCTCGAATCCTTTCCGGCTGTCGCTCGTTGTTGAATATTGCAAGCCAATGAGCGAGCGGTTTGCCATCGAACGTGGGAATGGTTTGCCCACCGAGATCCTCATCGGCAAGCCCGTCCCCTAGTTGCGTTTCTTTTCTTGCGACGCCTGTTGTTTTCAGCGGGTTGGACGGGACCCTTCGAATACTCGCAATTTGCGTCTCGCCGCGGCGAATGAGGGTGCTGGAACCTTCAATTTGCACATTGTCGATCGGCGATTCCAGTCGGACTTGATAACGTCCGGCTTTGAGTGTCGTTTCGTTCTCGCCACGTTGGATTTGCATCGCGTCAACGGCCTTACCATCCTGCAACAATTCCACGGACACGCCGGCGATCTCGGATTCAATGACTAGCTTTCCCGTGTTGGTTTCGAGGACCACCCACACGACACCGAAGATCAACAGCGGCAACGCGGCGGCGGCGGCCAGCCAGCGGGCCCAACGCCGGCCAAACCCGCGATCGCTTGTCGCCGGTGGCGTCGCCGCGAAAGATAGCGACCGGGTCGGCGAGGGCGCCTGCCGCTGCGCGAATCGGACGGAGTTGATCAGGTCGGCACCGGCGGCAAATTCCGCAAGCGTCCCCGCGACGTGCGCGGCACTGGCCGGACGATCGGCGGGGTCACGCGCAAGCAATCGTTCCAGCATATCGACAAGTTCCCCCGGCAAATCCGGTCGCAGAATATCGGCACGTGGGGCGCTTTGCTCGGACAGCAATTTCAATTTGGCCAACGGCGACAAATCCGGTGATGCGGCCAGCGGCGGGCGTCCGCACAGCATCCGAAACAGCGTCGCACCAAGGGAATACAAATCGCCGCGAAAGTCCACCGACTCGGGCCGCTCGGCCTGTTCGGGCGACATGTAATCCAGCGTGCCCATCAATTGGCCCACGGTCGTCAATTCGGCCGATTCGTGATCCCATTGCCGGGAACGAGCGAGTCCGAAGTCCAAAATCTTGACATCGCCACCGGTGCCAAGCATCACGTTGGAGGGCTTCAAATCGCGATGGACAACGCCCTGCCGGTGCGCATAGTCCAGCCCGATGGCGATGTCGTGGGCGACGCGGCAGGCGTCCGCGATCGACAGCGGCCCCAGGGCTTTGCACAAACGCGACAGGTCCACGCCATCGATGTACTCCATGGCCAGGTAATGCACCGGAGCCGGTTGGCCGTCAACCACGGCGGTCCCGGCGTCGGTGGCCGACACGATGGCGGGATGTTGCAACCCGCCGGCGGTGCGAATTTCCCGTTGAAAACGCTCCGAATGCGGGTCGCGTTGGGCGTTCGACGCGGCCGTGTGAAGCGGCATTCCCGTTTGCCGCAGGACTTTGATGGCCACTTCGCGTCCGAGTGTTTCGTGGCGAGCCAAATAGACGTGCCCCATGCCACCACTGGCCAGCGCCCGGATCAACCGATAGGGGCCAATGCGTTCGGGCAACTGGGTGTCGTATTCAGATCGCGGGGTGCCCGGCGGCATTTCCGATCCGGCGGAAGCCGTCCAGGAGCGGATGCGGCCCATCACGGACTGCATGACCGAATCGGCATCGTCGGTGTTGCCGCCGGCACGAATCGATTCGATCAGCGTGTCCGATTCACGTTCCAACCGCAGCAGCGTTTCTTCACACGGATCGCAGGTTTCGACATGCTGCTGGATACGGGACAGGTGATCTTCATCGACCCAGCCCAGCAGGTAGGCCTTCAATTCCCGGGCGTCGGGATGAGTTGTGGTTTTCGGGGTTTCGGTCATCGTTTCTCGGGTGGCGCGTTTCTCGGGTGGCG
>JBCCRW010000502.1:0-3344 GCA_039201055.1 Planctomycetota bacterium | reverse complement strand
GCACCGGCGATTTTCGAAGTCTCGATGGTTGGCCCGCTGCGAAAGGATTCTCTGGAAGGTCTTCAGTCGGAAACATTGGCTCGCGTGACCGGCTTTGGCGAAGCGAACCCGACCAACCCAGAGAAGTCAGTAAACCCGACCAACCCGACTTCGCCCGGCCGCACCAAGATTCTGATCGATCGCCCGGCATCCGGGACCTCCGACGAAATGTTCCGCGTTGCCCGCGTCGTGCTCGCGCCGATCCTGCGGCAAGCCTACCGCCGCAAACTCGAACCGGCCGATTGGGTCGTGCCGCTGCAATTCTTTGGTGGCTCGGCCAAACCCGACACCGATGCGGCGCTCGCCGATCCCGATCTGGCGTTCCAGCGCGGCATCCGCGCCGCGATCGCGTCGATCCTGGTCAACCCGCACTTCCTGTTGCGGTCCGAAACCACGTCGGCCGCCGCCGCGAACCCCGATAAAAATCATGGGATTGCACCCGAGGTTCACGCGGGACGGATGATCGCCTCGCGCTTGTCCTTGTTCCTGTGGGGCAGCTTGCCCGATGCGGAATTATTGGACTTGGCCCAAACCGGTCGCTTGGTGGATCGGGACACCGTCGCCGACCAGACCCGTCGGATGCTGGCCGATGACCGAGCGGGACACTTGATCGACGATTTTTGTGACCAGTGGTTGCAGCTCAGAAATCTGGCCGGGCTGACACCGGACCTTCGCCGTTTTCCGGATTTCGACGACAACCTGCGTCGCAGCATGGCCGGCGAAACCCGGCACCTATTCCGTGATATCGCCGGCCGCGATCGGCCCATCACGACGCTGCTGCGACCCGGTTATACGTTTTTGGACGAACGCCTGGCGACTCATTACGGCATCGGCAACGTTCGCGGCCCGGGATTCCGCAAAGTCGTGCTGCCGGCCAACTCGCTTCGCGGCGGGTTGCTGCGGCACGCGTCGATTCTGTCGGTCACCTCGTATGCCACCCGCACATCGCCGACCATCCGCGGCGCCTGGGTGCTGGAAAATCTGGTCGGCACACCGCCACCGCCACCGCCGCCGGACGTGCCCACCTTGAAAACGGAATCGGCAGTTGCAACCGCCACGACGCTACGCGAACGGCTGCGTCAACATCGCGATCAAGCCGCCTGTGCGTCGTGTCACGCGTTGATCGATCCGATCGGATTTGCATTGGACCGTTATGACGCGCTCGGACGATATCGCAAGCATGATGGCGATCTGCCGATCGATACACGCGGCGTTTTGCCCGATGGATCCCCGGTCGCCTCGATCGACGATCTGGAACAGGTTTTGGTCGATCATCCCGAATGGTTCCAGCACTGTTTCACCGAAAAACTGATGACCTATGCACTGGCACGCATCGTCGACCATCGCGATCAAGCGGCACTGCGAAAGGTTGTTCGTGATGCCCAAACCGCCGGCGGCAGCTTCGCCGACTTTGTCATCGGTGTGGCGACCAGCGATCCGATGCTTTCACCGGCCAAGCGATACTTAGATCCCCACCAAGCCGATTCGCCATGAATGATGCTTTTGGAAGTCACTTGACCCGCCGCGCCTTGCCGCGACGAACGCTGCTTCGCGGTGCCAAGGTGGCCATCGCGTTGCCGCTGCTGGACGCGATGTTGCCCGCGGCAACGGCCAGCGAGGACACGGTTGCGGCGCCCGGCAAACTGCGCCGCCTGGGTTACGTCTATGTGCCGATGGGCTACAACCCCGCGGCCTGGAAACCCACCGGCGAAACGCTCGACGACCTGCCGCCCAGCCTGCGGGCACTGGCTCCGGTGAAACAACAAGTCACCGTGTTGAGCGGAACGTATCTGGAAAACGCGTATCCCGGTTCGCACGCGACCAGCAACGCGGCCTTCCTGAGTGCCGCCCGCGCGAAATTGACCGAGAGCAGCGATTACCGGCTGGGAACCACGGCGGACCAAATCGCCGCCGCCCACCTGGGACGCGACACCCAGTTGCCTTCCATCGAATTGTCCATGGATTTGTTGTCCACGGTCGGCCAGTGCGATAACGGTTACGCCTGCGTTTACCAAAACAACTTATCCTGGTCATCGCCGACCACGCCGCTTCCGGCCGAAGCCCACCCGCGATTGGTTTTCGAACAGCTTTTTGGTCGCGGCGAATCGCCCGCCGAGCGCGTGGCCGCCTTGCAACGTCGCGGTAGCCTTTTGGATTCGGTCCACTCGGAAATCCGCCGACTCAAACGCCAGGTCGGCAGCCAGGATCGGCAGCGGATCGACGGCTACTTGGACAGCATCCGCGAAGTCGAACGGAGAATCCGAATAGCCCAGTCCAGTGCCAAGGAGCGGCCGTTGCCGGATCTGGATCGCCCCGTCGGCGTGCCGGCCGCATACGCCGATCACGCAAGGCTAATGTTCGATTTGCAATGGTTGGCCTTTCGCGGGGACATCACGCGGGTCAGCACGTTTCAGTTGGCACGCGAGGCCAGCACCCGCACGTATCCGGAAATCGGCGTCCCCGATCCCCACCATCCCATCACGCACCACGGTGGCAACGAAGCGAAACTTGCCAAAGTGGCGAAAATCAACGCCTACCATGTTTCGTTGTGGGCCGAATTCCTGGAAAAGATGGCTTCGACGCCCGAGGGTGATGGATCCCTGCTGGACCATTCGTTATTCCTTTACGGAAGCGGCATGGGGGATCCCGATGCTCACGATCACCATGATTTGCCGGTCCTGGTCGCCGGTGGAGCGGCCGGCCGCAACGCCGGCAATCGGCACATTCGCTTTGAACAGCCCGAAGCACTCGCGAATGTCCATTTGACGGCTTTGAACAAGGTCGGCCTGGAACTCGATCAATTCGCCGACAGCACCGGCACGCTCGCGGAGTTCTGATGCAAGCCGTGGTTTTTCGGGTCGATGGGCGGCGGCGGCAAAATTGGCTGCCGTTCATTGCCAGCCTGCTGGTGTTGCCCAGCCTGCTGGTGTTGCCCAGCCTGCTGGTGTTGCCCAGCCTGCTGGTGTTGCCCGGGCGGTTGATGGCGGGCGAGAGGAACGTGCCGGATTCAAAGAACACGCCGGCTTCGAAATCGCGACCCACTGCACCCGCCGTACCGGAGGCCCCCGTATGGACTCCGGTGCATCACGCCGTGTTGAGTGGATCAGTCGGTGATCTGCGGCGGCTTTTAGCCCGTGACGCGAATGCTGATGCCGCGAATGCCTATGGCATCACCCCGTTGATGTTGGTGTGCCAGCGAGGTGACGCGAAGATGCTCGATTGCCTGTTGGATCACAACGTCGATGTCAACGCCGTTGGACCCGGCAAGGTGACGCCGTTGATGGTTGCGGCCTTGGCCGGGGATG
>JBCCRW010000501.1:0-3345 GCA_039201055.1 Planctomycetota bacterium | reverse complement strand
GGCAAGGCGTCTAACTGGGTCATCGATTGGTTGGCAGTCCAAGGGACCTCGCTAACGCAGCCTTGGATGATTTGGCAATCGCTGACCTACGGGTTTTTGCACAACATCGCCTCACCATGGCACCTGGGCTTCAACATGTTGGGCTTGTTCGTGTTTGGCCGCATGTTGGAACGCGATCTGGGACGGATGGAATTCCTGCGGTTCTATTTGGTTTCGGTGATCTTCGCCGGGGTGGTTGGCGCGATCACCTACTTGCTTTCCGGCGGGGGCAGCGCGATCGGTGCCAGCGGCGGCGTCATCGCGCTGACCGTGTTGTTTGCCTTTAAGTACCCGCATGAGCAAATTCTGCTCATGATGATCGCGCCGGTGCCCGCGTGGTTGTTGGCCAGCGGTTATGTCACGTTGGACGTGCTGCGTACGTTTGACGATTTTATGGGCACCGGCGAAAACCGAGTCGCATTTACGGTTCACTTGGGCGGGGCCGCGTTTGCGGCCCTGTATTTCAAGCTGGGCCTGAAGCTGGACTTTTTGGCACCGGCCGGTTTGATGGATTTGCCCCAACAGCTTCGCAAACGCATGCGGCGAGCCAAGTTGAAGATTCATGACCCCGATGCCAAGGCCGCGAAGATCGAACAGGAGGCCGATCCGATTTTGGAAAAAGTGTTCCAGCATGGCGAAGAAAGTCTGACGGCGTCGGAACGCAAAATATTGGAACGCTACAGCCGTCATCAACAATCCAAGAAGCGGACGAACGGATGAACCGGATCACCATCGTCGGCATGGGCGACGACGGCATGCAGGGTTTGACGGGTCAAGCTCAAGACGCCGTGACATCTGCGGACCACATTGTCGGCACCGCGGGCTTGCTTGCGAAAGTTGAAGCCGCGCGGGCGAAAAAGATTCCCGCCGCAAAGACCCTGGATGATCTACGCCGTCAGATTCTTGATTTGCCCTCCGGGCGCAACGTCTTGCTCGCCGGTGGCGACCCGCTGTTCTACGGCATCGCCCGCTTCCTGACCGAATCGTTTGGCAAGGATCGCTTTGAAGTCATCCCCAATGTCAGCAGCATGCAGCTGGCCTTTGCACGCGTCAAGGAAAGTTGGGACGACGCGTATTTGACCAACCTGGCGACCACACCGCTGGACCGCGCCATCGACGCCATCCGGACGGCCGAACGAGCGGGTTTGTTTACCAGTGAATCGATTCCACCGGCTATGGTCGCCGAAGCCCTGCTGGACCGCCGGATCGATTACTTCACCGCGTATGTTTGCGAAGACTTGGGCACACCCGATGAAACGGTCACGCAGGGCCATTTGGCGCAGATTCGTGAATCGACATTCGCGCCGATGAACGTGATGATTTTGGTGCGTCATGATGGAGCCGCCGATCGGATCGACTCATCTCGCTCGCGGGGCATGTTTGGCAATGCCGAGGACATGTTTTTGCAATCGCGGCCCAAACGCGGATTATTGACGCCGATGGAGGTCCGCTGCATCGCGCTGGGTCAATTGGCTTTGCGGCAAGACAGCATCGTTTGGGATGTCGGCGCCGGCAGCGGATCGCTGGCCATCGAAGCGGCTTCGATATGCACCCGGGGGCGTGTGTATGCCATCGAAATGGATGCCGAAGATTACGGTTTGATGATTGAAAACGCCAAGGGTTTCGCGGTGCCCAACTTGGAAGCCGTGCATGGCCAGGCACCCGAGGCGTGGTCGGAACTGCCGCCACCGGACGCGATCTTTGTCGGTGGCACCGGCCGGGTTGTGCCCGATTTGGTGCGGCAAGCCCTGCCAAGGCTCAAGCCTTACGGCCGGATCGTGGTCAACATTGGCAGCCCCGATAATTTGGTGGCCGTGCGGGGCACCATTGAAGCAGCGGGGCTTAGCAGCGACGTGCGGATGGTCAATATCGCTCGTGGCAACCGGCAAATGGACAGCATTCGCTTCGAAGCCCTGCCGCCCACGTTCCTGGTCAGCGGCCGCCAGTCGGAAAGCTAAAGCGACCCGTCGGAAAGCTAATGCCACCCGTCGGAAAGCTGAAGCCGCCAGCGGACCGCTTCGCACCTTCGGTCTAGGATTTGCTTTGCCTGGCCGGGTCCCCGAAAGGACGCCAAATTGGCAGCATACCGAATTCCTCACGCGCCCTTTTTTCCCTACCGCCGATGCCGACTTACGACTACGAATGCACCGCCTGCGGGCATACCTTGGAAATCTTTCAGGGCATCAATGATCCGAAAATAACCAAGTGCCCCGAATGCGGTAAAAACAAGCTCGAACGCCAATTCGGAACCGGCGCGGCGATCGTCTTCAAAGGCAGCGGCTTTTATCAAACCGACTACCGCAGCGACAGTTACAAAAAGGCTGCCAAGGCCGACAAGCCATCCGATGGCGAGAGCTCGTCTGGGGGCGGCAAGTCGGAGGGCAAGAAGTCGGCCGGCAAAAAATCCGCGAGCGAAAAATCGGGCGGCGAGACGTCCGCCGGTAAGTCGACTGGCGGGGCCGCCGCGTCGGGCAAGACGGAAACGTCCGCCAAGCCCAACACCAAAAAGAAAAAGTAAGGAACGAGCGGCCGTTAATCCATCCGCACGCCGATCGTCAGCAAGATATTGGCGTAGCGCTGCGTATCGGCACTCTGCACTGTCAACACATGATCGGGAGTCGAAACCGCTTCGTAAAACGCCCACTTTTCCGTCGGCTCAATCGTCAGGTCCAAACCGGCAGCGGCAATCGTCTTGCGGTAATCGGCCCAGACCGGCGGGTCGCCGTCGAGTGCATACGGGCCCTCGGTTTCGGTCTGCATCGTTCGCACGGCTTCGATCGGGACCGCCGAGACGATGGCTTGTAGAATTTGGTCGCAGGTCACCACGCCGGGCATCAGATTTAACGAGACCAATTGAGCGTTGGGGCCGCGTTTATTCAGGGCCGGATAATTTCCGTCGGCAATCAGCACCGTGCTGTGATGGCCCGCGGCGGCCAAAATGGAAGTGATTTGCGGATGAATCAACTGGCTTCGAAGCATGAATCAATGCGATGATGGGCGGATGTGGGTGACGATGGAACGATGTCGGCAAGGATGGACGGATTTCTCGGGCCCCCCTGCACTGGGCCCCCCTGCACCGGGCCAACCTGCACCGACTGGCACCGCTGCACCGATCTAGCATACCCCGGAAGGTTTCGTTGTTCCTCGATCTGCTCTACAGCCGTTTGCGTTTGGGAAAATTCGCCGGCATCGGCTTGTACCTGCATTGGTCATTCGCGGTGCTGGTCGCCTACGTCGCGCTCAGCTCCCGTGCCGGCGGCCCGCAGGCGGTGCTGATGTCGCTGGCACAATTGGGCGGCATGTTTT
>JBCCRW010000500.1:0-3346 GCA_039201055.1 Planctomycetota bacterium | reverse complement strand
TACCACGTGGAGGCCATCGGCGCCGACGAAGAGGGCCGCGAGAGCCAGTTCACATCCATCCCACAGGCGATGTACTGGGCCACCGTTTCGCTGACGACCGTCGGTTACGGCGACGTCGTTCCGCAAACCGCATTGGGCAAAGTCATTTCAACCATCCTGATCCTGCTGGGCTACAGCCTGATCATTGTGCCGTCGACGTTTGTTAGTGCCGAATATTCCAAGACGAAGCCTGGCGACCGAACGCCCGATGCGTCCGGCGTTTTTGAAACCAACGCAGCCGGCGTTTGTGAAAATTGTCAAAACGACGATCACCGACCCGATGCCCGCTACTGTTACGGTTGCGGCGCCGCGTTGCCCTGAAGATAGTTTTTGTGAATCCGCAACGCCGCCCGCACCGCCGCTTGGGCGATGTCAAGATCCGGGTCATTGGAAAGCTTGGTCAAATCGCGTAGGTACAACAAAGAGACTTTGCCTAAATCCGGCAGCAGGCCGATCATTCGCAGGCGTTCCTCACGCTCGCCGAAATACAGGATGCGCTGCATTTCATCGACCACTTCATCGGGTCGCGGAAACGGCTGACCCCGCTGCACATCCGCTTCAAAACGGTCACCGGGGCCGGTGTCGGGCGTTTGCCAAAAGTCAAGATCTTCGACGCCGAAGGATGGTCGTTCGTTTGCATCGCGTCGGTCTGCGTCGTTTTGCCCGCCCGCGTTTGTCCAGCGGCGAAGCTGCGGAAGCAACATCCCGCCAAAGATGATCGTCATCGACAGCAGCGCCACCGGCACATACCCCAACAAGAACAACCACCCCATCAACGGGCGACGTCGGAGCGGATCGATTGGAGTGGCCGATGCTTCGCGAATGTCCATCAATGGTTAACCGCTTGGGTTGCCCAGCCCGCGTGTTTCTTCTTGTTGCAAACGTTTGGCATCCAGGGTGCCGCCATAAATCTCATGACCCAACAAAACCACCATGCCAACCAGCAACGGAGCAAAATAGTACAAGCAACGAAACAAAAACAGCGACGCCAGAATGGATGCGGTGTCGTCGACCGAACCTTTCAGCAAATTCAAAATGATCGCTTCCAAAATTCCCAGACCGCCAGGCATTTGGGTCAACAGCGAAACCGCGATCGCGCACAGGTATGCCGCCAACACCAAGGCAAACGATACTTCGACACCGGCGGGCAAAACCAAATACAGCGCGGTGGCGGAAATGAACAGATCGACCGCCGCGACGGATGCCTGCACCACCATCAAGCCGGGTTCGGGCAAACGCAATTTGACGCCGCCGATAGGCAGCGGCTTTTTCCACAACACGCACGCGACCAAATAGGCCAACGCGGCGGCCAACAAGATGATGCCCAAGCTGCGCGTGCCCACCGCAATTTTGTCGGCCAAGTCAGGTGGCAATTCAATCGGTGAAAGCGTCAAAACGCAGCCGCCCAAGAACCACAAACCGCTCCAGAACGTTAAACCGATCACGGCGATCAGCGCCGTAATCTGGCCGGCGGGAATTCCCCAGCGACCATAAAAGCGAAACCGCAGCGGGGTCCCGGCCAGCAGCGTGCCCAGGTTGTTGCCCAGCGAAAAACCCAAAAACGATGCGAGCGCCACCCGCCGCAGCGGCAACGAGCGACAAATGTACCGCAGCGCCAGCATGTCGTAGGCGATCAGCAGCACGTAGTTCATCAGGATCAACAGCGCCGCAAAGCATAGAAAGGTCGGCGGGACGCTCAGCAATTGCGATTGAAATTCCTCCCAAGAAATTTTTTTCGCTTCTTGAAACAACAAACGCACGGCCAACCCGAACAGGACCAGCGCAAAGATCGGGCCGACGACGTAGCGAAGTGCGGGGCGTTTCAAAGGAAATTCCGAATTCGGCAAGCTGCAAACGAACCCCATTGGTCCGTCCGCCGAAGCCTAGCAGTTGCCGGGAAACTCGTCTTGACCCACCCCCGCTTGCTCGCCAGAATCCTTTCCGCTCGTGGCAAAGGCCCGTTCGTGGACCCGCTATCGCTCGTCGGCATGGAACGCCGCTGCTGCTACGCCTGCAAGGATTGCACGATCATCGAAATTTGCCGCAGCGGCGGTTGTCTTGACGGTCAAGACGCTGCCGTTCTCGGGTGAAGACAACGCTTTGACCCAAAATTCGACGCTTGGAGGTCACTCCTTCGACGATCGAATGTCGAGGCCCCATATTCGCTCGCCAAGCGGTGGACCGATTCAGACCAGCCACGGGGAGTGGGTGTGCCAAATCCATCGGATTTCGATCTGAAGGAACGCGTTCGCGCCGCCGTCGACATTGTCGACGTGATCGGTGCCGGTTTGGAATTGCGTCCGCAGGGCCGCAACTTTGTCGCGCGATGCCCCTGGCACGATGACCGACGCCCGTCGATGACCGTCAATCCGTCGCGGCAATCCTGGAAGTGCTGGGTTTGTGATTTAGGCGGCGACGTGTTCAGTTTCGTGATGCAGCGCGATGGCGTCGACTTTCCCACGGCCGTTCGCCAACTTGCCGAAGTGGCCGGCATCGAAGTTCCCGAATTTCGTCGGGGCCCCAAGACACAGCCGGGAAATCCGGACGATCGCGAAACGTTACTGGAAGTTCTTCGGCACACGGTTGACGCCTATCACCAATGCCTGGTTCGGCCGTCAAGTGAAGATGCGCAAATCGCCGCCGACTATCTTCGCAAGCGTGGCATCGACGACGCGATGCGCGACAAATTTGGCATCGGCTTTGCCCCCGACCAATGGTCGTGGATGCTCGACCGGCTGATGGCCAACGCCCAGGGAAATCAATCGCGAAAATTTCGCGGCGAGGTGATCGCGGCGGCCGGAGTCGCTTCGCCCAAACGCAGCGGCAATGGTTTTGTCGACATGTTTCGCGGGCGGCTGATGTTTCCCATCTGGGATTTGCAAGGTCGGCCGGTCGCGATGGGCGGCCGAGTGATCCCGCAAATCGCGGCGCGGCACGGCGACAACGCGGGCGGCAAATACATCAACGGCCGCGAAACGCTGCTGTTCAAAAAATCCGAAACGCTGTACGCACTGCATCACGCCCGCGATGCGATTCGCAAACAAAACCTGGCCCTGGTGATGGAAGGTTACACCGATGTCATCGCCGCCCACGCCGCGGGTATCGAAACGGCGGTCGCCGTCCTGGGAACGGCCCTGACACCGGCACACATCAAGATGCTGCGGCGCTTTACCGATCGAGTCGTCTTGGTACTTGATGGTGATGAAGCCGGACGCAAACGCGCCGACGAAGTGCTGGAAAATTTTGTCAGCAGCGATGTCGACCTGCGAATCTTGACGCTGCCCGATGACAGCGACCCGGCCGACTT
>JBCCRW010000499.1:0-3347 GCA_039201055.1 Planctomycetota bacterium | reverse complement strand
GGTCGCTTCCTTGGTGGGTTGTTTCCTGCGTCGCGATCGTCAGTCCGGAGAATACCAAACCTTTCAACTCAAGCGAACGGTGCACCGCCCCCTCATGTTATGGATACACTAAACCGACAGCCCGCTAGCGCCTCGCCGCTCACGGGGGCCATTTCTTACGGTTTGATCTCGTTGCCGCGTTGGAATCCGTCCTTTTGCTTCTTGTACATCTCCGAGATGTCGTTGGTCATTTGCCGACGTCGAATACGCGATTCGACACCAAAATCGTCGCCTCGAACCGCCGATCCCAGTGGCGTGGTCAACGAATCGTCAATCGTTCGTAAATACGCTTGCAATTTCCAAGCGGGAATCACCGTGATGCCCAACTGGATTGCGTCCTCTTTGTAGTCGCCGATGCCGGCAACCTGGGCTTCGACGTTCTCGTTTGCCATAGCACTGCTGTCGGCAACTTCCGGTGGCGTGCCGACGACAAGGAACCGAATGTCGCTGTCCAATTTGCCCAACCGTTGACCGGTTTCGGTCAATTCCGCGACCACTTCGGCGTTGGCTGCGCGGATTTGGCCCTTGATGGCGTCATTGTCCGCGACGTCGTCGCCATCGATGTCGATTTTGCCAGCCAACGCGATCTTCACGGTGCGGCCGGGCGCCCAGAATGGCGAGTAGATCTTGTCGCCCGAGATGATCGGATTGCCGATTTCTGGCTTGGCGATCACACGGGCCTTGCTCAGGTGCGCGTCCTCCACTTTGACGACCTGGATGTTCGCCTTGATCTTGGCGTCTTCCATGCGGATTTCGTCACGATCGATCACACCAAAGGTCACGTTGGGACGCAAACCGTCGGCCGACCCCAAGTTGATGGTAACGACGTCGCCGCCGGGCAACGCACTCATAATGCTTCCCTGGACGGTTTCAAATCGCGTGTTGGTCATGCGATTGATTTGCTTCCGCTGGGTATTAATGGTGCTTTGCAGTTTCTGTGAAGTTTGTTGCGCCAGCTGCTTTTCACGGGCTGCAGCAAGTTGTGCCTTGTTCAAGTTGTCCGAAATAATCAGCAATTTGTCCTGGGCCTGCTGTTTGTCCAAATCCATCCGCTTGCGATCTTCTTCAAATCCCTTTCGGGCTTGAGTCAGGTTGGCATTGGCTTCGGCCGCCTGCTGCTCTGCCTTGGCCTGGGCCTGCCGTGCATCTTCGACGTCCTGCTTGGCCTGGTTGCTTGCCGTGTCGGCTTGTTCCCGCGACGCGATGACCTGGTCGTTGCGTTGCCGGATCAACGTGGGCAGGTAATCCAGCAGTGCGGGATAATTGAGCGAGCCGATGTCGGTTCCCGCATCGAACATTTCCATGTTGGCGGCAAACTTGGTTTCAATCGCCTGCATGTCAGGATCGTCAGCCAAATTCTTGGCCATGCTGTCCAGCTCGTCCTGGGTCAGCGAGCCGCGTCCAAGCATGGCTTTCAGCCGACTGATTTTTTGGTCATTCTGCCGAACGCTTTCCTGGACCGAAGACAGTCGGCTCTTGGCATCGGCAGCGTCCTGGATGGCCCGGTCTGACGAAAGGTAAAAGAAAATGTTCAGGGCGAAGGAGAGGACCAGCAGGATCAATGAAGTGATCAAGCTGCCTCGGATGACAGTGTCGTCGCGTGCGGCCATGGAGAAGCTTGGGCTGGGTTCGCGAGAAGAGAGGCGTGGAGGTGCAAACGGGAGCGGCGGGCCGCAATCCTGGTTATCGACCCGCTTTACCCTATTTCAGCAGATTCGACATTCTACCGTATCGAACGGAATTTTCCGCATCCTTCTCGGCCACCGAACCGCGTGTTTCGCGGATTGATTCGGTTGATCGGCAGATTAGCGTGTCGCGGGGGTTGCGATGGATCCGGATTTTGGCGAAACCGAGGTGTTTCCGGGGGGTTAGAATGTCGGGAGAAGAGCCTGCGGAGTCATCAAAGCGGTCGCCCCTGCACTCCGGCAGCGGTGATTTTTCACTCCGCGGCTTCCCGCCCTGGTTCCCCCTTTCACCCCTCCTTCCAAAACAATGCACTCAAAACGCCGTTCTCCGCGTCCATCGACACCCAACTGCCGAAAGTCCCGTTCGCGGCGACGCGGCTTTACGCTGCTTGAATTGCTCCTGGTGCTCGCGATCATTGTCATCATTGGCGGCCTGGTGGGCGGCCAATTGATTGGGCAATTCCAGGAGGCCAAGGGTGACGCCAGCAAAGCCCAAATGCAATTGTTCAAAAAGAACATTGATCTGTACCAAATTCGCGTCGGTGGTCTGCCCGAATCGCTCGAATCGCTTAAAGACGGCCCCAGCGACCCGAACAAAAAGGCCAAGTGGCGTCGCTCGATCATGGATGAAATTCCCAAGGATGCGTGGGAAAACGACTTCAAGTATTCCGTGAAAGGAAACACCTACGAAATTCGCAGCGCCGGTGAGGACGGCCAGGTCAACACGGATGATGACATCGTCGTTGAAGGTTCGTGATCCGGCGAAACGGCATCACGCTGTTCGAATTGCTGCTGGCGCTCACGCTGATTTCAATTTTGGCAGCGCTCACGTTGCCGCCATTTGCGATGCTGCTTTCGGATCGCCGGCTGACTCGCTCAGCCGACCAATTGCGGATTCAAATTGCCCAAACCCGCTTGGATGCCATGCGTGGTGGGCGAGTGCTAACACTCAGCGGGACCATCGGTGGGTCCACACTGCAAGTGGCGCCCTATTTTTCGCCCGCCGATTCCGTCGAAGCCAGCGATCCGGCGGCCGCCCCGTCGGCTTTGCTAAGCGGTGCCGAACAGGCCGCGATCACGCCAACCACAACGCCGGACGCGACCGAAGCGACCCGCACCATTGAATTGCCCGAAACCATCGTACTGGCAGGCGTCAGTGCGATGGCATCGGCGCGAACCAGCACGCTGGTCAAAGACTCCGCGGGCATGACGAGTGACTCCGGCGAGATTCAGGTGGGGCAGGCGATCTTCTTTTACCCCGATGGCTCGATGTCAGACGGCGTCATTCGCATGGCCAACCAGGACGGTGAGCAGACGGCGATCGCGATCCGAGGAGTCACCGGTGCGACGACGGTGATCGAAGGACTCGTGGGTGAACTGCCGCGCAGTGAGGTCACGCCCGGTGAGGTCACGACGCCATGAACAATTGGAATTCGAATGGTGTGACCTGCGGACGCCCCAAAATGCTTCCTCCCGCGAAGCCGTTTCGCTGGACAAGCAAGCGGCGTGGTGTTTCGTTGCTTGAAGCGATCCTGGCGCTCGCGATCTTGGGCGGCGCGTTGGCCGTGCTGTCACAGATCATGGACACCGGCGTCGATGCCGGACGTGAAGCCAATGACCTGG
>JBCCRW010000498.1:0-3378 GCA_039201055.1 Planctomycetota bacterium | reverse complement strand
GCTGGCGGCGTGTCTGCTTGCGGCCTGTGCCGGATCCGGATGCGGTTCGCAGGCTCCACCGGCTCCGACGCTTGATCGCATCGAGCGGTTGCTGGGCGTATCGTTTCCCCAGGATTGCCGGATTGTTGGGGGTTCGGCGACGTCGCCGCAAAGTGCGAGGAACCCAGGCGATTCAGCCAACCGGGACGATCCAGCCAACCAGGACACCGCACCAAGCGGCGGCGCGGTTTCGTCGTCAGAGGTTGGGATGGGGTCGGAGGTTGGGATGGGGTCGCAGCTCGGGACCGGGTTGCTGGCCTTGATCGTTAGCTCCGAACCGCTGCCCCTACCGGATGGTGGCCAGGCCAATCAGCCGCGTCGTTCAGATGCTTCCAAGGGGACGCCATTTCCGGTTTCGGCGCTCTTGAACTTGATGGCGGCCACCGATGTCTCGGCGGATGATCTGCCGGAAATCTCGGCCCAGCAGGGCCACAACATCGTCGGCGAGGTCAACGGCATCGACTATTCGTATCGGGCGGTCGAGACGACGACCGGCTGGCTGACCGCTGTCGAGATCTACGCCGATTGAGTCGCGGAGACTGGTCGATTTTCGACCAGTTTAATTTTGCTGATTGCGCGGTTTGTCGCGATTGACGGGGCGTTTGCTTGCGGTATTATCTGCAATCGAGTTGCAATTGCACCCTGATACCGACGCGCCTTTTTGGAGTCGCCGCTTTCATGAGTTTGTCAAACCTCCGTCGTCTGGTTTCTTTGTCGAAGGCAAAAAAGAATCGTGTTCAGCGATCTCACCGGCGAGCCAGTTCGCCACGCTTGGAGGCGCTCGAGAAACGACAGCTACTTGCCGCTGAATTGGACAACTTCCTGACCGATCAGCACGCCGACCTGAATGTCCAATACGATTCGGGCGAGTGGAGTTTGGGCCCGCTCGCGGATTTGGAGGGGGAAGAGGACCCCTTCCAATTTACAAACGACGAAGCGTTGATCTACGTCGGTGCGGGGGCCGAAGGTACGCGGGGCGGTGGGTCTGCGTTCGACTTCATTGGCGTGGATGCCGGGGAGCCCTTTCACTTGCTGCCGTTGAACCAGGACCAAAATTTGGTCTGGTTGGGCTTCGCCGGCTACGGGCTGGATCCGGCAATCATGGATGAATACGACGCGTTTGAGGAATCGAAGGGGCGTCGTTCGGCGACCGAGGCACGCTGGGCCAAGGCAACGCTTACCGACGTGCGACACATGAATCCAGACGGGTCCGATGGGACCGGGGATTTTTCGATGTGGAGCACCGGCAGCTTCGGCGGCGCATTGGTCTGGATGTCGTCGTATCAGGACGATGTTGACAATGCAAACAGCACCGGGCTGGACGTGACCGATGGGATTTCGGCCGACGACGCGTTGTGGCTGACACCCGGCGGGCATCAACATTTTAGCTTTGGCTTTAGCCAGCCGGGTCGCTACGAGGTTGACCTGACCTTGTCGGCTTACTTTGACGACGATGGTTTTTCGACGCCAAACTTGAATGGCTTTGACGCGAGCGATCCAATCACCGTTTACTTCTCGGTGGAAAGCGTCGGCACGCTGGCGTTCGAAGCGGATAGCTATTCGGTCGACGAAGACGCCGGCATGGCATCGATTGACGTGGTGCGTACCGGCGGCCGGGACGGCCGGATTGCCGTCGACTACGCAACCGCCGATGGCACGGCGGGTGCTTCGGACTACACAACGACCAACGGCACTCTGGTGTTTGCCGACGGCGAGATTCGAAAGACGATCACGGTTCCGATTTTGGAGGATTCGGATGCCGAATCCGATGAAACCTTCACGCTGGAATTATCCGATGGGTCGCCGGCCTCCATCGATAATTATTTGAGAACCATCGAGGGTGCTTCGGGTGGCCTGCTGGGCACGGTGACGACGGCAACGGTGACGATTGCTGCCAGCGATCAGTCGATGAACATTCCGTTCGGTTTGCCGGAGGTGGTCGGCGACGGAATGGCGGGGGCGTCTTCTTTGGAAGCTGTCGATATGGATGGCGATGGCGACATGGACATTTTGGCCGTCGGCTACGACGCAAACACGGTCAATTGGTACGAGAATGCCGGTGACGGCAGTTTCACCGAGCGATTCGTCGCCGATGAGTTCTTGGTTTGGTTCGCTCACCCGGCAGATATGGATGCCGATGGTGATTTGGATGTGGTAACGACAGCCTACACCGGACGTTTGGCCTGGTATGCCAATGTCGGCGGAGGCAACTTCAGCACAACTCCGAACGTAATCGAAGAAAATAGTTACGACAGAACGACCACGGCCGATATTGATGGCGACGGCGTTTTAGACGTTGTTAACTCCGGATATTCAGGCAGCCGAGTCAGCGACCAAGTCGTTTGGTATCGCGGGTTGGGTGGTGGCGCCTTCGACAGCGGAGAACAGCTGATTTCCGGTATCGAGAATTTGGGTTCGATGGTCGTCGATGATTTTAACGGCGACGGTCGGCCGGACGTTGCGGTCACCGAACACGTCGTCAATCGCACTGCTTGGTTTCTAAATAATGGTGATTTGACGTTCACCGCGAAGCAAACGCAAGACTCGGGCGATTTGCCGTTTGTCGAGCAAGTCGTTGACCTCGATGGCGACGGCCATCCTGATCTGTTGGTGACCGACTACTTCGACGAGCGTTATTCATGGCTGCCGAACGATGGCAGCGGCAACTTTGAGCCGCGGCAGGAGTTGCCCGTCGAAATCGCGGCTGTGTATTCAACCCAAGCCGGTGACCTCGATGGCGACGGCGACATGGATATCGCCTTTGTAAGCTACGGGCCCGACATGGCCTACGTTGAAAACCTCGGTGGCGGAAACTTCGCGCCTGCCCGCGTGATTTCCAAAGAGGCGGGCAATTCAACACAGGTCGTTATCGCGGATTTGGACGCTGACGGTGACGGTGACATCGCACTGACGAGCTACTCACGTGGTGAGGTGCTGATGTACGAAAACGCCCTTGGAAATTTCACGAACCAAACGGTTGCACCGGCGGACGGTTTGTACGCCGCCGGCAGCGCGATCGACGTTCAAATTCACTTTGGCGTTGCCGTCGAGGTGACCGGCATGCCCGAAGTGACGCTGCAGGTGGGCAGCCAAGATGTCGTGGCCGAATACCTGAGCGGTTCCGGTGGCCCGACGCTCACGTTCCGCTATATGGTCGAAGAAGCCGACGTGGATGCCGATGGGGTGGAATTGACCTCGACCGCCGTCGACCTGGCCGGCGGCACGATTCTGGACGTTGATGGCGAACCGGTCGCGCTGGCAATTTCGCCGGCAAGCTTCCCGGGTGCCATCGTCAACGGCTCGGCCCCCAGCGTACGATCGATTCAACGAGTCGACATC
>JBCCRW010000497.1:0-3403 GCA_039201055.1 Planctomycetota bacterium | reverse complement strand
GACCAATTCGTCGGCGGTTTCTTCATCGATTTCTTGGCGTTGCCCGCGGCGTCGACGTCCGCGTCGCGGGCGGCGCCCGGAATCCCCGTCCCGCTCGAATTCGCCGTCGCGCCGAAGTTCGCCATCGCGTCCAGGTTCGCCGTCGCGCCGAAGTTCGCCGTCGCGATCGGCTGGCCGAAAACCCGCGCTGCCGCGTCGCGAGCGACCGGATTCGCTGGTCGCTTCATCGTTCCGGTCGCGTCGACCGCGGCCGCCACGAGTCGGATGATCTTCCCGGGAAGAACGGTCGTTTTCGTCAAACGCATCGCGTCGTCCGCGAGCTCGTGGTGCGGTATCTCGCGAGTCCCGATCGTCATCACCGGTATCACGCTCGGAACGCTGGCCGCGACGACCACCACGGGTGCGCCGCGGTCGGGGTGCTTCGTCGGCGGTGTCCAGATCCGGCGAACCCCAACCAATTTCGCCGTCAAGCTTCTTTTTCGGCGGGACCACATCGGAATCCGAATCCATGTCCAGATCCAGTTCGGCATCGAAACTCGCCGCAACGATTTCGTCGCCGTTGCCAATTTCGTTGCCGGCGTCAATGTCATCGGCGTCGTCAATCAAACCTTGGCCAAAGCCGCCCGCGGCGGGTCGCCGACCGCGAGGCCGTTCGTCGTCATCGTTCTGTTTTGAATCCGAGCGTGATGGCCTGCTGGGACCGCCGCGAGAGGGTTTCCGATCGGTCAATTCATCCAGGCTGGCGTCGTCGTCAAAGCGTCGTTCGGCACGCTCGTAACTCGATTTGCCCGGATTGATTTCTCGCCGGCCAAATCCGGGAAGCACCGCTGGCGGCTCGACCGCCGTCAACGCGTCCAATACCCCGGGGTCCGGGTCGTCCGATCGATCCGATTCGGCAGGCTCCGATTTGGCAACCGGCTCCGATTTGGCAACCGGCTCCTCCGCCACGTCTTCGTTATCAAACATCGACGGCTTGCACGCGGCGGTCGGGCGGGTTTCCGAAGCCACCGGCAGGCTGGGTTCGGATTCCTGCGGGTCGTCTGGAAGGTCGGTCTTGGGCGCCTCGGCGGCCGCCGGTGCGGGTTCGGGAGTCGCTTTTGGCTCCACCTCTTTTTCGGGCTCGGGAGTGGGAGCCGGGGTGCCCAAAATTTTGGACAGCAGATTCCAATTATCGGATCTCATCAAAAAAATCGCTAAAGAGCCGGTCGCGGGCAAAGAAATCGGGCGACTCGGTCGGGTTGTATCGCGGTAAAGCGGTCGAGTTCATGTCAACCGAACTATATGTATACCCCGCACCTAATTTTCTCCCAAGGCCAAGCCGTGAAACAAGACAACCCAGGCGTCAAGCACGGCGATTCGGACCCGCACGGCGACCCGCTGCGACCGTTAATCATTGTCGGGACACGACCCGAAGCGATCAAAATGGCGCCCGTGATCCTGCAGGCCAAGGCCCACCGATGGGTCCAGCCCATCGTTTGCAGGACCGGCCAGCATCGCGAAATGCTCGATCAAGTGCTCGGCTACTTCGAAATTCAGCCGGACGTCGAATTGGACGTCATGACCCCCGGACAATCGCTTTCCAAGCTGAGCGCCAAGCTGATCGACGCCATCGACGATGTTATTGGGGCCCACCATCCCGACGCCGTCGTCGTCCAAGGTGATACGACATCGGTGATGGCCGCATCGATGGTCGCGTTCTTCCATCGGTTGCCGATCGTCCACGTCGAAGCGGGTTTGCGGACCGGTGATCTTGCAGCGCCCTGGCCCGAGGAATTCAACCGACGCGTCGCCGGCATGATCAGCACCTTGCATTGTGCCCCCACCGTGCGATCTGCCGATGCCCTCCGTCGCGAGGGCATTCCTGATGCCGACATTCAAGTCACCGGAAATACGGTTATCGATGCGTTGTTAGACGCCGTCGATCGTGAACGCGCCGACCCCGAAAAACACCTGCAAACCTTTCCGATGTTCGCCCCCACCGCTTTATCGTCCGGCGGCACCGCAGTCCCCACCGCGACCGGTGGCCGCGTGCTCATCACCGGGCATCGTCGCGAGAATTTTGGCGACGGCATGATTCGATTGTGCCGTGCGATCGAGCGACTTTCCAAACAGCACCCGGACGTCAGTTTTCTGTACCCGGTTCATTTGAATCCAAAAGTCCAACAACCCGTCCACGAACGTCTCGGGCCGCTGCCCAACGTCCATTTGGTACCACCGGCCAACTATGCCGAATTCGTCTGGCTGATGGATCAAGCCGATGTCGTCGTGACCGATTCCGGCGGCGTCCAGGAGGAAGCGCCCTCGCTGGGCGCCACCGTGCTGGTTACCCGCGACAAAACCGAGCGTCCCGAGGCCGTCGAAGCCGGACTCGCGGAACTGGTTGGCACCGACGAGGACAAGATCGTTGATCGAGTCACCGCGGCCCTGCGGAAGCGACAAACGCCATCGTCGGATACACGCCGGCAAGCGGTGGTGAATAATCCCTACGGCGATGGCCAAGCCGCAAAACGAATCGTCAACTGGATGGTCGAAAGGCTGCTGACACCTTCCAAGCCTTTCGATGCCCGGGATATCCTGGGCGAATGCTCGATCGAAAATTGATCCTCGAGGATCCCGACCGCATCGCCGAAAACTGCAAACGCCGCGGTGCCCAGGCCGACGTCGCCAAAATCGTCTCGCTGAACCAACAACGCCTGACGCACCTCAAGGCCGCCGAGGACCTGAACCGGCAGGCCAATCAAACCAGCAAACAGATTCCCAAAGCGACCGCCGAAGAAAAGCCGGCGTTGATCGCCGAGGGCAAGCGGCTGCGACAAGAAAAGGAAGCGGCCCAAAAAGCGCACGACCAAGTCGAAGCGGAAATGTTGGCCATCGAAAGCACGTTGCCCAATTTGACGCATCCCGATGTGCCCGCCGGCGGCGAAGACGACGCCAAGGAATTGTTCCAGGGCAAGACGCCGCGACGTGATTTCGATTTCCCCGTGCTCGATCACGTCCAACTCGGGCAAAAACACGATCTGTTTGATTTCGAGGCCGCCGCGCGGGTCACCGGCGCGGGATTTTATTATTTGAAAAACGCGGCCGTGCGTTTGGACATGGCGTTGCAAATGTTCGCCATCGATTTCCTGGCCGAACGCGGCTTCACGCCCATCACCACGCCGGACTTGGCGACCACTTCGATTTTGGAGGGCATCGGGTTCAATCCACGCGGCCCCGAAACGCAGATTTACAGCATCGAAAATACCGAATTGAATTTGGTCGGTACGGCCGAAATCACCTTGGGTGGGATGTTGGCCGGCCAGACGCTGGACACCGCGACACTGCCCCTAAAACTTTGCGGCTTATCCCACTGCTTTCGCACCGAAGCGGGTGCCGCCGGCCGCGCCACCCGAGGCCTGTACCG
>JBCCRW010000496.1:0-3410 GCA_039201055.1 Planctomycetota bacterium | reverse complement strand
CTGGAAGTATCGATCCATTGCAGCGACCGGCGGCGGATCCAGGGCGCGATGGCGGCCACCAAAGACGGATCGGTCAACAAAGCCTGTTGCTGGGAACGCGGCGAGATAACGACCCAATCCTTATGCCGTCCTCCGGCGGCAGCCAGCGCCGCGATCGTTTCGGTCAACGCCGGTTCCGCCGTGCCGCGAACCTCGGCCAGCGGTTCCAACATCCGTCGGTGGTCACCGGCGCGAACGACATCGGAAACCACCGTCATCTGCTCCGCTGCAATCCCCAGCATCGCTCGGTCGCCGTGGTTTCGACCCAGGGCCGCCAGCAGGGTCGCGGTCAGCGAAACGGCCGATTCAAACGCCGATTCCGCATGGCCGGGTGGATGAAACGCGTCCAGCATCACGCACACTTCGAAGCGATGATGTTGTTCGAATTGACGCACCGCCGGCTCGCGCATCCGCGCGGTCGTTCGCCAATGAATCCAACGCGGGCTGTCACCGGATTTCCAATTGCGGATCCCAAAGAATTCGCCATCGCTGCCGCCGCTTTTGGGTGCCGTCATCGCCACGCCACCGGTACGACTTTTTAGTCGCTTTCGCCAGCTGGGACGCAGGGTGCACAATTTAGGGTAAACGTAAAACGATTCTTCGCTGGGATCGACGCGTTTGGATTCGAACAGCGCCAGCGGAAATCGAGTGCTGGTGACCAGCGGGCCGTAGGTGTAGCGGCCGCGTTTGTGGATGCGCGAGCGGATGACGATACCGCTGGCCCCCGCCGCCGGAACGACACCCGCTCCGCAACGACCGGCCTGGGTTTGGCCCTCCGGCGACGTGACTGCATCGTCCACCCGCATCATCCACAAGGGGATCGTGCGTGAATGATTGGACAATTGATAACGAATGCGAAACGTTTGGCCCGCGAATGCCTCGCCCGGTAAACGACGCTGGGTCTCGGCCGTTTGAACGCTGCGGCGGGACCATCGCCAACCGACGAGCGCCGCGGCGACAATCAACCCCGCCAGGATCAACATCAAGTTGAAACCGCGAATCGCACCGCCCAAAATGGCGAACGTGGCGATGCACAACGTATGGATGCCCAAACGCGTGACGCGGTGCCGATAGCTGATCGATTTACTCAAAGTCATGCGTCCATTGGTGCGGCAAGCTGGGCCCATTTGTGCGGCAAGCTGGGCCCATTTGTGCGGCAAGCCGGGCGTGTTTACATCGGCACCGGAATCTGCTCCACCAAATCGGATACCTGTGTTTCCACGGCCATTCGATTGCCGCCCTGGAACAATCCCTCCGGTGTAACGCGGTGTGACAACGCCGGCGCGGCCAGCGATTTGACGTCATCGGGCACCACGTAATCCCGCTGGCCGGTGACCGCCGCCGCCTGGCAACCGCGATAAAAGCTAAGCGCCCCGCGGGTGCTGACACCGACCTGAAAACCGTCGTGGTTGCGTGTCGCGTCGACAATGTCTAGCAGGTATTCCACCAGCGCGGCTTCGACTTTGACGTCACGCGTAAATTGACGGGCGCGGAGGACTTCATCGGGCGAAACGACCGCTTGCAAAGCGTCGACAGGTTCGCCTTGGCGGTGGGTTTGCAGCACATCGCGTTCAATTTCCCGGGTCGGATAACCCACGGACAAACGCAGCAGGAAACGATCCAATTGACTTTCCGGCAGCGGATACGTGCCTTCAAATTCAAACGGGTTTTGCGTGGCCACGACGATGAATGGAGCCGGCAAGGGGTAGGTCTTGCCATCAATGGAAACCTGTCCCTCGCTCATCGCTTCAAGCAAGGCCGATTGCGTCCGTGGCGGGGCACGATTGATTTCGTCAGCCAAAACAACGTTGGCAAAAATCGGGCCGGGGCTAAATTCGAATTCACGCGAATCACTGCGATAAATCGAACTGCCGGTGATGTCGCTGGGCAAAAGGTCCGGTGTAAACTGTAGCCGCGAGAAGCTACCGCCGATCGACATCGCCAGCGATTTGGCCGCCAGCGTCTTGCCGACGCCGGGAATGTCCTCCAGCAACACGTGTCCACCGGCCAGCAATGCCAGGACCAATCGACGCACGACCTCGGGCTTGCCGAGCATCGCTTGCTGCATGTTTTCCGTTAGGCGAAAACAAAATTCGTAGGCTTCCGCGTCTTGCGTCATCAGGGCCCCGGCAGGGCCGGAAACGTTAGGGTAGTTCTTGGTGTCGGACGAGCTGCCGATCATTGTAGTGAATCGGCTCAGACCCGACCAATCGCTCCACCGCTTCGGCGTATTCGAGTGCCAGCAGCCGTTGCGGCATCGGTTGTTTGCGAATTTGAGCGTCCAAATGCGGATCGGCTTGCCCACGCACCAAACGATGCAGCCAATGCGATTGCGGTGCCTGACGACGAATATCGGACCACGAAAACAAATCGTGCCACCATCGGTTCTTCGTTTTGGATTTGGCGTCGGCGGCTTTCGTGCCCGTCGCTCCCACGCTCGCGCGCCAAAGTTGGGCTTCGATTTCGCCCAGTCGGCGAGCCGTTTCCACCGACAAGGCGTTGTTTCCATCAGCGACCGCGAGTGAAAAGGAATGTCGCCGCAGGACGACCTCATCTTCCATCCAGGGGAACGCCGCGCGCTTGGGATGTTCCGCCGTGATGTCGATTTCGAGCATGCCGCCGACCCAATCGGGCCCGACTTCCAGCGTCAATTCGAAGGTTCTTTCGCCTTCCAATGGACTTTGCGGCGTTGCGTCCAATTTGAATTGCACGCCCGTCCCGCGGTCAAAGGTCCCCGAGGAGACGACGGCTTGGTGACGCGGCAAACGCTTGACGTTCACGGTTTGGATTTTCTTTTGCCCGTGGTCCCAGCCGGCGTGCGCGGCCGCCAGATGCCCGTAGCCGCCATCCAGGGATAAGCCGCCGGCGTTGTTTTGCTCGCGGGTCGTTGTCACTTCGATCGGCCCTTGGACCGATGCCGCCGTGGACGTCTTGGGCAAATAATCAACGACGGTGCCAAATCCCGGTCGCGGCTTCATCTGCACCAACCAGCGTTTGGCCGCCGGCGATGCACCGGTTTGTGGCACTGAAGAAATCGGCACCACCAAACGCACACGTCGCCGCTGTGTCGCGGATGGTTGTGTCGCGGATGGTTGTGTCGCGGATGGTTGTGTCGGTGAATCTTGGGTGCCAGCCATCTCCGGTGCAACATCCCGCGCGATCACCATGGAGGGCAGATCGATCGGCGTGTCCGCGGAGGCGTAAATGCCAAACACTTGGCCGCTGAGCAAAAGAAACGCCGCGGCGCGAATCCACGAAGTAGCCGGTCTTCGCCAGAAGCCGGAAACCCCCACCGCGCAAGTAGCTGGCCTTCGCCAGAAGCCGGAAATTCCCACCGCGCACGTAGCTGGTCTTCGCCAGAAGCCGGAAAT
>JBCCRW010000495.1:0-3421 GCA_039201055.1 Planctomycetota bacterium | reverse complement strand
TTGCGTTGATCGGTTTCGCGCTTCGGCGTCGATGCCGGCAAGGGTTCGGCATCGCTTTATCCAATAGTAGAACTGCGAGACGGATTGCGTCCACTTAAGGGGCTGGTCTGGATCACCAGTCCCTCTTGAGTCGATGCGTGCCGAAACTGACCGAAGCATCGCGAGCGTTTCCTTTCGCATGGTGACCAGGTGGACGCGTTTCGTTTTTGACTGGGTCAATGCGGCGACACGGCTCGAGTCCACTGACGAAAGCTTGAAGCACCATGTGTCGCCGCGCCGCAAGCCAGTCTCATAAACAAAGTGGCACAATGCCTCAAAATAAAGCGACCGCGGCACACCGTTGCGGAGATTGCCTGGAAGATTCCGAGCCGCGTCAGCGACGGCGAGCATTTGAGAAACGGTCCATGCTTCCGGGTTCTTTCGCGGCACCCGAACCGACCGGATTCGATCCCGATTGCACTCGTGCTTTGCAAACTTCCAAAGCGTGCAAATCGAGGTTCTAAGGTTTGAGCGTGAGCGTGGCGAAAGGCTGCCGACGTTTTGCTCGTGGATGAGCCAGCGGTTAATTGTGACTTCATCGAGGTCTGTGGTGGTCGCATCTCGATCGAGAAAATTTGCGAGTCGACCGACGGCGTAGTTCAGCTGATAGACGTAGGCAGCGGATACCTCGCGACGCATTTCTAGCGAGCGAACTGATTCTGAGAGCAGCACGGGTGTTTTCTCCAGTGGAAACCATCCGTGAAAGACCTGGCCCGCCCCCAGACGCCAATCCAGGGTAGTCGGCGGGCCGCGACTGAACCCGGGCCCGCGCTAGGTTGAGGGCCTAGTGGGAGTTAATCCCGTGGAGGTTCGAGTCCTCTCGGCCGCATCAACCTGGCCTCATCGCGCCACTGGCCTCATCAAGCCACTCGTCCCATCGTTCCGATGCTATGCTAAGGGCTTCTCAGCTGATTTTGTGAAAAGGGAAACCTCTCTTTGAATAGTGAAACGATCCGGGAATGGTTGGGGCGTCAACCTTTCGAGCCATTCATTCTTGCGTTATCCAATGGCGAGACGCACACGGTCAAGCATCCCGAGAACGTCATCGTTTTGAAATCGCGTTTGATTCTGGGCTTTCCCGAGACCGATTCGGTCGTCCACGTCGGTTTGATTCACGTCAATAGCATCGAGCCCCTGCAGACCGTATGACTTCTCAGTGGGTTGATGCCGGCCTCGTGATCAATCATCAGCCGCCGCACCGTCTTTGATGACAAAGCGTGCTTTCAACCGGGCCACTTCTTTGGCCAAGCCAGCCTCGCGGACGCTCTCCAACACTTGCTCGTAATCCTTGTAAGCATCCGGTGCCTCGTCGCGTGGGTACACGCGACAATTGCTGACAATATCCAAGCGATCCAGTTCGGCATCGATTCGTTCTTGATTGAGAGCCTTTTTGGCGCGATTGCGACTCATCGTTCGCCCCGCACCATGATTGATACTGAAACAACTCGCCTGGGACCCCGGCAACGCGACCATCACGCTGGAACCGTCGCGGGGATTGCCCGGTAGCAGAATCGGATGTCCGGTCGTTTCAAAATCGGTGCCCAGCAATGATTCGTGACCAGCCGGTAATGCCCGCGTGGCACCCTTGCGATGCACCCACTGCATTCGGCCATCCAGTGGTTCTTGCCGAGCGATGTTGTGGCTGATGAAGTACACCAATTCACCGCGACAGCCCGGCAGAATTTTGGTGAACGCTTCCAACACCAATGCGTTGATCAGCAGATGATTCACAGTGGCAAAGTTGGCGCCCAAGGCCATGTCAATCAAATACCGGCGGCCTTCTTCGGAATCGATCGGTGCGTGGACCAACTGACGATCGCCGGCGGGAAACGATTGGCCGGATTTTTGAAACCACGATTGCAACGCGCGGAATTGACCCATCGCCAGATCGTGACCCAATCCGCGTGAACCACAATGCGAAAGAAACGCAACGTGACCATCACGCAATCCAAAGTGTTTCGCAATCGCTTGGTCGCGTTCATCACCGCGAAATTCGACCACTTCGGCTTCCCCAAAATGATTGCCCCCGCCATAGGAACCCAGTTGGCGATATTTGCGAAACAAACGATCCTTGGCGTCGCGATCGCGACCAAAGAAGTCCAGCCGTGCTCGCAGCGTATCGGCGCTGCCGTCCAGACCGGCGTGCGAGGCATCTTCGCACCGGTCGGCCCATGACTTGGGAATGCCCAGTTTCTTGAGCACCATTTTGCTGGCCCCTTCGGTGGCGACTTTGAAGCCCAGCGACTCATCGACGCTGCGTGATTTTTTGGCGTGGCGTTGCCCGCGTCCCGCGCCGGTGGGAATGCGATCGCCAATCGCCTTAATCAGTTCGCGTCGAATGCGTCGGTCGGCGATCGCGTCGGCGGGAACGTCGGTCTGCAATAACGACATGCTGCACTTGATGTCCACGCCGACCGGCCCCGGATAGATGTGCGTGGGCGAGGTCATCACGCAACCCACCGGCGCACCGTAACCCAAATGCGCGTCGGGATTCAGCACCACGCGTGACACGCCCGGTGCCAGGCGGCTGTTGGTCGCCTGTTGCAGGGTGCCTTCGTCGAAGGTCTGGCGGATGGATTCGTTTCCGATCACCATGATGGGCGAATGATCTTTGCCGACCGGAAGGCGAGCCGTGGCTGGTCCGGTGACTTCAAGCATGGGGTGAATCATGGGCTATCGATTTTCCGTCTGGTGTCTGTCCGTCTGGGTCACATCCATCTTGTGGATCGGCGTGGTCGCCGCGTCGAAGGTGTATTCGCAGGATTCCAAGACGACCGGCGACAACGCACCTGAATCCGAAGTCGCATCGTCATCCGAAATCTCGTGGCAAGCCGATCCCGCCGATGTCGCCCGGCAGCAGCGACGTGCGGGTGTCAACGCGACCGAATCGAAAGTTCCCACGTACAAGCTACCGAATTTATGGGATCGGGAACTTGCAGGTGACTCGCGTCTTGCCAATGCGGATTGGCAGCGTCAGCGGGCAATGTATTTGGAACGATTCCGTGAACACATTTACGGCCGACGCCCGAAGACGAAGGCGATGGTGACTTTCAAGCCGGGGCCCAGCGAAGTGCTGTTTGATGGAAAGGTGGCCGCCCAGAGCGTGAAGGTTCGCGTTGCCCCGCCCGAATTTTCCAAACGTGATTTTTTTGAATTTCCGTTTGTGTTGTATTTGCCCGACGCGGCCGCCTCGGCGCCGGTGCCATTGGTTGTGCACATTAACAACCGACGATTCGTTTCCATCAAGACGGCCAAGGAAGATCCCGATGGCTTTTGTCCGGTCGAGATGATTTGCCAAAATGGCGTCGCCCTGGCGACCTTCCATACTTCGCAAGTCGATCCCGACCGCGCCGACGGTTACGACGCGGGGATTCGTGGTTTC
>JBCCRW010000494.1:0-3433 GCA_039201055.1 Planctomycetota bacterium | reverse complement strand
CGCTTTGGCCGATGAGATCGACGACGCGTTGGTGGACACGGATTCGGTCGATGAGTGGCTGCGTGTGTTCTCAATGGATGATCCACCGCGGGCCTGAATCCGTCGCGAAACGGCAACCCCCACGCACCGCAATGACCTGAGCACCGCAATGACCTGAGGGCTTCCGAAATCTTTGCCCCGGGGCATAGAATTCGAGAGTGTTGTTCGCGCCATTTCCGCCCTCCACTGACGCCAGGCTCATGAACGCCGCCACCGCTACCGCCACCGATCGGGTTTTCAATTTCTCCGCCGGTCCGGCCACCATGCCGCTCTCGGTACTCGAAGAAATCCGCGACGAACTGTTGTGCCTTCCCGGCGTGGGGGCCTCGGTGATGGAAATCAGTCATCGAAGCGCCACCTTTGTCGACATCATGGAATCGGCCAAGGCGTCGATACGTGATTTGCTGGCCGTCCCCGATGATTACGCCGTGTTGTTGATGCAGGGAGGTTCGGCACTTCAGTTTTCAATGGTTCCGGCCAACCTACTTCGCGGTGGGGATGTCCCGGCCCATTACATGGTCACGGGGTCTTGGAGCAAGAAGGCGATCGTCGAAGCGCGCAAGGAAGGCCAAGTCGTCACGGCCTTTGACAGTGCCGCCACGAACTTCGACCGCCTGCCGGATCCGGCGGAAAGCCTGGTGCCCGCTGAATCCGCATTCCTGTACTACTGCAGCAACGAAACGATCCAGGGTGTGCAGTTCGCCAGCGAACCACCCGTGCCCGACAATGTGCCGCTGGCCTGCGATGTGTCCAGCGATTTCCTATCACGGCCGCTGGACATCAACCGGTACGGCTTGCTTTACGCGTGTGCTCAAAAGAATGCTGGTCCGGCCGGTGTCACAGTGGTCATCATCAGGCGTGATCTTCTTGAACGATCCCGCGACGACTTGCCCGGCTATTTGGATTATCGCAATCACGACAAAGCCGAATCGATGTGGAACACGCCACCGACCTTCGCCGTTTATGCCCTGGGAAAAGTCACCCGCTGGCTGCGGGACGAAGTGGGCGGTTTGGCGGCCATCGAAAAAATCAATCGTGAAAAAGCCGATCTGTTGTACACCGCCGTGGATGCCCACCCCGCGATGTACACCGGACATGCACAACAGGATTGTCGTTCACAAATGAACGTGACCTTCAAACTTCCCAACGACCAGCTGCAAGCGGAATTCATCAAGCAGGCCGCCACGCATTCGCTTGACGCACTCAAGGGCCACCGCAGCGTCGGTGGCATCCGGGCCAGCATCTACAACGCGATGCCGATCGAAGGCGTGCGTGCTCTGGCCGACTTCATGAACGACTTTGCTTCCAAGAACAGCTGATTGATGTACAAGATCCAAACGCTTAACAACATTTCCGTCAAAGGGCTGCAGCGTCTTCCCCGTGACCAATACGAAGTCGCGTCGGAGATGACCAGCCCCGACGCGATCCTGCTGCGATCTTATAAGATGCACGACATGACGATTCCGGAAACGGTCGTCGCCATTGGTCGCGCCGGTGCGGGCGTCAACAACATCCCCATCGACCAAATGACCCAGCGAGGCGTCCCGGTCTTCAACGCCCCGGGTGCCAACGCCAACGCCGTCAAGGAATTGGTGCTGACTGGACTGCTGATGGCCTATCGCAACGTCGCACCGGCGATGACCTTCGCGGCCGGCCTAAGCGGGTCGGATGCGGAAGTGTCCAAGGCCGTCGAATCGGGAAAAAAGAATTTTGTCGGTTTCGAACTTCCCAGCAAAACACTTGGCGTGGTCGGCTTGGGGGCGATCGGATTGCGGGTCGCCAACGCGGCATTGTCGCTGGGCATGAAAGTCGTCGGCTACGATCCGCTGATTTCGGTTCAAAGCGCCTGGCAGCTCGACAGCGAGGTCCAGCAGGCACTCAGCTTGGACCATTTGTTCGACCAGTGTGATGCGGTCAGTGTGCACGTACCGTTGCTCGATGCAACGCGTGGTATGGTCACCAAACAACGCGTGGGGATGATGCCGCCCGGTGGCGTGATCATCAATTTGGCGCGGGGCGGAATCTGCGACGACGATGCCGTGCTCGAAGCGCTCGATTCGGGTCACCTGCACGCCTACGTGATCGACTTCCCGACGGCGCAACTGCTTGGGCATGACCGAGTCCTTTCGTTTCCGCACCTGGGCGCATCGACGGTCGAGGCCGAGGAGAACTGCGCGGTGATGGTGGCCGATCAAGTGCGAAGTTATTTGGAGGACGGAGAGATCCTGAATTCGGTGAACTTTCCCGCCGCTCAAATGCCACGTACCGGTGGCCCGAGGATCACCGTGGCCAACGCCAACGTGCCCAACATGGTCGGCCAAATTTCGTCCATCCTGGCGGCCGCCAATTTGAATATCGCCGATCTGCTGAACAAATCACGCGGCGACATCGCCTACACGATCATCGATGTCGACGGCGAAGTCGCGACCGAAACGATCGACAAAATCAGGACCATCGAAGGCGTCTTGTCGGTCCGTTTGTTGAACTAAGGATGCCGCAAGAAAGCATCCCCAAAGTAGCTCGCCTCTCCGAGGCGAAACCCACTCGCCTGAGTGACGAAGGCACGGCACTCGGCAGCACTGCCCCTTCAAACCTTGGGCAGCCCTGCCCCTCCAACCCAAAACGTCTATTCGCCCGACATCGCGTCGAAAGTGCGTGGTAATTTTCCGTCGGTCAAGATGACAAAGTCGGCCTGGCCGGGTGGATCGTCCGCGTCAGCGGTCGGGAACGATGACGTCGCCGCAATATTGACGATGAACAGACGAGTCCCCGGTCGATAGCGGAGCAGGTGTTCGGGAATGCCCATCGAATCGGCGACATGAAAGCTGCCGCACACGTGAAAGACTCGCGATTCGGGTTTGGCCATCAATCGCTCGGCGATCGAATAGGCCATCGTGGCATCCCATAAGCTCTGTGCGTCCAACGCATCCCCGCTGCCCTTGGTTCGACCACCTGCGGCGGACTGCGGCTCGCGTTCTTGCTTTGGCGAATCGTCCTTCGCCTTCTGACGCATTTTTTCACGCATCTTTTTCATGATGTCGCGAAACTTCTTCGCATACGCCGGTGAAGCTTCGGCGTAGGGCAGTGGCGGCAACCCGCGATCGGCCGGGGCCTTCACCTTCAACAATGCGTCACGCCCGCGGCGGCCGACCAGACTGACGTAACGGCGTGGGGCGTTGGCCGCGATCACGTCAAGATGATTTTCCTTGGCCCAGACGACCAGCGGCGAATAATCACTTTGGTAATTGTTCCAGGCCCGAGCGTCCTTGCGCAATTGATCTTCGGTGATTAAATCATCCAAATACTCGTCGATGATGGGTTGGATGTCACGCTCAAACATTTCCAACGAAAGAACAAGCTCCGGCGCGTCGCCGGCGGAAGATTCCGTCAGTTT
>JBCCRW010000493.1:0-3443 GCA_039201055.1 Planctomycetota bacterium | reverse complement strand
TCTGGTCGGTTTCGTAGGTGATTCGGCAAGACTTTGCATACGGAATCGGCACAAACAGATTGTGCCCACGACGATCGTGGGGCGTATCGATCGAAACGCCGTAGGCGAGCGATGGTTCGTTCCAGACACCACCGTCACCGCTCGGGCCGCCATCGATCAGCGTCGAAACGGGTGCTGCGACGAACGCATCTTCCGCGTCGTCGAGGTAGATGCGAATCGTCCCATCGGAGAACGGCTTGGCCGGACGTCCCGCCCAAGTGATCCAGATCCGTACTACCGCACCGGGGCCTTCGGCGTCCAGCATCACGTGTTCGGTGCGATTTTGATGGCGATCGGTGCGAAGGAATTGCGAGTAATCGCGGTTGGCCGTCCACTGGACTGTGCCGGGTTCCGTGGACGCGCGGTCGTAGCTGGATGCCTGTTTGGCGATGTAGGCCGGCTGTGGAAATTGGGCGAGCCGATTGCGATCGACCATTTCATGAAGCAGGGTTTCGGTCGTGATGGTTTGGGCGTTGACGCTGACACCCAGTGAAATGCAAATCACGGTTCCAAGACCGATTGCCAATGCGCGGAATCGGACGATTCGTTGCGGTTCGGCGTTACAAAAAAGCATTGTGATGAAATGGGTCATGGGTCGTATAGCAAGATTCCATGGGTCGCTTCGCAAGATTCATCGTTCACTGAGTCAGTTGTTGGACGTGCTGGGCGAGGCGACGGTAGTTTTGGTACAGCGTGTGATAGGCTTCGATGTGCTGCG
This sequence comes from Planctomycetota bacterium, assembly GCA_039201055.1. Classification (GTDB taxonomy): domain Bacteria; phylum Planctomycetota; class Planctomycetia; order Pirellulales; family Pirellulaceae; genus Rubripirellula. The sequence continues at coordinate 2,686 of JBCCRW010000493.1, read as the reverse complement.
GTCTTGGCGGCACCATCTTTTTCTTTTCATTAGGCACCGCCGCCATTGCGGTTGCCGCTTGTGCAACATTTTCAAAGCCCGATTTTTCTTTGCCGGCCGCGATCATGCCAAGCACTGCCGCACCGATCGCGGGGCCTTGCTGGGATGGATGCACTTCGATCGGTTGACCCAAGACATCGGCATAAATCTGAACCACGTCGGGGTTGTGGTGTGGCAATCCGCCGGTGGCGACAAACAAGTGCACGGGAACGCCACCTTCACGAAGTCCATCAACGATCCAGCGAATGCCGAAGGCGGATGCTTCAAGCAGGGCGCGATACAGGTGGGCCGGTGAGGTGCCGAGTGACAATCCGGTGAAGGCACCCTTGAGTTTGCCATCCATCAGCGGCGTTCGGCATCCGTTCATCCAGTCCATGCAAGCGACGCCGTCGGCGCCCGGAGGCAATGCCATTGCGTCGCGGCCCAGCGTTTCAAATGAATCCAGATTCAACAGCTTTAGCAGCCATGCGAACGCATCGCCCACGGCGGCTTGCCCGGTCTCGTAGCCAAACAATCCCGGCAGGATTCCGCCGTCGACGATGCCCGCGACGCCCTCGACCGGTTTTCCCTGAACGGCGTTGAGCATGTGGCAGCTGCTGGTTCCAAGCACCATCACCAGAACACCCGGCTGGGCAGCACCGACACCCGGAACCGCCGCGTGGGCATCGATGGTGGCCGCGGCAACGGCAATACCAGGCACCAGCCCGAGCTTTTCCGCCATCGAGTCACAAAGGGTGCCGGCAAGTTGCCCGGGCGACAACATTTTGCCCGGCATCTTGGTCGCGGCGGCCTGGGCAAGTTTCGGATGCACGGCTTCGAAGTTTGCCGGTGATCCGTAACCCGTTTCGGCAGACCAGAGTGCCTTGTAGCCGGCTTGGCATGTGGATCGAGGCAATGTGTCCGCATCGCACCCGACCAATCGCCAGACCAACCAATCACCCGCTTCGATCCAGATTTCGGCCGCGTCGGCGATCGCCGGTGCGGCCTCGATCGTCTCGAGAACCTTGGGAAAAAACCACTCCAGTCCGATCGTGCCACCATAGCGATCCATGAACGATTCGTTTCGCTGGCGTGCGATATCGTTCATGCGATCGGTTTGCGAAATCGCCCCGTGATGTTTCCACAACTTCGGCCACGAAAGCGGCTCGCTAGAAAACGCTGGCAACTGACAAAGCGGCGTTCCGTCGCGCCGCGTGGGCAGCATCGTGCAAGAGGTGAAATCGACACCGATACCGACAACACTCGCCGGATCGACTCCTGATTTTGACAAGGCTTCTTGAGTCGCGGCCGCGGCACTTTCGATCCAATCCCCCGGTGCCTGCAAGGCATATCGATTGGGAAGTGGCACGTCACTGCCGGGAAGTGTTTCGGTAATCTGGCCGTGACGATAAGGGTGCGAACCGACACCGAGTTCGTTTCCATCCGTGTCGATTAGCACCGCACGAGCGGACTCTGTGCCAAAGTCGAGGCCTAGGGAAATCGCGCGATTCATGGGCTAGGTTTGTTCATCATTGGATCCGTGCGGATTCATCCACGGCTTTCATCAAATCCGGTCCGGGCTGCATCGTTTGCAAATGGGTTTCGATGAGGGCCGGCAGTGCCTTCATCGCTTTGGCCGCGTGACCGTTGATGTTGTAGCGCTCGGACGGATCGACATCGAGTTGAAACAGGATGGGCGGATCGTGCGTCATCGGTCCCTTGGGGCGAGCCGTCTTGAGGTGCAATTTCCAAGGTCCTTGCCGGGCCGCCCAAACATCGCGACCGTTGTAGAAGACGAATTGCTTCCTCGCCGAGGGCTCCCCATGCAGCAAGGTGCGAGACAAATCGACCCCGTCGATGACCCGATCGGCGGGAAGTGTCGCGCCGGTGAGGGTGGCGATCGTCGGCAGCAGATCCAATCCGCAACCCATATCACGGATCGTGGTCCCCGCCGGGATTTTGCCGGGCATGCGGAAGATCGCCGGTACGCGAAAACCGCCTTCCCAGCTGGTCCCCTTCGAACCATTCAGCGGTCCCTGACTGCCGCCGTGATAACTGAATGTCGACCACGGTCCATTGTCGCTGGTAAAGATCACCAAGGTGTTATTGTCGATTCCGCTGGCCTTCAATTGGTCCAAAATCGACGCAACCGACGCGTCAAGTTCCTTCAGCACATCGCCGTATAAGCCACGTCGCGAATCACCCTGGAAGCTCGGTGACGCAAACAATGGGATATGTGGCTGCGGGTGGGCCAGATACAAAAAGAATGGCTCGGTCGCATTCCGCCGGATGAAACCGACGGCCTCGTCGGTCAAACGCTTCGTGAGGGTCGCTTGCGCAACGGGGCGTTCGACGATCTCATATTCCATCGGGCCATCACTTCGAATCAACGGCACATTGTAAAGCGACGGATCAGTGGAATTGTTCCAACTGGTTCGCGCAAATTCATGGTAAGGCGGACGCGGCTTGGAAACATCCATATCGTTGCTGTACGGAATACCAAAGTACCGATCGAAGCCTTGATTGTTCGGCAAATATTCTGGCCGATGCCCCAAATGCCACTTGCCCACACACATCGTCGCGTAACCCGATTCGCGAAGCATCTCCGCGAGCGTCACTTCGTCGGTTGGCATTCCGTTGGGACAATTATCAAAGAACACTCGCCGAC
>JBCCRW010000492.1:0-3481 GCA_039201055.1 Planctomycetota bacterium | reverse complement strand
CGGCTTCACGGGTCTGCTTGCAAGCCTTCCAACGCTGTTGCGGACTTGGACGGCCGTGGATGTCCGCACGGCCTTGCGGCGAACGTCAACCCAGGCCGCCAAGCGATGGATCGCAGAAAAAGTGGGCCCTACGCTGTGGGCAAAGCGAGCGAAGGCGTTCCAGCACTTCGGAGACCGAAAATGCCATGCTTTGCAAACACGTTAGCACCAGTCCGCCAGGCCAGGGTTGGGGTGAGGGGGCCTCGCGTGGCCCCCGAAACCCAGGCCACCTCACCTCGGACCAAATTGACGGGGGAGAGGGGGCTAGATCAGGGCGCGGGGATCTATCTGCCACCTCAGCTTACGCGGCCGCGGGAACCTGATCGGTTTGTTTGATCAGGTCTTGGACGACATCATCGATCGAGACTCCCTCGGCTTGGCCTTCGAAATTCAACATCACCCGGTGCCGCAGCGTCGCCAAAGCCCAGGACCGAATGTCCTCCTTGGCGACGTGATAGCGTCCATCCAAAATCGCCGCCACTTTCGCGCAGCGAATGATCGCCTGGGCGCCGCGTGGGCTGCTTCCATAGCGAACGTATTGCTTGACCAAGTCGCTGGCCGCTTCATGATCGGGATGCGTTCCCATCACCAACAAAATTGCGTAGCGACGCACTTCGTCGGCAATCGGAATTTGCCGTGACAAATCGCGAAGCTCGATCACACGTTCGGCGGACAGGATGCGATCCGGTGGCGGCATCTCGCCGGCCGTTGTGCGGTCCATGATGGTTTCCATTTCGTCGGTTGTGGGAAAGGGCACCATCAACTTCATCACGAAGCGATCCAGTTGAGCTTCGGGCAGCGGATACGTGCCTTCCATCTCAAGTGGGTTTTGAGTCGCCAAGACAAAAAAGAATTCGCCAAGATCGTGTGAGGTTCCCGCGACGGTGACGCGGTGTTCCTGCATCGCCTCAAGCAACGCCGATTGGGTCTTGGGAGTGGCGCGGTTGATCTCGTCGGCCAGCACCACGTTGGCAAACAGTGGACCCTTTTGAAATTCGAATGCCTTGCGGCCATTTTCGCCCTCGACCAAAACGTCGGTGCCGATCAAATCCGCGGGCATCAGATCGGGCGTGAACTGAATCCGCGAAAACGGCGAATGCAGGACTTCCGAAAGCGTCCGCACCAACATGGTTTTGCCCAAACCGGGAACGCCTTCCAACAGCACGTGGCCGCCGGCAATCATCGATGTCAGCACTCCCTGGACGATGTCTTCCTGGCCAACGATGCGCTTCCCGACTTCCTGGCGCAGCGCCACAAAATCAGACCGAAAGCCGCTCAACTTGTTCTTCCAATCCGGATCCGCTGAATCATTCATCTGCATTCACACACGTTTGCGGGTGCCCGATTCGAACGCATCATCGTCCAACCCGGGTCGGGACTCATCAAGCGATCATGATAGTGGCTGCGGCGCCGCGAATTGAGGATTAAGAAAAATTTGCCGTTTCGGGGTCGTTGGGCCCATAATGCGGCCTCAATGGATGCGCACACCCACGCGGCAAGCCAGCCGCGACACCCCATTCTCTTTATCGAGACACCATGCCGATAAATAAATCGATGTTGTTTGGCAGCGGGCGATCAAACAGTGGCTGGTTTCGTGTGGTGCCGCCGGTTCGCGTACTGTTGGCAGCGACGCTGATCCAAGGCGCGCTAATCCAAGGCACGATGGTCGGCGCGGCGCACGCACAGGATGCGAGTTCACGGGCAGACTTGGCGCCCGACGAGGTCAACAATGCCGCCAAACAAGCCGCCGATCGTTTCTTTGATGTACTCAAGCGTCGGCCTCGACGCGGCATCGCACTGGATCGCGTGTATGGCTATCACGTCCAAAACCGGTCGCTGGATTCATTCTTGGAATCGCTCGAAAACGATTCCAGCGGCAACGACGCACAGCGTGGCACGCGGATGTTCATCCTGGGGCTGATGCAGACGCAGCGTGGCAAGGCCGCCGCTGCTGAAAACGCGTTGTCGGTGGCGGAGGAGTTGCTTCCCGACGAGGCGATGGTGTGTTTTGAACGCGGCCGCGCGTTGTTGGCCATTGGCGAAACCGAACGTGCCGCCGACGCATTCGAGCGGGCGATCGATCGTGGTCCCGCGCGAAATGAAGCCCTGCCGATTTACACGGAATTGGGACAGCTTTACGCCCGCGTCGGGGATCGCGAGAAATCGTTGCGGGTGTGGAAGCGTTTGGAACAACAAATTCCCGGCGACCAACGAATCCAAACGCAAATCGCCGCCACGCTGGCACGCGAGGGACAATACGACGAAGCCCTGCGTCGCTACACCGAACTGGCCAAAACGGCGCGAAAAGAAGACGACCAGATCGCCGCCGCGATTGGTGCCGCCGAAATGCGTCGCAAGTTGGACCAACCCGATCAAGCGGTCGCGGATTTGGAAGCCATCCTGGCGCGGCTGCGTCCGGGAAGCTGGCTGTACCGCGACGTTCGCAATCGCATTGAAGATGGCTTTATTCGCGGCGGTGATTATGACGGCTTGGCGAAGTACTACCAAGCAAAACTAGATGCTGCACCGGATGACCTCAGCCTGCGGACTCGATTGGGCGGCATCCTGATGCGCGCCGGTCGTTTGCAGGATGCAATCGGGATGCTGCGAGAGGCCGTTGAGCGGGCGCCCGATGACGCGGATGTTCGGCTTAGCTTGATCGAGGTGTTGGAGAAAACCGGCGACCGCGAGGCCGCCGCAAAACAGTACGAAGCGCTGACTCAGCGTGACGCCGGTAACCCCGATTATCTGCTGCGTTGGGGCGAACTGGTTGCCAGCGACCCGAAGGTCGATCCCGAGCAGCGGGCCGAGCGGGCCGTTGCGATCTGGAAGCGACTGGCCGATGCCCGCAACGACGACGCCGTGGTGCTGTCTCAAATTGCCGATCGCTATCGATCGGTCAAACGAGACGAGGACGCGATCGAGCTGTATCGCCGCGCGATCGAAATCGACCCCACTTCGCCACAATACCGCGAATATCTGGGTGAATATCTATTGCAGCTGGATCGCAAACCCGAGGCCATCGAAGTCTGGAAATCGATTGCCGCGGGCGACCGTCGCGATCGCGACGCGCTCGTGCGTTTGGCCGAAGTGTTCACCACATTCAAGCTTCGCGATGAAGCGATCGCCGCCTGGGACGATGCCGCGAGCACCGATTTGGACTTTGGCCAACGGCTTCGCTACGCCAGCGTGCTGAGCGACAACGAATCGTACGAGCGCGCGCTGGAGACCTTGGAGGAGGCCGCCGAGCTTGCCGAAACGCCCGAAGATCGCGAACAACTGTTGACCCAACGGATCAAAACCTACAAGGATTCCGGCACGTTGGATCAGCGGATCGCGCAAGTCGCCAAGGACGCCACGTCGGCGGGCGACTTTCGTGAACTCGCAATGATGCATTCCGCTGGCGGGCAAATGACCGACGCGGCAACGGCGATTGATCGGG
>JBCCRW010000491.1:0-3483 GCA_039201055.1 Planctomycetota bacterium | reverse complement strand
TCGACTCATTTTCATCCAACGGCTTGATTCGTGGCAAAAACCAACAAGAAGAAACGCATTCGGCGAAACGTGAGTAGCGGAATCGCCTACATCAACGCGACCTTCAACAACACAACCGTCACCATCACGGACCCCAAGGGCGACACACTGTGCTGGGCCAGCGCGGGCACCAGCGGTTTTAAGGGCAGTCGCAAGAGCACACCTTTTGCCGGTCAGTGCGCCGCCCAACAGGCTGCCGAAAAGGCCAGCAAGTTCGGCATGCGTGATGTCGAAGTCCGCGTTAAAGGCCCCGGCAGCGGTCGGGAAAGCGCGATCACCGCACTGCAGGGCGCGGGTCTGAATGTCAAATTGATCGAAGACATCACGCCCATCCCGCACAATGGCTGCCGGCCCCGCAAGAAGCGACGCGTCTAGGTTCGCGTCTCTTACCGCCCTTACACGACCCAATTTCCCAGACCCAAACAGGATCGACCGCGATGCATTACCGATGGCGTGGGATGGAACTGCCCAGCACTCTGAACGTCGACCAGAACACCCTTTCGCCGACCTACGGCAAGTTTGTCGCCGAGCCTTTTGAACGGGGCTTTGGCGCCAGTGTCGGCAACAGCCTGCGACGGGTGCTCTTGTCCAGCTTGATGGGCTCCGCAGTCACCCAGATCAAGATCCGTGGCGCCCAACACGAGTTCACCTCGATCCCCGGCGTCTTGGAGGACATCACCGACATCGTTTTAAACGTCAAAAGCCTGGTCGTGAACAACCAGGGCGAAGGCACCAAGGTGATCATGGTCGAAGCCAACAAGGCGGGCGTGATCACCGGCGCCGACGTTCAGGTCGATGCCGACGTCGAAATTGTGAACAAAAACCACGTCATCGCCACGCTGACCGATGACGTCGAATTCTTCATGGAAATGGTCGTTGAAAACGGTCGCGGCTATGTGCCCAGCACCGAACACAGCACCGTCGATCATGAAATTGGCATCATTCCGATTGACGCGGTCTTCAGCCCCATCACACGAGTTCGTTACGTCGTTGAAGAAACCCGAGTGGGTCAAAAGACCAACTACGACAAGCTGAACTTGGAAATCTGGACCGACGGTAGCGTGAATCCCGAATTGGCGTTGATTGAGGCGGCGAAGATCCTTCGCAAGCATCTCAACCCGTTCGTCAAGTATCGCGAAATCGGCCCCAGCATTTTCTCCGCCGCTCGCGGCGGTGCCGGTTCGCCCGAAGCAAAAAAGGAAGCTCGCCTGAATATGACGCTTGCCGAATTGAAACTTTCGGTGCGTGCCAACAACTGCCTCGAGAGCGAAAACATTGCGACCGTTCGCGATCTGGTCCAACGGACCGAAGATCAATTGCTGGAAGTGCGAAACTTCGGCGACACGACGCTAAACGAAGTGCGTGAAAAACTCGCCCAGTACAGCCTGCACCTGGGCATGCGAGTGCCCCAGCAGCCGTTGTACTAATTCAATCACCCACCAAGCCCCTTCCAAATCACCATGCGTCACCGACGAAAAGGCCGCCGCCTGGGCCGTAGCGCCCCGCACCGCAAGGCCCTGATGCGTAACTTAACCAGCGCCCTGTTTCTGACCGAACGGGATGCGACCCTTGACGATAACGCGCCCAAGGTTGCCGGCCGGATCACCACGACACTCCCCAAGGCCAAGGAAGTCCGGTCGCTGGTCGAAAAGTGCATCACGATTGCGAAAAAGTCGATTCCTCACGCCCAAGAAGCTGAAAAGTACGGCACCGATGCCGATCGGGGCTCCGAGGAATATCGGCAGTGGCGAAAAAGCGAGAACTGGCAAAAGTGGGCCGCCGCGCGGGCGCCCGTCGTCACGGCTCAGCGAAGGGTTTTGCAGTTGATCGGTGATCGCCAGGCCGTCGCGATCCTGTTCGACACCATCGCCGAGCGTTATGTCGATCGGCCGGGTGGATACACACGCATTCTTCGTCTTGCCAAGCCTCGTTTGGGTGATGCGGGCCAGCGGGCCATCTTGGAATTGGTCGGCAAGAACGACAAAGCCAAGCGTCAGGCACCGGCAAAGCCCAGTTTCGATGCGGCTCCGCTCGACGCTTCCGCCGATGACACGCCCACCGGCGACGAATCGCCCGAAACGAATGACTCGCCCACCAGCACCGAACAAAAAGAAGAAGCCGCAAGCTCCTGACGCGGCGCGTCGTTGGGTTCGCCTGACTTCACCAACCTCTCTCCTTTGATTTCCGATTTGATTGCATCATGGCAGTCCCGAAGCGAAAGCACAGCAACAGCCGCAGCGGCAAACGCCGCAGTCACGATCGCGTGAAGAAGATCAACGTGGGCTATTGCCCCAAGTGTGGCTCGCCCGCACCGACCCACACCGTGTGCCCGGATTGCGGCTATTACATGGGCCGTGTCGTCGTCGAACCGGAAGAAAGCTGAGACTTTGGTCGCCGTTCTGTTCCCCGGCCAGGGTGCTCAAAACGTTGGCATGGGCGATTGGTTGGTCGCCAATCACTCGGTCGCCAGGGCACGCTTTGACGAAGCTTCCGATATCCTCGGCTACGACCTGGCGGATCTCTGCCGCCAAGGTCCCAAAGAGAAGCTCGATCAAACTGAGTTCTCGCAACCGGCGTTATTTGTCGTCGCCGTTGCGGCCGCCGAAGTGCTCGTTCAAATTGACCCGGAACGGTTGGCAAACGTTACCGCGGCGGCGGGTTTATCTTTGGGTGAGTATACGGCCGTCTATTTTGCCGGTGGATTGAGCTTCGCCGACGGCGTGCGTTTGGTGCAGCGTCGCGGCCAAGCGATGCAGGCCGCCGCCGACACCTTGCAAAGTGGGATGGCCAGCGTGATCGGCATGGAATTGCCGGCCATCGAAGCCCTGTGTCAGGAGTGCCGTGGCGATGGCGAAGTCCTGCAACCGGCCAATTTGCTGTGTCCCGGCAACGTTGCCGTTTCCGGTCACCAAAACGCAATTGAGCAACTGGTCAAGAGGGGCCCCGAGGCCGGCGCCGCCAAGGTCATCCCGCTGGCCGTTGCCGGTGCGTTCCACACCGAACTGATGCGACCGGCAGTGGAGAAACTGGAAGCGGCACTCGCCGAGATCCCAATCCAGGATTGCCAAATCCCCGTCTACAGCAACGTCGATGCGTCGCCGCACACCTCGGCCGGCGAAATTCGCGAGTTGCTTGCCAAACAGGTCGTCGCACCGGTGCTGTGGGGCCAATCGCTATCCGCGATGATCGAAGCCGGCGTGGACCGATTCGAGGAACTGGGCACCGGCAAGGTCCTGCGAGGAACACTCAAGCGAGTCAACCGCAAATTTCCCGCCGATGGTTTCGGTGACGGCCCGTAGTCGCATGACTCTCCCATTAAAGGCAAGGGCGTTGCCCTGGGCTGGTTTAGGGCCGCCCCGTTGGGGCTTGCGGATGGCGGTTGGATGCGGTTGCGTTTGAACCTGCGACGGTTTCGTTCGGCACGCGGCTGTTTTCTGCGGCGAC
>JBCCRW010000490.1:0-3483 GCA_039201055.1 Planctomycetota bacterium | reverse complement strand
TCCGGCGTCTTCCGCTCCGGTGCATCGCAATGTTTGATCTTGTAAATCCGGCCGCTGGTGCGATGCACGCCATCATGTTCGTGACATTCACCCGTGTCGGACCAATCCAAAACAAACACGTTTCCATCGGGTCCGGTCAATAAATTCATGCCGCGAAACCAGGGGTCGCCGACAATGAACAAGTCTTCGTCATGCGTGGCGACAAAACCACCGCCCTGGCGTTTCAGGACTTCTTGGTTCACACGTCGGCCGTGGAAGTTCAAGGTCCACAGCTTGCCGCGATATCGGTCGGGCCAAACGGGGTCCTCGTAAATCAGGGTTCCGCAATGGGCGTGGCCGCCGCCGTAAGCGTTGGCCGCACCGTCGCGGGATTCGTGCCAAGCACCGCCGGTGTCAAAGTGCCAATGGTCGGCGTGGAAGTCGATCAATTCAAAGGTGCGGCGATTGGGGTCCAGCGTGAACGGACGTGTAAAGTGCGCACCGTGAATCAAGTGCCACAAATGGCCGTTGACGGTATTGACGAAAAAGCCTTCGCCGCGAGCATCGAAATCATGCCCCCACGGATTGGTCGTTCCCGTCGTCAACACTTCGACGATCTCGGATTGCGGGTGATAACGCCACATGCCGCCCTCGAGTGCCCGCCGAGCGGCGTCGGGTGTACCCGGTTTTCCAATGCGCCCCGGACACGATCCGCCGCAGCGACCGTACAACCAGCCATCGGGCCCAAAGCGAATTCCGTTCGCGAAATTGTGATAATTCGCCTCGGCGACCGTGAAACCATCCAGCACGACCTGGGCCGGACCATCGGGCACGTCATCCTGGTCCGCATCGGGAATGAACAGCAAGGTGGGCGGGCACATTAAATAAACGCCGTTGGGCGCGACTTCGATGCTCGTCAGCATTTGGACGTCATCGGTAAAAACCGTTCGCTGGGTCGCCCGGTCGCCATCGGCCCCGTCCAGGATCACCACGCGATCGCGTAACGACAAATCGAATCGTTGCGAGCGTTCGGCGTAGGTGTAGTTTTCGGCGACCCACAACCGGCCTCGGGAATCCCAGGACGCATCGATGGGATTCTGCACGTCCGGTTCGGCCGCGAAGACCCGCACCTCGAAATCCTCGGGCAAATCAAAACTGGCCGCCGCCTCGGCGGGCCCCATGGGCTGGCCCGACGACGCGGCCTGGGTGTTGGGAAATTCCTGGTCAGCCAGTAATTCGCCGGAACCGAGGATGCCGGGGCCCATCAGCAGCCATGCGGCCACGGCAAACCGGGTCGGTGCAAACCGGGCCATGGCAAACCTAGCGCGGGCAGACCGGGTGCTGGCAAATCGGAACATGTGTCGAAGCCGGAAAAACCGAGAAACATTCGCAAAACGGGCCTCGATGATAACCGGAATTCGCCGTCTTCCGGAAACCAACGCGGCTCCCGTGCCGTATCACCCGCGTCGGTAGGTCTACTTTCTTCTTTTTGTGTTCGCGTTCTCCATGCCAGAATCTTCCAACTCCGGAGCATCGTTCAGCGAATTCGTGGCCCAGCGGATGGCCGACGAGTCGGAATTTGAAACCATCGAGGGCGTTGCCCCCATTCGGCCAACGGGCGTGGTTGCGTTTTTGTTGTCACTCTTTTCACCGGCCTGCTACTTCGGCTGGGGCATGATTTGGGCGCCGGTGGCATCGGTGCTGTTCGGGCTGTTCGCGATCCGCAGCTACACGGGAGAGCGGCCCGGCGGGATCACGCTGGGAAAGATCGGCATCCTGATCAGCGTCCTGTTTGGAATGGTCGGCGGCACGGTGCACACGATGCGGAGACAAACGCTGACCAGCCAAGCGGAGCAATTCGCGATGCAGTTCTTGTCCACCGTGGCCCGCGGCGAAAACGAAATCGCGTTGCAGTTGTCGCAGCCGTACATGGCACGATCCAAGGCGCCTCTGCGCCAGCTGTATCTGACGCCCGATGGCCAAAAGGCGCTGGAGACGTTTTTGACCAATGGCATCACCAAGCCGGTGCAAGACGACATTGGCGACGATCCGGATTGGCGGGTCAGCCGACCCACGCGTCTGTGGCGTGGTCCCGTCAACACCGGATCGGAGAAGGCGGTGGTGTGCCTGATGGACCGCCGCGGCCGGACGAACGCCGAGGCCCAGATCGGGTTGTCGCTGCTGAAGGACCCCGTCGACGGCACCTTGCAGTGGCACATCGATTATTTCCAAAACTACCGCGAACGTTTGGTATCGCCGGGTAAATCGTAAGTAGCCGGACTTGGCCAGAAGTAGCCGGAATTCGCCAGAAACCGGAAAATTCAGGATACATCCGTGTTCGGGCGAACATCGGCTACTCCAATCGAACATCCGTGTTCTGGCGAACATCGGCTACGCCAACCGGACATCCGTGTTCTGGCGAACATCGGCTACGCCAATCGGACGTCCGTGTTCTGGCGAACATCGGCTATGCCGAATGCGAGCTACCGAGATTAACCGTCGACGACGATGCCCATGCTGCGGGCGGTGCCCTCGATCATTTTGACCGCTTGATCCATGTCGCGAGCGTTCAGGTCCGCCATCTTTTTTTCCGCGATCTCCATGCACTGGGCACGGGTCACGGTGGCGACCTTGTCCTTGTTGGGAACACCGCTGCCCTTGGCAATGCCGGCGGACAGCTTCAACATCGAAGCGGCCGGGGGGGACTTGGTGATGAATTCAAACGAACGGTCGTTGTAGACCGTCACGATCACGGGAATCGGCGTGCCGTTGTATTCCTTGGTGCGATCGTTGAAAGCTTGGACAAACTGGCCCAAGTTCACGCCAAACTTACCCAGCGAGGTACCCACCGGGGGCGCGGGAGTGGCTTGACCACCGGGGATTTGAAATTTAGCGACGCCAGAAACTTGCTTGGCCATGTGAGTTCAAAGGAAAGAGTTTTGCGGACCGGTGGTGTGCGTGCTAAAGCGGTTCCACTTGAAAGTGCTTGAGTTCCATGGGCACGCTGCGACCAAAAATATTGATGATGACGGTGATGTTGCCGTTGGTTTCGTCGACCGCGTCGACGTCGCCTTCCTGGTTTTCGAAGTTGCCTTCTTTGACTCGAACCCGATCGCCCACCTTGAAGGGAATGCCGATCTTGATTTGCGGTTCTTCGTCTTCGTCGACTTCCTCGGGCTTGTTGATGATGCGTTCGACATCCGCCGGGTCCATCGGCATCGGCTTGCCGGCGGCACCGGTGAAGTCGCTGATGCCACTGGTTTCGCGAACCAGGAACCAAGTGTCATCGTTGATCCGCATGTGGACCATGATGTAACCGGGATACAGCTTTTGCTTGGCGATCCGGCGTTTCCCTTCGCGGGTAAATTTGACGATGTCTTCGGTGGGGACAATGATCTCGCGAATGTCGTCCTCCAAGCCCTCCATCTTGACTCGCTTCTGTAACGCCTCGGCGATGGAATCCTCGCGATTAAACGCCACCTTCAGGATGTACCAGTCCATCGG
>JBCCRW010000489.1:0-3518 GCA_039201055.1 Planctomycetota bacterium | reverse complement strand
GAAAAACAGCCGCGGAAGCCGCGCCGTATCAAGTCGCCGATCAATTCGGGCAGCGGACAAATTCCATCACCGGGAAACACGCGGTGGCGATCGGCAATGGCATTTTGTGGTGGATCGGCTGGATAGTCATTGATATGAAAGTTGGGCATCGCGGACGCTTCCAACATTCGCAAGCCCGCGAAGTCGTTTCCGCCTTTATAAACGTGATAAAAGTCCGGCAGCATGCACGCCGATGGATGTGCCGCGGCGGTTGCGACATAGACAAGTTCTTCCAATTTCGACAACGTTGGCGAGAACCCCCACAATTCCAATTGCGGTTGCACGCCCTCGCGTTTGCCGAGTTCGCACAGGGCACTGTAACGTTTTGCAATGACGTCCAACGAAGGCTTGGGGTGATCCGGCCGATGTGCACCGATGGGTGGCGCGGCGATGTGTTTTCCGCCAATCGCGGCGACTCGCCGCATGTCCGCCGCGGCCTCGTCCAGCCCCCGTTGTCGCTGCTGCGGATCATCGACGATCCACTTTGCAAACCCGATCGCACTGCAAATTTCCAAGTTCGCGTCGGCGGCCATCTTGCGGATCGTTTCGAGTGACCCGCCGGCGGCTTCGTAGGCGACGATATCGCGGACCCAGGGTTCGATCGCGTCAAAGCCGGCCTGGGCGGCGACTTCGATCTGCTTGGGCAGCGGCAGTTTTTGTTCGCGAATCGTGCTGGTGTTCAAACCGATTCGCACCTTCGCCTGCGGCATGACTTCCGTCGTTTCCGCCACGGCATCGGACGCCTTTACATCACGCCCGATCAGCATCGCTGCGGATCCCAGGGCGGTGGCGGACAGAAAATGACGACGCGGAAAATCCATCAATGAATCCATCGAAAAGGAAGGCACCGGATAGCGAAGATCACGAGTTTAACTCGACTACGCCGGGTCGTAGGTGACGCCTTCGAAAAGCCTCGATCCGACCCGGATGAGTGTCGCACCCACGTCGATTGCCTCGGCGAAATCCTGACTCATCCCCATCGACAATTCGCGAAGTTGAACGCCGTGTTCGATTTCCCAACGATCGCGGTACGCGCGCAGCTTTTCAAATTGTGATCCCGCCGATCCGGCCTCGGGCCGCCGGCTGGCCATGGTCATCAAGCCACTGACTCGAATGCCCTCACGTGGCTCCGATGCAATCAGTGTTTCGGCATCCTGGATCGATAAACCCGTTTTGTCCGGATCGCCGCTGATGTTGACTTCGATCAAAACATCGTGGGTCGTTTGCCGCTCGACGCCGTCGGCCGCGATCGCATCAAGAATCCGCTTGCTGTCGATGGAGTGAATGCGCACCGGCCGCCGCAACATACGTTTGACCTTGTTCCGCTGGACATGGCCGATCATGTGCCAATCCACTGGCTGGTTGATCTGGTCGGATTCCGCTTTTTGCCAAAGCACCTGCGGACGACTTTCACCCAGGTGGTTGCAACCGGCCTGGACCAGCAGCGATGTTTGCCGTGGCCCCACGTATTTTGAAACGCCAATGATCGTGACGTCGGACAACTGCCGGCCGGCTTGTCGGCAAGCGGCGGCCACTTCGTCGTGCAACTTGGCAAAATTGTCGCCAATGCGTTCCGCTTCGCCGGCGGCGGGTTTATTCGTCATCGTCGACAGTGACCAAGTCATCATGAACGCCATCACCGGGATCAAAACGCGTCGCCACAAATTGGCAATTCATATGTTTTCCAAGAACCGTTCGTAAACGTGATGGGGAAAGCGAACGATAGACCACCCAATGGTTGCTGCCCGACTGAATCCGAAACGCGCGGGCATCATGATCGGCGACCACGCAAAGATTTTCGCCGACGGTCAACGGACGCCAAGTTCGGGGGCGAGAAATTCGCCGGCGTTGGAGATCCAACCACAAGGGTGAATACAAACGGCCTTTCCCGGTGGAACTCCAACACAACTTGCCCCCGTCCAAATCAATGCGTGACCGCGTACGCTCGCCCTGCCATTCGCTGGCGGCTAACGGGATCATGATTCCTTGCGGCCGATCGGACTGCGTTAGCAGCCATTCGCGGGTTGCCGGCTCGGCGATCGCTTGGATCGCGGCTTGCGAATTTTCCGGCAAAGCGTTTGCGTGATTTGAGTTCCCGCGGCCCAATGCCAAACAAACCGAATGCTCGATCGCGCGCAAGTGATCGGCCGAAGCGATCTTGGCCGAATCCATCGCGGCCGAATCGATCGCGGCCGGTCGTGCATCGGCGCGCCGATCCAGCACCGCATCGGCGATCATCAAGACGCGATCCTCGCGCAGTTGCATGAACTGACGCTGCAAACGCACGCCAGCGGACCAGGGTTGCTCGTATTCGATCAGGTGCACTTCGTCGTCGGTGTATTCGCACACAGCCTCCCAGGCTCCCGCCGGATGAATCGAGTGACCATCGATTGAAATCTGGGTCTCCAGGGAACCAGCGATCAGCGTGCGTTTGCCACCCAAGATTTCGACATTTTGCTGGTCACCCCGATAATCGATGTAGCAGCGACTTCGGCGGACGTCCCATTCGGGAAGCAACGCCGACCGTTTGGCATTCGGATCGTCCAGCATGGTTTCGGGTAGATGAACCTGCCAAGCCAACTTTCCGCCGGTTTTTTGTTGCCCCAGGGTCGCCTTGAGCGCGGGCCCAAAACAGTCGATGTCCAAAAGTGCCGCGTGTTCGAGCAGACCACCGGGCATCGCGTCCGGATCACGGATGGCGATTGTCCCGTTGGTTTCCCCGTTTTCGAATCGATCGGCCGTTTGCACCGGAGTCGCGAACACCATCGTGCCGTCGTGTCGGGTGTGGGCAAGGATCCAGGTGAACAATTCGCTCAGCGCCCCGGTGGCTTTCGCGTGCACCTTTTTCACCTTCAGGCAAGGTCGCAACCGCAACCAAGAGGCGAGGAAGGCCCGGGACCAGGCGATGTCTTCAATTGCGTGTTGAACAAGCATGCCGCCTTCCACTCGGGATCGCAATCGCGCGGTGACCTGGCCGGCCGCGCCGGGCGGCCGACGATCCAAGTGCAACACTGCTTCATCAAGCCAAATCGATTGCGGCACATCGCTGTCAAGAACAGCGGCCAAACGAATCACCGTTTCGTGCAAACTATGAATCAGGTCCTCACCCAAGAATGACGCCAATTGGCGGGACGCGGCGGACCAGACGTTCAATTCAATCAAGTCGCTTGCCGACGGCATTCCCGGGTCGGCCAAGCGGTCGACCAAACGTTCCCAAGCCTCCTCCATTTCCTTCCGCGAAAGACTCGGGTGCAAGCAGCCGTTTGGCTGGTGCGGCGTTTCCAGCGGTAACGTTCGCAGGTTCTCGGTTTCCGCAGTATTGCCTTCCCCCTGCAATCGCGTGATGCCGTGCAAACGCATCACGCACTCCCATGCCAGCGGAGAAATCGACCCCATCGCGGACGCCCAGCCCCAAAGCAATGATGTTCCGTTGTGATTCGGACGCGAAGGCTTTTGTGTGGCCGGTTGGCTGGCGGGCT
>JBCCRW010000488.1:0-3532 GCA_039201055.1 Planctomycetota bacterium | reverse complement strand
TGGCGAACAACGGCTACGTTCTGGCGAACAACGGCTACATTCTGACGAACCGCTCTTCCACACGGACCGCGTTTTCTTCCGGTTGAATTCCGCTGCCGTACAGCTTTGAGTAAACCTCTGTGGCTTCGGCCCCCAGCAACACGATCATGGACGTGTAATACATCCAAACCAGCAGCACAGCCAACGAAGCGGCGGCCGTGCCCATTTGAGCCGCGGGATCGGCAAATTGGAAATACAACTGCAGTGCGTAGCGCCCCACCAAAAACAGCACAGTCGTGATCGCGGCTCCCACGCCAACATCGCCCCAACGGACTTCCGCGTCTGGCATGAACTTGAACAACGCTGAAAAGACGATGAAAACGACGGCTGCCTGAACCACGAAATTGATCACCCTTGCCGCGACGCCAGACATTCCAATCATCGATCCGACCTGATCGCCGATTCCCGTCAAGACCGTCGAAACGGCAACCGAAATCAGCAACAAAAAGGCGAGCCCGAGAATCATGGCGAGCGAGAAGACACGCTTCCAAATGACATTCATGATGCCCGCCGCTTCCGGATCGGGTTAGACGCTCCAAACTTGATTTAGCGAAACTTGCAGCGCGGCGACAACGCCCGTCGCACCCACGATGATGCCGGCGAAACTAATCAGCGTTTTCCACCATGTGCCGCCGGACTTTTTGATTGTCCGGAAGGATCGTCGCAATCTCGTCGCTAATCTCTTGGTTGCCAATCATCGCCGCCGCCTGATTCTCGATCGTCCGCTGGGCTTCGGCCCTGGCCTGATCACTTCCATAGACCGTCGACATTCCAAACGTCAGCACCGTCAACAATATGAAACAGCAGGGTCGGTAACGCGAATTCAATTCGTACCTTGATCACGGTGCGATTTGACGCGTGTAACAAGAGACAGCGGTAGCAAACGGCGTTCCGCGATGAGCTCGGCATGACGCTTGCTCGCAAATTTCACCCGACGCTGGTGACGCGTCACGGCTCGTTATCGGTGAGCCAATTTGGAAGTGCCACCAATTCCTGGGTTGAAAGTGTTCGTTGGGTCCAACGATTCAAAGTGCTTTCGTTGTTCCGGGCCGGCTTGGTAAAGATGTCCGACGTTGTGTTCGGCCGGATATTTTGCCCCCCGCTCGTCCAGACGCGACAACAAAATTTTCTTCATCGCGTTGACATCGGTGCCCGTTTTAAAGATGTAGTCCATGTGGAAAACGTGGCATAAAAAATGGCCGTAGGTCAATCCGATCACCAGGTGTTCTTGCACCTCCGGCGGTGGCGGCTCGATCCATGCTTCGTCACGTCCAAGCAACGCGACGTCGAGTGCCAACACTTCCTCGGTGATTCTCTGATGAACGTTTTGGAAGCGAATCCCGGCCCCGGCGGCCGAAAATCGATGCAGCAGTGCCGCCTGCTGCTCGTCTTCGGTGCAGCAGAAGGAATCCACATCGGAGCATTCGCGACGCAGAGATTCCAAGTAGGATTCGGTTTCCTGGATGCATTCATCCGCGGCAACAAAGATCAAATAATGCTCAAACCGATCGCGGAATTCGCACAGGCGTTTGGGCAAATGATTGGGCCAACAATTCGATGCGTAATAAAGCATTAGATCGGGGATGAATTTTGGCAAACACGGAACCCGATTCAGGATGCCCTCAACACTCGCCTTCAACGCATACGCTTTGGGTAGGCGTTCGGTGCCAAGATGTTTGATCGATAAAAAAACATCCTTACCAAATTTTGTCGCGGCATCAAACATACCGCGATCCATGTATTCGACCATTTCCGGCAGGTGCTCAAAATTTTGCAAAACATCGCGCCGAAGCTTGACCCAATGTGCCGGGTTGTTCGTGCCAATGTAGAACACCGACTTGCGTGCGGGTGCCGGATAGGTGTCAACGCGGACCGCAAACGCGGCAACTTTGCCCGCACTTCCACTGACACCGTACAGCCGCGATGGATCGGCGTTGTAGCGGTTGGGAACCGTGGCATCGATATCGCGAATCCGGCTGGCATAACCGCGATCCGAAGCCGTTGCATCCCAGCGTTTGACATCACCCTCTTGAAAGTCGCCGGCCTCAAGACGCCGCAATTTTTCCTCCGGCGAATCTCCCAGTCCTTCGATTCCAAGTTCGTCGACCAGCACCAAGTTGCCGGCCTGGTCGACCTTGGCGTACATGGCGAGCTCGGTGTAAGACGACCCGCGTTTGCACAACGCGCCGCCGGCGTTGTTCGCGATGCCGCCAATCACGGTCGCACCGATGGTTGTCGACCCAATCACACTGTGGGGCTCGCGGCCGAGCGGCTGAAGCTGCTTGGTGACCTCGTACAAGCTTGTTCCCGGAAAGGCCAACACTTGCTTGCCTTGGTCGAGAAGTTTCAGACCGCGAAGTCGCTTGACGTTGATGATCACAACCGGCCGGCCGTAATCGTTTCCCGAGGGGCAGGAGCCTTCGGTCAGACCCGTTTTGGTCGCTTGGACAATGATCGCACAAGCGTGGTCCACACAGACCTGGAGTGTGCGCCACATTTCGACCAAGGTTCCCGGAAACGCAACCGCGACCGCTTCACCGCATCCACTGCGAAACCCGCTGCGGTAATAAGCGGTGCGGCGCTGCCCGGTCAACACATTTGCGAAGCCGACGACTTTTTCAAGTTGGCGGGGAATGTCTACCGAAGTTTTAATTGGATTGCTTCTTCGATTCGTTCACGGGCGGATTGTGACAAACGAGCCAGCCCGATGCTTCTTGCGATCGCGACAGCGGGATCGACTTCGTTAAGTAGGTCACGCTTGCTTTCGATGAGTCCGGTCAATTCGGCGATCGAAATTTCATCCACGCTGCGTCGGTCCCCGTCGGAGTTTGCGGGGCGGAATTCGACCTCCGCAAGTGGCTCTTCACTGGCCCAAAGAAATCGCCCGGTGGATTCGTTTGTCGCGACCACATCGGAAAGCAAATCAAAAATTCGAGTTTTGATGTTGGCTCCGGTTCGCGCGAAGCCATGAGCACGGGCGATCTGCTTGGCGAGCACGTCGTCTCGGATCGGCGCCTCACGCTCCAAAATCGCCATCGCCATCTGCTTTAGATCTTCGTCGTAGGATCCGTCGTAAAACTTGTCTTGTTTGCTGGTGGCATCGGTAAGCTTTACGCGGGCAAAGTAGATCTTCGACTCGCCCGCGGACGAATAGGGCTCTGGCGGCGGTTCCGCAACGACGCTTGTGGACGGTTCGACGGTTTCGTCGGCGTACGATTTATCGGCGTACGATTTATCGGCTTTCGATTTATCGGCGTACGATCCATCCGCGTACGATCCATCCGCATACGAAATCGCCGCCTCGGCCACTGCCGGTCGTTCGCGCGATTCCTCCAGCAACTGCCGGAGCTGCTGATCAAGGTTATCGGTGGCCGAATTTGCGTCGTACCACCAATCAGGCGACCACACACGCAAGACGTTCCACCCGAGATTTTCGAGCACCATCTGCCGCGTTTTATCACGGTCGCGGGCAACCACGCTGCGGTGATAGGTT
>JBCCRW010000487.1:0-3554 GCA_039201055.1 Planctomycetota bacterium | reverse complement strand
GATCTGTAATTTTTCGTCACCCAGCCAAATGACGTTGCCCTCGGCCGCAGCCGGCTGGCCAAGAATCGTCAGCAGCACCGTGCTGAGCTTGGTCGCGATTCCTTGCAGCTGGAAGCTGAGCAGACTTTCCGCTCGGTAGGGCAGCGGCACGGCGAACAGCAAAAAACCGATCGCCGGCAGCGACCAAAGCATGGCGCGAAGGCCAAAAAGACACCAAACGCCGCCCGCGATCATCGGCAAAATCGAATACGCGTCCAAGAAGTCAGCGTAAATAAGGCGACCGACCAGTCTCATCAAAATCGCCAGGACGATGAGCCCAGCCCCCATCCAATGCGCGGTCTTGGCGGTGCCGGGATACAGGTCCGAACGCCGCATGGCGATGATGCCCGCGATCGGCGCGACGATCCAGCCGTGCCCGTAATCCGGCTCCGATTCCCAGTTTTCAGCCATCCACAAAATCGTTGGCCAGTAGACGTACAGCCCCAACAAGAATGCCGCGAGCAAAGCCCACTTCCATCGCAGGATTGCATCAACGAACGATTCGTCGTGGATCGCGGCGGGCGTTCCCGTGGCCTCGATCTTCGCAGCGACGGAATCAACGCAACGCCGCCAGAGACTTGGCGTTGCCTCGCGCAGGCCCGGAGTCCGGCGCCTGACCGCGGCGCTGCCCGCCGTTGCCACTTTCGCCTTCTTCGATGCCTTCTTCTTGCCCGAAGCGTTTGCGTGTGCCGACACGTTTCCGCCACGAACGGACGGTGGACGACTGCGTCGTTTTTTGGAACGGTCCGATTTTGCCATCAACTTCCGGGATGCATCGTGGTCAGCTTGCCGAGGCGTTCAACCCAGTCCGACTCCTCGCGTTCGTACCCAAATTAGCGGGGCAAGACTGACGCACAAGCCAAAATTATGGGCTCCGCCAGCGGGCGGTATCAGGCGGTCAAGCCGGTGGTGATATTGTGGAAGATCGCACCGCCGAAAACCCCCGGAGGCGGCAATCGACGCCCTTGAAAAAAATTTACGGCAAACTTTTTTTTGTTGAGTACGAGTGTCGTCGTCGCAAGTTGCGACGCCGCTCGCAATTCCGGACACGCGAATTTGCCGAGTGTTCGGATTTTAAGTTCCAGCATCCACCACTTCCGGAATCAGCACACGCGTTTTCCCCGGGAGGATCCGATCCGGCGAGCAGATTTGAGACGAATTTGGTGTGAAATGAAAGTCGGGCCCGCCACTCCCAGCGTCTATGATCGCCGCATGAAAGCGTGGGAATCAAGTCGGTGGTGGGTGCGTGTTTCTGGTGCCGAGGAAAAGACCATTCGGGAATTGCGATCCCCCTACGCGCTGATTGGTCGTCACGACAGCTGCCAGATTCGGCTTGCCGATCCACACGCTCCCGATGTCGCGTACATCGCGGTTTGTTTTCCGGATGCCGTCGAGGTTTGGCCGGTTTGCCCGCTGGCCTATTCGATGTGGGGCATCGCCCGCCCCGATCTCGAGCTGCTGATCGGCCGGTCGAAGGTCAGTTTTGACAGTGAGATCGCTGACACTCGTCCGGATTTGGATGACATGGAGGCCGCCGTCATCGCTTCGGATCAAGAGGCCGCCGATGCCCCAGTGCGATTGATGCTGGATTGGGGGCAAGGAACGGTTCACAAAAAAATCCGACGTCGAATCACGATTGTCGGTGGCGATCACCCCAGCATCATTCGCATTCATGGCCGCAATTTGAGGCGCTGTTCTTGCGCAATCGTCCGGCAAAATGGCACGCTGTGGTGGATCAATTTGGACCCTATGGCTCTGCGAAGGGGAGCGCCCGAATGGAAATGCCTTGACGAAATGGAGCAGCCCATTGCGATCGGCACGCTGCACTTGTGGTCCGAGAACGCTGCCATCGACGGTACGTCCATCCAGCCACTATCGGGATCGGCCATCGACGCCTTGATGGGGTCCACTTCCGTCACCGACATCGCGGGTTCCGTCGAAAACATCGCAGGCCAAAGTCAGGCGGAAGCCACCAGTATCCGCCCGTCCGATTCGGCCACCAAACTCAAAGTCGCGCGGAAGCGAGATCCTGCTCGCCAAGCAATCCCGGAAATTGGCGCACCGAAGTTCAGGCAAGAGAAGAAGTCCGCGCAAGGTGCGAGTCCACAAAACCAAGCCAATATCAAGACCGGCACCTTTCCAAGCGAAAAAAGCCAACCTGGGAATAGAAAATCGGCCGATGGTCGAGACCGATCAGCGATCCTCGCCGCCGCGGCAACACGACCGATAACGCCCCAGGACACGCCAAGCTTGGAGGAGAATGACATCGACGCCAGTATCCTGACTGATCGGATCATCGCTCGTGGTCGTGAAAAATCCGCTCAGCAGCGACTTGTTTCGAGAATCGCCGTGATCGCACTACTGATGTTTTCCACAATCGCGTTCCTTTGGATTTTGGTCCGCATTTTGCTCCCCATGGTCATCGAGATGACTCCCGAAAACGTTGATAACCTGGCGGGTTGATCGATCTTGCCCAAGAAGCCGCTTTTTTAGTCAATGTCAAGCAAGATCGGATGTTTTCGAAGCATCGACACGATTGTTTTTTGATTCGCCTATTTTCGCATCTTATCGGACGCACTGGCACAATTCGTTGTTCTTAGGTAACGTTCGCGGTCGATGGAAGGCGGATAACGGCAGTAAATTTGCCACTGGGTTGCTCGGACCCGTCCGGGCGGCGCGGTGGTACTACAGGAACGGTAGCTAGGTATCCCATGAGTATGGCACTCCTCATTGGAATCGGCCTTGTTGGCGGCATGGCTCTTTCAACCGCGGTGGTTTGGCGGGCTTCGAAGCGGGCACCGCGTTTAGATGACCTCCAACCCCGCGTTCGGATTTGGCGAAGCATCCCGATTGTGGTCTATCGCAGGCCGGGGACGTGGTTGGTTGGTCGCGATCGATTCCCAGGGCTTGAACGAAAGAATCACGTCGAACGACCAGCGCGAGACCGTTCCGCCAAGCCGAAGAAGTCGGGAGTATCGGGTTTGCTGATTTAGTCGGCACATAGATCGAGATGATCTGGGCGGCCTGCCCGCTTTCAAGGCGGTTGCCCAAAATGACGACACGAAAACGCCGCCCTGGATGCCGAACCAGGACGGCGTAAGCTCTCTTCTGCCTTGGATGGCAAGCGCAGGTTTTGCCTGGGAGCGGGGATCGACTCAGTTCTCACGCGTGCCTAAACGGCCTGTACCCAGTCCATCTCCTTGGCAAGTCGCTTTCGGGCGACGTGCAGTCGACGCTTGATTGTACCGATCGGGGCGTCGAACTCGTCCGCCATTTCAATCAACGACTTGCTGTGCAAATAGAACGCGGTCAGCGTTTCTTGGTCCATCCGGCTCAGCCGATCGACACCGGCCAGGATCGCCGTCGCCTGCTCACGGCCTTCGGCCACCGTTTCGGGCGACGCAAAGTCAGCGCAGGTGGCTTCCATGGTTTCGGGGTCCAGCGGCAACGCGTTCCGGTTCCGAGTCACGCGATTGATCGCCATCCGATGCACGATTTGACGCAACCAGCCACCG
>JBCCRW010000486.1:0-3558 GCA_039201055.1 Planctomycetota bacterium | reverse complement strand
TGGGGCTTTTTTGTTTGTCTGTGGGATGATTCCCCAGGGCGTTGCCCTGGGCTTGCATCGGGCTGCCCCTTCGGGGCGGAAGGCAGCCACCGCATGACGTCGCCGCAGGAAACTTCGGGGGCATTTCGGCAGCTGCACATACGGAAACCGGTGCAAAGTTGGCGACAAACAACGTGTTCGTTTCACGAAATGTTGTGGGTAAAGACAAGGCCAGCGGCCGGGGCTATGCAAAGTGCTGAGCCTTGGGCCCGAACAACGCTTTGAAGATTGTGTAACAAGAAGGCAAAGCTCACGCTTGCCAAGCTTCGCCAGCGTCCGACGTCTTCGTCATCCCACTCGGTGAGTCGTGCTACTTTCAACGTTCCTAAAAGATCCACTCGACCATCGCCGTCAACGTCGCGGCCGAGTCGGTTCCGATCGTGGCGGCACCCTGGTTGTGGATGATCCGGGGCATTTGATCGATGTACATCGCGCCCAAGGTTAAACCGACTTCGCCAATGTTGAATTCGGTTCGCGTGGTCGCCCAAATCTCGACCGTCGCGCTTTGGTCGCCCCGCTCTATGCTGCGACTGCCACTAATTGTATTGCCGGCAAAATCATATTCCGCATCGACGTCATAGTACCCAAACAGCAAATCGATATTGGACGCATAACCGAACAGGTAGCCGTCCCAGCCAACAAAGCCTTTGCCGCCCACGAAATCACTTTCAAGCTGTTCTTCAAACAAGCTGATCGTGTTGTAACGCGATTCAAATTCTTGATCGAACGCCATGTAGGAGATCGTCATCCCGGCCGACAACCCGCCCACGGGTGTCACCCACGTATCACGCAGTGCGAAATCGAAGCCGTAGTGATCAACGTCACTGTGCAATTGGCCGCGTCCGCCGGTCAACGATTGAGCCGATCCGTCAGCGGGATTGAGGAAGTCGAAGTTGCCTTCGGGACGCAGGCTGTTGGCACCGGCGGCCGCGTAAAACGTTCGCACTTCCGCTGACGTGCGGGTTCCCAGGAAACGACGGATGCCTTTGAGTTGCCAAAAGAAGCCCGGATCATCCAGGTCGTCTTGAACGCCAAAGCCACCGGCCGACGAGGTTCCCAGTTCATAGGAGGGCAACATCACGCCCCACATGCCTTTGCCGAAATCAAGTTCGTAGGGATCGTTGGAAATGGTGGATTGGCCCCGCGCCGCCGGCGCGAGCCAAATCGCCACGGCGGCAATCAAAAAGGTCAACTGTCGGGTTCGCATTGCGAGTCCGGCGAAATGAGGTCTGGATGTTGGGGAGGGGGAGAGGGAAACGTGCGAGAAACCTTGCTCGTTAGTTGGCAATACTGCACGTCTTCGTGTGAAACCTGCACGTCTCCGTGTGGGCATCGTCCACTGGCACCCTCGTGGCGATCAAAGAGCGGCGATTTTGTCGCATTCCACCCGCAAGTGCCGCCACTGATACGCCCCAGGCAAACTCTGCGGGTGCGGCTCCCGTCAAATCGGCAAAACGCCGGATTTTGCGGCCCAAAAGGCGGGTTCGGGTTATCCGGATTTGGGCGGCTCGAGTGCTTCGTTCCAATGAAGAATTGGGGTTGCCGTTGTTCGCCAGAACACGGAGATTTCCGGCTTCTGGCGAAGTCCAGCTACCTTCCAAGATTCCCGGCTTCTGGCGAAGTCCAGCTTTCTTCCAAGATTCCCGGCTTCTGGCGAAGTCCAGCTACCTGTTAGGGATCGCCCGCGGCAACGGATTCCGCGAAAAACCGCCGAGCTTCGGGATGAAAGTCCAGGCCTCGCCATTCCGCGGCGATCCGCTTGGGAATCATGTCGTCGGACCACGCTTGTTCGTACAACGTTTCCAAGGTCGCGCGAATCAGTTCGCCCGGTGCGTTGACTCGCGCGGCCAGGAATGCGGTTGTTCCCACCGTCGCGACCCCGGATTCGGGAATTCCCACGCCTGGGTGATGCTGGGCGTCGATTCGCATTTGTCGCAGCGTCGGGTGGTCCAGCGCGATTTCGATGCCCTGCGTGATGGGCAGCAACTTCCATTTGCCGCTGGCAAGCATTTGG
Source organism: Planctomycetota bacterium (assembly GCA_039201055.1). GTDB lineage: Bacteria > Planctomycetota > Planctomycetia > Pirellulales > Pirellulaceae > Rubripirellula. The sequence continues at coordinate 1,505 of JBCCRW010000486.1, read as the reverse complement.
TTGACCAGCGCGTTGCCCTTGCCCAAACACATGATTGCGGCATCGGGCACTTGGCCCTGACCCAGTTGCGACCAGCTTCGTTGATCCAACTGAATCTCGGACGACTTGATGCCCAGGGATTCAAAGATCAATTGAGCCGAGTACTGCGAACCGCTGGTCGGTGGTCCGACCGCGATCGTATGACCACGCAGGTCATCGATGGATGTCACACCACCGTCTTGATGGGCCAGCACGTAGATCACTTCGTAAAACAGCGGCGCGACCACACAAATGTCATCGCCGAGCACAGCTGTGGCTTGCATCGGAGCCAGATCAAATTCCCCCGCCAACAACCGGTCGCGATTTTCGACACTGCCGCCGGTCGGAATGCTAAAGGCGTTCACGCCGGTCTTTTGTGTCAGCACACGTGAAATTTGCTGCGACATGTCGTTGTACATGCCGTCTTCGATGCCGCCGGCGATCACCACATCGGCCGGCATGCTGTCGCGCATGTGGTTCCGGTACAGCAGTGCGGAGATCAAGATGACCGGCACCAAGAACATCATCGACAACATCGCGGCCTGGAAGCGGCGATGCGAAACCGACGCGTTCAACACTCGGCGACCGGCCAAGGCACCAAACAGGGGCACGCCGGTCAACCACTGGAAGGCCTTGATCGGGGCCGATCGGGGGCGAGCGACAATGGGGTCGCCGATCAAAAAACGATCCAGTTCGTCGGCAAGTTCCAAGGCCGATCCGTAACGCCGATGGGGTTCCTTTTCCAGGCACTTGGCGACAATCGTTTCCAAATCCGCGGGCACCTCGGGCCGCAAGCTTCGCAGCAGCGGCGGCGGTTGGTGAACGACATTGACCAGGGTTTGCATGACCGTGTCGCCGACGATGGGTGGTCGACCGGCCAGTGCCGCAAACAGGATCGCGCCCATCGAATACACATCGCTGGTCGCCGTCGCCCGATCGCTTTGGCCGACCGCTTGCTCGGGCGCCATGTAATGCGGCGTGCCGACGGCGTCGCCACTGCCGGTCACGCTGCTGTCGGCATCAATGTGTTTGGCCAAACCAAAATCCGTCACGTGGACGTGATCGTCCGGGTCGATCAACACGTTGGCGGGTTTTAAGTCGCGGTGCAGGACACCTTTTTCATGGGCGTGATGAATTGCCAGGGCGACGTCACGGACATAGCGGGCCGCGACGTGGGGGTTGAGCGTTTCGCCGTTGATTTTTTTTTGCAGGTCGGTCCCGCGAACGTATTCCATCGAAAAGAAATGATGGTCCGCTCGCCGTCCAAACTGATACACCGAAACGATGTTGGGGTGATGCAGCCGCGCCGCGGCCTGTGCCTCGGTGTAAAACCGCCGTACCTCGGCTTCGCTGGCCAAGATCCCGCTGCGGATCATTTTCACCGCGACGTGCCGCTGCAGTTCCTTTTGATCGGCCAGGTAGACGATTCCCATGCCACCGCGGCCCAGAACTTCGACCAGCACATAGTCGCCCAGGTCGAACGGCAG
>JBCCRW010000485.1:0-3579 GCA_039201055.1 Planctomycetota bacterium | reverse complement strand
ATCGATTGCACGCTGGTCGCCACCTGCATGGGGCGGCTGGACGACCTGCAGCAATCCTTGCCCACTTGGATCGCCCAGCCGGGTGTCCAAATCGTCGTTGTCGATTACTCATGTCCGCAAAAATGTGGCGTTTGGCTGGAGCAGCACTTTCCAAGCGTTCGGGTGGTCCGCGTTTCGGGCAAAACTTACTTCGACCGCAGCGACGCCAAGAATTTCGGCATCCAGGCCGTTCAAACGCAATGGACGCTGCTCGTCGATGCGGACGTCCAACTCCACCCCGATTTCCTTCGCAGCATCGGAGCATTGTCGCGTCCCAATCGCTACCTACGCAGCGATCACGTCGGCGAGGGAACCGGGGGCACGATGCTGGTGGAAACCGAGCGGCTTCGCGACGTCGGCGGACACGATCCGCTGTACGTCGGCTGGGGCGAAGAAGACGACGACTTGGTCGACGCGTTGCGTTTTGCGGGGTTGGATTCAGCACGATTTCCCGCGCGGCTGCTGCAACACGCGGCGCACGGCGACGACGCGCGAATGGAAAATCATGAAGCCGATGATCGCGAACGCACCCATTTGATCAATCGCCTGTATCGCACCGCAAAATGGGACCTGGCGCGTTTGATGGGTGAAGTTCCGATTATCCAGCAGCGAAGGATCTTGCATCAGCGGGCGACAACGACCGTTGATCGGATGTTGACCAGTGGCCGATCGGCCACGCTGGAAGTCGATGCGGGAACGATGCAGTCGCCACCGACGTGCCGATCGTTGCGGCGATGTTTGACCTACGTTGTTTCACCGCAAGATAAAGCCGCGTCGCGGCAAGACAAAACCCCGTCGCGAATCGATCATCGGTGAAGCCATTCACGCAAGCGTTTTCCCGTCGCGTTGTCGGGCAGCGCGGCGGTCTCCTCCGGCGTGCCGGTGGCCAACACGTGCCCACCGTTCCCTCACTTGTTTCCAATTCTGCCGCGATTCAACCACCCCGAAATGGCGATGCCCGATAGCAAACACGAACGACTTCCCGACGTCGCGATTTTTATCACTGCGACTTCTTGGGTGGGCTTTGCCCTGTGGCTCGGATTCAATCCCGGGGCTTTGCTACCGGCGTTCGGGATCGACGCATCAAGTCCGGCGATGCTGACCGAAATCCGAGCCTTCTACGGCGGCGTAGAATTCGCGATCGCGGCCGCCATGATATTGTGCTGGTGGCGAGGCGAAAAATTTGCGTCCTTGCTAATCGGCGGATTACCGCTTATCGGATCGGCGACCGGAAGAATTTCCGGTTTGGTTTTCGACGGTTTCTCGATGCTGCATCTGGGCTTTGCCGGGCTGGAAATCATCGGTGCTTCGTTCTGCTTGGTCGCGTGTCGGATTTTGTCGCAAAACAAAAGAATGGAGTCTAAACGCAAGCAGAGTCCCTGACAAAGAAACATGGTCATCGGCGACGGTACAATGCCCGGGAAAATCTCCTCATTCAAATAAAGCCAAACCTCGAGTCCCAACGTGATGAAGCGACGAAGATTTTTGTTTGGTTCCGCGGCGATCGGCGCCGTCGCGCTGAATCCAAAGAACGCCAATGCGTTTCGCAATCCTGAATACATCAACCCCACACATCAAGTCACACTTTCCAAGGCTCATCGCGGGACGCTGGAAATCGATCGGAAGCTTTTGGATAGCTACGGACCGCCCGAAGCGAATCGCCGAGCCTTCTATTTGGCTGCGAGAGAAATCTTCGCAAGCGATCCGGAGGCTTCTTTCTCGCATCCGAGAATGGTTGATGCGGCCGAGCAAAATCGCATCGCAATCATGGGCGGACCGCTGTTGGGTCAGCTTCGTCACGACGGGGTCACCCTTTGGTTCCGAACCGGTACTGCCAAACGAATTCGGGTGGTCGTCGGTCAAGAATCCTTCGAGCGTGCCGATGGCACGGACAAGACGAGTGCACCATCGCCGGGTGAAGTGGTCAAGATTCCAATCGATGGACTCAATCCGGATCAGCGATACGAATACGAAGTTCTCGCTGACGATCAAAAGGTGGCCAGCGGCGGGTTTCGAACGGCACCACCGCACGATCAACCAAAAAAGTTTCGTTTGGTGTTTGGATCCTGCTTTCACAAAATCGGACTCCACAATCCGAATCTAGCCGCACAGATCCTCGCACGCGAGCCTCACGCGATGATGATGCTGGGCGATCTCGCCGTCGATGATCGCAATGCCAACATTGCAATGCATCGCAGTGATTATCAATTGCGGGATGTTTCAAAAGCATGGAACTCGCTCGCATCAAACGTCCCGCTCTACGCGGCTTGGGACGATCACGACTATCTCGACAACGATTTGAGTGGGGTCCCGGGCGGGTTCGAATCACGCGACCGCGATCGGCTGCGGGCCGTCTGGGGCGAGAACTGGAACAACCCGCCGAGCCCTTCCCGCGGTCAAGGAATTCAGTTCACGACTCGCGTTGGCCCCGTCCAGATCATCATGCTGGATACTCGATCGTGCCGCGACAATCAACGACGCCGAAAACCCCATTGCTACCTGGGTGAATCCCAACTGGATTGGTTGTTACAAACCCTACGAACATCGACCGCACCGTTTAAAGTCATCAGCAGTGGGACGATGTGGAGCGATTACGTCAGCAACGGCAAAGACAGCTGGGGAACATGGGATCCTGAGATCCGCGAACGGATTTTCGATGTGATCGAACGGGAGAACATCGGTGGCGTTCTTTTGGTCAGTGGCGATCGGCATGGTGCCCGAGCATTTCGCATCCCCAGGCCATCCGGTTTCGCGTTCCATGAATTTGAACCGGCAACGTTGGGCGGTGTCTCCGGGCCGCCGGCAATCGTCAAGGGCTGCGAAGACCAGATCTTCGGCTATGGCCAAGATGGTCTGATCGCATTCGGCGAATTCACATTTGAAACCGACCGAAAGTCTCCGCAGGTTACCTTTCGGTTAATCAACGAACGCGGATCCATCCTTGAAAAGCATCCGTTGTCACTTTCGCAGCTCTCCCCGGAGGCCTAGAGCTTCGGTTTTGGCCAGTCGAAGCACCAAATGCCAGTGGGGATCGAACCGGCCGAATGTCGGTCCCGAGGCATTGGTCTTGAATGCTCGAAATTCGGCAAAAAAATGTGGGGCAGAAAAATCCCGCGTCCCCATTTTTCTGCCCTACATCTTTCTGCCGAACCTCGAACGCCCAAGACATCACCGTTTGACTGAGTGGGGTCGGTGACAAGAAATGTCCCTTCATTGCACCCATTTTCGTCTTGCAATCCACAGGCTGACGCACGTGGCGACACCATGCAGTCCCTTCGGGACTAATGTGCTTAAGCAACGATTTATGGTCGCGGAATTCTGGTTCGCGGTACCCGTGGATTCGCTTACAGCTCGGCCAGCGGCTCAGGTACGCGAACGATGCCGATGAGCCGCGACTGGAGCTTCAAGCGACGGGCCGGGTATCGCGCGCTGGGCAGGGAGGCGGGAGCCTTCGAGACATTGCGTTCCCAGGCGGAGCCAGGGAACGAGTTAACGTTAGGTACCCGTGGATTCGCTTACAGCTCGGCCAGCGGCTCAGGT
>JBCCRW010000484.1:0-3656 GCA_039201055.1 Planctomycetota bacterium | reverse complement strand
TCGCCGCGAAGTGGTCGCCGATTGGCTGACGTCGTCGGACAATCCCTACTTTTCGACGTCGATTGCCAACCGTGTTTGGGCCCATTTTATGGGCGTCGGCAACGTCGATCCGGTCGACGACATCCGCGTCAGCAACCCACCCAGCAATCCGGAGTTGTTCGATACTCTGGGCACCAAGTTGGTCGAATACAAATTCAATTTCAAACAGCTCGTTCGCGATATTTGCAATTCCAAGGCTTACCAACGCAGCAAGGAAGCCAATCCCTCCAACGCGCATGACCAACGAAATTACGCCCACGCCGTCGTGCGACGTATCCCCGCCGAAAGCCTGCTTGATTGTCTAAGCCAGGCCACCGGTGTCCCCGATAAGTTCCGCGGTCTGCCCCGAGGTGCCCGCGCCGTCCAAATCGCCGACGGCCGAACGTCGACTTATTTCCTAACCACGTTCGGTCGGTCACCGCGAACCACCGTTTGCGAATGTGAAGCCTCCACCGAACCGACGCTTTCACAGGCGTTGCATTTGCTTAACGGCGACGCGGTGCATCGCAAAATCATCGCCGGTAAGCAAATTCAATCTTGGATGTCCGAGGGCCTCGATGCCCGAGCGATCTTGAACAAAATTTACATCCGGACGTTGACTCGAATGCCCACCGACGAAGAAGCCGGCCAACTACTCGGCAACATGGAATCGTTGCCTGACGACAACGCACGACGGATTGAACTAGAAGACATCTACTGGGCGGTGCTCAACAGTCGCGAATTTGTTTTCAACCATTAAAAAACAATGGCTCGAGCAACAACGCCGGATCGAAAAACATTCTTTCAACACAACATGCATCCCATGATTCGAAAGTCCTATTTGCATGTCTTGAGCGTGATTTTCGCGTTTTCATTCGCGACCCATTCTGCCGCCGAACAAACCATCGACGGCAAGTCGGCGAGAAAGGTCACCTACGAGGATGATGTCAAACCGATCTTTCGCCAACACTGTATGCATTGCCACAACCAGGGCGACAAGGGTGGTGGTTTGGCGCTCGATTCGTTCGGGGCCATGATCGAGGGTGGCGGCAGCGGCGACGTGATTGATGGCGACGGCGATCCGGACGCCAGCCGCCTGTGGCAGTTGGTCAATCACGACGACACGCCCGTGATGCCGCCCAGCGAGATCAAGCTGCCGGCCAAGGAACTGAAAATCATTCGGGCTTGGATCGAAGGTGGCATCCTCGAAAACAGCAGCTCCAAGGCCAAAGAGAAAAAGAAGAACGCACTCGCGGCCGTGACCACGTCGTTGGGACGCCCCGAGGGTGGTGGTGTGATGCCGCCTATGACGATTCCCCAAACCGTCCCCGTCGTTACCGAGCGTGCCGGTGCCATCACCGCCATCGCGACAGCCCCGTGGGCGCCGCTGGTGGCAATTGCCGGACAACGCCAAATCGTCTTGTATCACACCGATACGAATGAACTGTTGGGAGTTTTGCCCTTTGAAGAAGGCATCCCACAGTCGCTTCGGTTCAGTCGCGATGGGGCGTTCCTGGTCGCCGGTGGCGGTGAACACAGCGTTCGGGGCATTGCCGCCGTTTACGACATGCGGACCGGCGGGCGGGTGGCCGGCGTCGGCGATGATTTGGATACGGTTTTTGAAGCCGACGTCAATGACAACATGCAACGAGTCGCACTCGGCGGCCCCCAGAAGATGCTTCGGATCTTTGACGCAACCGATGGTTCGTTGCTGTTCGACATCAAGAAACACACCGACTGGATTTACGCGGTTGCGTTCAGTCCCGATGGTGTTTTGGTCGCATCGGCGGATCGTAGCGGAGGGCTTCACGTTTGGGAGGCCGATACCGGACGACAATACCTGGACCTGCCCGGGCACAAGGGGGCGATCCGGGCACTGAAGTGGCGGGATGATTCGAATGTCCTGGCGAGTGCCGGGGAGGACGGAACGCTTCGCTTATGGGATGTCAATTCTGGCAAGCAGATCAAGAGCATTAACGTTGGCGGCGGTGCCGTCACCGCGATCGATATCGATCACTCCGGCCGTTTGGTGACCGGTTCGGCCGATCGCCGTGTCCGATTGTTTGCCGCCGATGGCAACAAGATCCGCGACCTGCGAACCCTGAGCGATGAAGTTCTCGAGGTCGCCATTTCGCACGACGGCAAACGAGCGATCGCGGGGGATTGGAATGGCTTGGTCGTTTCCATGTCGACCGAAAATCCTGACCAGCACACGACACTGGCCGCCAACCCGCCGCCCGTTTCGGTCCGCATCACCAGCACCCAGCAATCGCTGGAATCCAAACGGAAGGAACTGGCTCCGCTGGCCGGCGAGCTGGACCAGGCCCAACAAGCGCTGGCCGGTGCTAAGGCCAAGTTGAGCGAGCTGGACCAGTCCATCGCGTCCGTCAAGGATCAGATCGCCAAAGCGGAGCAGCAACGGTCGGCCTTGGAAAAACAACGGACCGAAACGATCGCGTCGATCAAGACGGAAACCGCTGCAGGCCGCGACTTGATGGATGCGGTGATCGCGGCACGAGTCCAAGCCAAGAACGGTGGCAACGAAGTTCTGGCACCGCTCGAATCCGAGGAAAAATACGTCGCCCATCTGAGTGCTTTGATCGCCAAGAGAAAATCGATTCCGCAATTGAGCAAGCAGATTGCCGCCGCAAGCCATCATCGCGAATCACTTGCCGAACAGGCGAAGAAGTTGGAGCCCGGTCGAGCCGCATTGCTGGCAGGTGTCGAAGCCGCCCAGAATGCGCTTGCCGAAGCGTCTGCTGCTCACGAAGCGGTTGCCAAGGTCGTAAGTCGGCTCGAGCAGAAGCAACAGCACCTCGCCTCGATCAAGTAGGTCTGCGGTTCGCCCCGTGCACGTTGGTGGTTAGCTCAGGGTAGATTGGTCGATGCATCGGAGGAAACGTCACGCCAAAATCGAGCGTAGTGTTTTCTGATTCACTTCGCGATCGAAAATAGCGTGTACGGGGATTCGGAATCCTGATATCACCGCGGATTCGATTTCACCTTCGGTCAATTTGCGCGCTAAAAGGAATTGGCGAGCCTCCGGCTCCAGCAGATACTGCTCGAGCGATGCGTCTTCGCAATCGATGATCCAATATTCGCCGACACCGTGTTCCGCATAGTCATCAAATTTGACGCCACGATCGCGATGCTTCGTGGATTCGGACAACACTTCAACGACAAAATCCGGCGCCGGGAACTCCATGGTCGTTGATTCAAATTGTGAAGCCTTTTCATTTCCAAAAAAGCAGATATCCGGCTCGTAGTCGTTTCGCGTCAGGCAGACGAGAGCTTTTTCGGAAAACACTTCGCCAAGGCGCTGCCGATCGACGAAGGTGGAAAGCAGTTTGCTCAGTCGCTCCGTTGCTCGCAGGTGGCGGGCTTTTGCGGGTGAATGCATCACCGTTTCACCGCCGATGAATTCGGCCTTCACACTTGGGCTCAACTCCCGCCGAAACTTCATTCTTCGTTCGCGTTCGTCGTGCAGAGCGGCGTTCAGTCGCTCGGCAATCTTCGGCAAATCCGGACGCCCGAGTAAGCTTCGAATTTCGGCAAGCTCTTCCATCGACCAACTCGTTTCAAATCGGTTTTCGAAAACGGGACGCAACGGAGCCGAGGGAGTAATGCGTCCGCTGAAT
>JBCCRW010000483.1:0-3657 GCA_039201055.1 Planctomycetota bacterium | reverse complement strand
TCTCGCTGGGCCAAACCGCACCGTCGCGAATCCACTGCTCGACCCAGCCGATCTCTTTTTCACTAAGTCGATCGTTTTCCTTGGGTGGCATGTCGTTGTACTCGCGGCGAATCGAGTGCATCAAAACGCTGTCGTCGGGGTTGCCGGGGATCAAGGCCACTTCGCCGGTTTCACCGCCGCGGATCAATGACCCACGCGAAAGCATGTCGTACTCACCCCGCACATCGTCCGCCTTTTCGCCGTGGCACACGAAGCACTTTGCTTTCAGCAGCGGTAGCACCTTGGTCGCAAAATGACGCTGGGCATCTTCGCGGGTTCGGGACGCCGGATCGACGACCGATTTCGACGCTTGATCCTCAGCCCGCGTTGGCAATGGGGTCATGACCGAAAGCATCACAATCGACATGGCCAGCAAGATGCCGCGTAAAACGTCACTCACGACCGCTGGCCTCGGGTTTCCAACAATTAATGGCATCGATGACAATAATAAACCTAAAGGAAGAATCCTCGCCCTCACACATCAACAATGTGAACGTTGCCTGTATTCGATGGTATCGCATCTTCGGAATTGGGCAACTTCAAAATGCAAAGGCGGCGTTCAGCATCCAATTCCTGTCGTCGCTTGGCGACGGCAAAGTCGCTCGCCTCTCCGAGGCTTCTTTTGTGATTCGCCTCGGAGAGGCAGGGCTACTTTGAGTCGAGTTGCTTTTTGATTCGCCTCGGAGAGGCGAGCTACTCTGAGTCGAGTTGCTTTTTAATTCGCCTCGGAGAGGCGAGCTACTCTGAGGCGGGTTGCTTTGGGTTTCGCGAGGCGGCGGCGGCTGGCCAGCGGCCAACTATACTGCCCGCATTGCTTGCCCAACCCTTTTTCGGAGTGCCTGGATGCATCGTCTGGTTCCGCTGTTGTTGATTTGTCACGCGTTGTTTGTTGCAAATTTGACGGTTCCATCATTTGCTCAAGAAGCCGATCTGGATCGCGAATTGCCAACGCAGTTTTGGCCGGATGAAATCGACTTCGACGACACCCTGACGACACCCAAATCATTCCTGAAATTCGAAATTGGCCAGCGGCATTTGACGCATGCCCAGGTGGTCGCCTACCTGCAATTGTTAGCCGAACAATCCGAGCGAATCTCGTTGGAGATCTTCGGCCAGTCGCATGGCGGGCGGCCGCTGGTGATGCTGACCATCACCAGTGCCAAAAACCGCGAGCGAATCGAAGAGATCCGCGCGGCCCATCTTCAATTGGCTGACCCATCGACCAGCGACGACGTCAACGTCGAAGACCTTCCCGCGGTTATCAACATGGGCTACGGCGTTCACGGCGATGAACCGTCGGCGACCAACGTCACGCCGCTGGTGGCGCACTACTTGGCTGCCGCGAAGGGTCCCGAAATGGATCGGATTTTGGACCAGTGCGTGATCCTATTGGACCCGTGTTTGAATCCCGATGGTTTCGAGCGCTTCGCCGACTGGGCCAATCGCTATCGCGGGCGTTTACCCAACCCCGACCCCAACGATATTGAACACAACCAAGGATGGCCCAGCGGGCGTGTTAATTATTACTGGTTTGATATGAACCGCGATTGGCTGCCGGCGGTGCATCCGGAAAGTCGCAGCCGGCTGAAAAAGTACCATCAGTGGAAGCCCAATGTCGTTTTGGACTACCACGAAATGGGCACCAATTCGACCTACTTCTTCCAACCGGGCATCCCAGAACGCACCAACCCGTACACACCCAAGCAGAACATCGAGCTGACGCGGGCGTTTGGAAAGTATCACGCCAAGGCACTCGATCAACGGGGTTCGCTGTACTACACCGAAGAACGATTCGACGACTTTTATATGGGCAAGGGTTCGACATATCCGGACCTGCACGGCGGCGTCGGCATCCTGTTCGAACAGGCCAGCTCGCGTGGGCAAGTGCAACGCAACCAGGACGGCTTGTTGACGTTTCACGAGACGATCGCCAACCAATTCGCGACGTCGCTGTCCAGTTTGCAAGCGACCACCGACATGCGTCGCGAGCTGCTGGAGTACAAGCGTTCGTTCTATCAAGAATCCATGAACCAGGCGCGGCAGCAGGACACCCGCACGTTGGTTTACACGTGCCCCAACAATCGTTCGCGTCTGCAAGCGTTTGCCGAAGTGCTTAAACGGCATCAACTGGATTGCTATTGGCTGAAATCCGACATTGCGTACGGCGACGAAACGCTGACCAAAGACTCGTTGGTCGTGCCCACCGATCAAGCCGAGTACCGCTTCCTAAAATCCTTGCGGATGCGGCTTCAATCGTTTGAAGAAAACATTTTTTACGACGTCAGCACTTGGTGTTTGCCACTGGCGTTCAACTTGGATGAACGCGCGTTACGGCGTCCGCTGCCCGATGAAGCTTTGCAGGCTGTCGAATTGGACCAGGTTTTTCCAAGCAAGTTTTCGAGCGCCGCAGATGACTTGGCGTATTTGATTGATTGGACCGACGATGCGGCGCCGCGCCTGGCTTGGAAACTGCTCGATGCGGGCGTGCGGGTTCGGGTCGCGATGGATCGATTGGTCACGGCCGATTCGGACCGCACCTTTGCCGGCGGGACATTGCAGGTTCATCTGGGCACGCAAGACATCGACGCGGCCAAGATTCGCACGATCTTGAAACAGGGTGCCGATACCGGCGTCTTCGTGCAGCCGGTTTCGACAAGTTTGACCCCAATCGGATTTGATTTAGGCAGCAGTGAATTTCCGGTGCTGGAAAAACCCAAGGTGGCAACGGTGGTCGGTCCCGGGATTTCGCAATACGAAGTGGGCGAAATTTGGCATCTGCTGGACACGGAATTTTCGATCCCGTTGACCAAGCTACCCAATTCGCGGCTCCGGCGCACCGACTTGTCCGAATACACGACGCTTTTGATGCCATCGGGATCGTATGATTTGACGTCGTCCGGCTGGGATGACCTACGCGCGTGGGTCCGCGACGGCGGGACGATTGTGTTGACAGGTCGGGGTGCACGCGATCGACTCGATCAACTCGGCGGCATGAACGCGGCCAATGACGCTGTGGTTAATGACTCCGATGCAACGACGAGTCAAAGCGAAGAAAAGCTTAGCGCCCCAAGCGAAACGAGCAAACAACAGCCATTCAATTCGCGTTCCACCGAAAGGGCGCTGCGTTTGATTAGCGGCAGCATCTTTGAAACCCGCATCGATCGCACGCATCCATTGTTCTTCGGGTATCCGCACGACACGTTGCCCGTGTTCCGGAACCATACCGCCAATCTGCCGCTGTCCCGCAGCGCGTACCTGAACCCCGGCATCTATACCCCAAGCCCGTTGATGGCCGGTTACGCGTCGGATGCCAATGTCGCGGCCATTTCAAAAAGTGCCAGCGTCGTCGTGGTACCCAACGGGTACGGGCGGATCATTGTGATCAACGACAACCCATCGTTTCGAGGTTTCTGGAAGGGCACGCAGCGTTTGTTGATCAACGCGATTTTCTTTGGACCACTGGTTGACTGAAATCGCGTTTGGAAAGTGTTACGGCAAATTGGGGCGTGTCACGGCAAATTGGAACCGCGTCACGGTAAATAGGTCTGAGTGATTTTCGCCGTCTTTCGATCGATGCGATAAACCTTTTTCTGTTTGGGGTCGGCGACATACAGCGAC
>JBCCRW010000482.1:0-3661 GCA_039201055.1 Planctomycetota bacterium | reverse complement strand
TTCCCCACGGCTCCGCTGCGTTCCCCACGGCTCCGCTGCGTTCCCCACGGCTCCGCTGCGTTCCCCACGGCTCCGCTGCGTTCCCCACGGCTCCGCTGCGGGCCGCGGTCGTCCCCGCGGCTGGAACCCGCTCCCTCTTCACCCATCACAACATGCCTTTCCTTTTGGTTCTGCTGGTCGCTGCCAGTCGCTTCCTGCCGCATCCGCCCAATGTCGCCTGCGTCGCCGCGATGGGGCTGTTTTTGGGGGCACATTGCTCGGGCAAGCTGCGCTATTTTGCACCGCTGGCGGCGATGTTGATCAGCGACGCCGCGGGCCAACTCTTGGGCGTCCGGGGGCTCGGCTTTTATTCGCCGACGATCATGATCGCGGTCTACCTGGGCATGACGCTTTCGGTGCCCATTGGCCAATGGATCGCCGCGCGACCGGGTTCACAGATCCCCGCGCGACCGGCCACACGGATCGCCGCATTGTGGGGCTGGCTGCGTGTGCCCACCGCATCCGTGGTCGCCTCCACGACGTTCTTTATCGTCAGCAACCTGGGCGTTTGGCTAAGCCCCTGGTATCCGCTCACCGCAGCCGGTTTGGTGTCCTGCTTTGTTGCCGCGATTCCGTTCTACGGCTATTCCTTGGCCGCTGACTTATTGTTTTCGTCGGTGCTGTTTGGGGCTGCGGCGCTGGCCGCCCATTCTTCGCGAATCCAATCGCTGATCGAAAACCGCAGTTCATCGCGTTTCTTGTCGATGGCGCGATTGAGTTTGGACGGTAAACGATCGCTCTGAGCTTCGACGAGTCGTTCGATCAGGACTTCCTGGGCGATTTCGCCCCACAATTCCGCGGCATCGCCGCCCACGCGGCTGACCCGGTCCACTTCGAAGCCCAAAAGTTCAAGCTTGGCGGCTTCGACCTTGGGATCTAATACGGCTGCCGGCGGCACGACCAGGTAATCCAGGCCGATGCCCAAGGTCAAGCGCGTGCTCAGCCGCAGCTTGGCCTTGCCTTTGACGGTCACGCTGGCCAACCGCAATCCTCGGACGTGACGCTGAATGCGGACCTCAAATCGGATCGGCGTTTCCACCTGTCCCCCAAAAAGATAGCGACGCTGCAGCCCATCGGCGGGCACGACTTGCGGGGTGTCCAGGCGAATGGTTTGGCCGGGCGGAAGTTGGTCCAAAGACGGTTTGCCGCCCGCCGGGATCGCCGGCAGAAACACCTTGTATCGAATCCAGCGACCATGGTCGACATCACGGTACTTACGATGGGTTTGTAGCTTGCCGCCGCGAAAACGAACGTCGACACCGGCAAAGACCTGCTTGGTCTTGCCCCAATCCTTATCGCCCTCGATGACCGCGGGCAAACGCCGCAGTCCTAAATTGACCAGATAGCGAATGCTCGCGTCCAGCTGAGGATCCGCCGGAACGGGGCTCGCTGTTTCGTGGCTTGCGTTTTTAGGGCGAGCATTTTCCTGGCTTGCGTTTTCGTCGCCCGGTTGATTGCCGCCCGATTGATCAGCGGCCAAGGGCAGGGCCGAGGCCGCTGCGATCGCCACGGCGACAAGAGCCACGGCGAATACTGGACGAGGCGACGAGTCCGGGCGCCGCGGACTCGTCGCCTCGTCCACGACGCAAAAAAGCGACTGCCCGATTCTTAGCGATACACGCCCTAGCGATACACCACCGCGAAATAGACGCCATCGCGGCCGCGTGCCATCGCCGCCCCCGCGACTCGCAAATTCGGGTCCGAGGTGTAGCAAGCGAGCACCGCGCCGGGAGAATAGGAACTGGACCAACCCACGCCTTCATGGGTACCCGGTGCATACGAACCTGGCGGGTGTGACTTCAAGCCCATCGACGCCATTTGCTGGGCACGCCGAGCGGCGACGGCCTGCAAGCTCGGATCGTAGCGCAACGCCGAAAGACCCTGCCGCGAACGTTGCGAATTGAGCGCCGAGAGCACGTTTTGCACGCCTCCGCCGCGACTGGCCGTCAGCGTGCTCGATGTGCCCATCGTTCCATACGCGTTGGAGGACGCGTAGGCGGGTGTCGATCGGTAAGCGGGTGTTGATCTCGCCGTGGGTATCGACGGGGACGCGATTGTCGACGGGGACGCGATTGGCGAAGGGGACGTGACTGCGGGTCGGTACGCGGTCGTTGGCCGGTACACGTTCGTTGACGGGTAAACGGTTGCCGGCTGATAAGCGCTTGTCGGCTGGTAAGCGCTTGTCGGCTGGTAAACGCCTGTCGGCTGGTACGCGGTTGTCGATGTCGCGGCCGGGAAAGCTCGCACGGTAGGCTGAATCCGCATGGTCGTTTGAAGCGGAGTGATCCCGTTGGAGACCTGCGCGACGCCAGCATTCACCACTCGATAATTTGCAGCTCCCGTGTTCACGAAACCTTGGGCCGGAATGCTTGGATAGGCCGGAACGCTTGAATAGGTACGCTGAGCAAACGCCGCCCCGTGGATGCTCAAGCCGAGTGTCATGGTCCCCAACAGGATCGCCAGGCGGCGAACGAGAACCGCTGCGGAATCATCCGCGGATACCGTGGAATCGATACACCGGAAGCCAATGCAACGCATGGAATACACCATCGATCGCGAATAGAAGTCGGTGGCCGTGACGGAACATCCGTGGCCACCCGGGGCGAAAGCGTGGCGATCATAACGATTAAGTAAAGTGGGTTATTTCGGGCTTTCGGAAAGTCTTTCGCGGTCACTTCCTTTGGCACGCCCGTTCACCCGGCCAGAAGCGGCGAAAAGCGTCATCTATCCCGTCTTCAAAGAATTTTTTTGAAAATGCTGATTTGGGAAAAGCAGGGGTTTTGGGCAATATGACAATCCGATTTGCTTATAACAGGCGTGTGATTGCAGACTGACAAAACCTTGCTTCCGGAGATCATGGTGTTCAACACACGAATCGTTGCAGCTCTTTTTGTGGCCCTGAGCGGGTTGTGTAGTCATTTGGTCGTGGCTCAAGACGCAAAGGTGAAGAAGATGCTTGAACAAATCGTGGGTCAGTGGGAAGGCGAGTGCAAAGTGTGGCTTCGACCGGGTGTCCAGCCGGATGAATCGAAGGTGAGCGGGGAAATCAAAGCCGTCGCCGGAACCGGAGTTTTTCGACACACCTACAAGGGTTCGTTCCAGGGCAAGCCACGCAGCGGGGAAGAAACGCTTGCCTACAATGCGGCGGACGATGAGTTCCAGGTGTCCTGGTTTGACACGTTTCACATGCGTGATGCGATCATGTTTTCCGTCGGCAAAGCGCTCGAGGAGGGCAAGGGATTCGTCGTCCTTGGCAAATACCGGATGGAACCGAAGCAGGACTATTGGAAATGGCGGACCGAGTATGAGCCTCAGGGCGACGACAAACTGGTGATCACCGCTTACAACATCACCCCCACCGGCCAAGAAGCCAAAGCGGTCGAAGTGACTTACACTCGGATCAAATAACGTAGCTGGCCTTCGCCAGAAGCCGGAACGTGAACGGGTTGTAGCCGGCCTTCGCCAGAAGCCGGAATCCCGGTTCACTTGCGCGGGCGGGTGAGCCGAAGGTGTGGCGACAGCGACGCGCCCGCGTCAGAGAACGTTTCCTTCCCCAGAAAACGTCTTGGTGCACCGACCCGGCTCGTAGCCTGAGTGCCGAAGGCACGGCATGTTGTAGCCC
>JBCCRW010000481.1:0-3663 GCA_039201055.1 Planctomycetota bacterium | reverse complement strand
GTCTTCATAAACCAAAAGCTGACAATATCACTTCGCCTCGATCACTCGGCCCGGGACCCAAGTCCTTGAAATCACGCATTCGGCCGTAGAAATCACGTCGTTGGATTTGACCTTGCATGTCGTTGGTGATGAAAACACCGACGGGCTGGTCAACCTGTCCGACGCCGACGCGATCCAAACGAGGCTGGGTGTTGACGAAAACGATCAGGAATTTGAACCGGAGTCGGATTGGAACCGAGACGGTGTGATCGACGATGCCGATCTGCGATTGCTACGTCAGAACTTCGGATTCGTTGCCAACACGGCACCGACAACGCGGCAAATGGGGACCGATTCGCCGCCTCGCCAAACCCATATCGATTTGGCAAAAACATTTGCGATTGGTGATTTGTTTGCCGACGCGGACTTCGATGCCGTCTATGCGTCCATCGTTTCGGTCATTGGCGGCGACGCTCGGCTGACCGCGGACGGGTTGGGGCTGGTATTTATTCCCGCCATCGGCCGCAGCGATCCCGCGACGATCGAATTATCGGCGACCGACACCTTCGGTGCACCAATCACGGCATCCGTTTCGATCACCATTTCGGACGCGCCGCTGCGGGAACTTCGATTCGAGCGTCGCGGCGGCGTGATATTGGATACCGGACAAGCTCAAACGCTGGGATTCCATGGAGACTTCGAGGATCAGGATGGTGTCGACATTCCGGCAGATTTTGTCGGGCTGTCGACCGAGACGGGAAATGCGGAAGTGGATGCCAGCGGCAACATCTCCGGTGTTTCGACAGGTTTTGATATCGTCGTGGCGCGGCGGGACGGAGTCCTGGATGCGGTCCCGGTGGTTGTCGGAGAGGTCGAATTGGCCGATCAACCCCAATTGCTTCGCGGCTTGACCGTGCATCCGGCAGCCTTGACGCTGGTTCCCGGTCAGTCGCGTCAAATGCGGGTCACCGTCGACGAGGAAGTGTTGCTGACGTCCGCGGAATCGGGGACACGATACTTTGTCAGCAACGAGGACATTTTGCAGGTTTCCGAGGATGGAAACGTGACCGCAAAATCGGCGGGGACCGCCACCTTGATTGTGATCCGCAATGGCGCGGTATCGCGCGTGCCGATTCGAGTCGCGCAGCCCGTGGCAAGCGGAAGTTCGCTGGATCAACAAGGCGGCGCGATCGAATCTTCTGCCGGGACCGTGGTGACGGTGCCACCCAACGCTCTGACCCATCCGCAGGCGGTTTCGATCGAGCCGCTTGATGAAAGCCAATTGCCGATCCCGGTCCCCGAAGGCTGGAACTTTCTGGAATCCTTTGAGCTGGACTTTGAACAGGCATCCGTTAACCAGCCGATGCAGCTGAGGATTCCGGCCTCCGGTTTGCAGCCGGGCCAGGGTGTGTTTGTCTTTCGCGTTGGCGAAGTTCCCACCCGCGACGGGGGAACCCGCGTGGTCTGGTTCCAGGACGAAGTCGCGACGGTCGAAGCCGACGGGTTTGCGTACACCAACAGTCCGCCTTGGCCGGGAACACGCGAGCGAGGCGTGCATCTGATTACGTGGGGCGATTTGGCATCGCGTCCCTTGGCGGGCGTTAACGTCATTCGTGGCCGATTGACCGCGACCTATCCCGGCGCGATCACGCCGATCGTGACACCCGGATTGGGTGGGCCGCGAATTGCGGCGGTGGCGTCTTACCTGGCGACCACGGTGGACATTTCGTCCTTGGAAGTGATCAGCTTGACGCCCGAGGGGGATTTTCAATTCACCGACGTGGGGGTCGAAATCAATTCGGAAACGGGTTACGGCACCTTTGACGCCGTCATCGAGGCCCCCGCTTCATCGCCGGACCAAATCCCGATTACCGCCGCCCGGTTGATCGGCGGCGACGACGGCCAGCCGCCTCGGGTGGAATTCCTGGGAACCGGGTTGAACAACGATGACAGCGTGATCGTTCAGTTTTCCGCCGGCGGCCGGCAGCGTTTCGTGGAGGCCGAGATTGAAGATGGCAAAGTGCTATCGGAGATTCCCGATGACATGGCGCTGGGGACCGCGGAAATCTCGCTCCGCTTGACCGAATCGGTTTCAGTACCCGGCCAGTCCGCAACCGTATCGTCGCAGCGGGCGAGCGAGCCGCTGCGTTTGACCCCGCAGGCGACTTACGTCTTCACCGCCAATAGCGGCACCGATCAGGTCAACGCGATCACGCTGGGTGACGCCGGAGACGACGCGACGACGCAGGAGATCGGCGCGACGATCCAGAACGCCGCGAACATTCCCGTCGGGAATCGCCCCCGCAGCACGGCCGTGACCAGCGATAACACCCGAGCTTACGTCGCCAACCGGGGTGATGGAACGGTCAGCGTGATCGACGCGATGGCCCTACGGAGTGTCAAGGTTCCCAACCCGGAACTGGATACCAATCCCGAAGCCGAACCGACGGTGGACGCCATCCCATTGCCCCCCGGTGCGCGGCCGTACTGGATCGCCGTGGATGGGACCGACACCTACGCGTACGTCACCGACGAAAATGCCGGTGGCCGGATTTACGTGATTGACATCCACCCCTCGAGCCCGACGTATCACCGACACGTGCATACGATCCATGTCGAAGATGCGGGATTCGGTCTTCGCGCGGCCACGGTCGACGCCTCCCAGCGGTGGTTGCTGGTGACGGCGCCCAATCGCGGCTTTTTGAAGGACGCCCCGTTTGAAGAGGAAGAAAGTCGCATCATCGCGGTCGCCATCGAACCCGCCGCACGACCGGATGACTTTGTGGTCGGGGTCAGCGTCGACCCGGTGTATTGGAACGAAGTTCGATCTTTCCCATCCGGCCAGGAAACGGTTCACATTGCCCGCACGCCGGCGGCGGATCGGCTGGTGATCGCCAATCGGTCCAGCGATGTCCAAGGTTTCGGCATTGCGACTTTGACCGGTAGCAGCGTGGAAGCACCGGAACTGAGTCTTCGATACGTTCCCTTGAACCTGGGACCGGCCGACGACTATTTGGATGTTAACGATGCCCAGGGTGTGGTGATCACTCCGGATGCAAAGTTTGGTTTTGTGACCAGTTTCAGTCGTCCCGATACCTTCATCGCGTCACGAAATCCGTTTTCGGGTGACATTCCTGGTGGCAATACGATTGGCATCATTGCGGATCCCTTGGGTGAGAACCCACGCTTGGTGGCCGCGACGCGACCGATCCCCGGTGGCTTTCCGGACAACCCGGTGGTCAGTGCGGATAGCCGATTTTTGTACGTCCCCCATCGTCGTTTGCTGGGTCCCGGTGCCGTCTTCGCCTACGACATTCATGCCATCGCCGAACAGATCGAAGCGACGGATGAAAACCTCTTGTTGCGTCGCGAGCTGAATCAAATTGTCGACAACGCCTACAATTTGGAACTGGGCAATCCGCAGATTGACGTTCGTGCGGATTTTCGAATTTTGCACGAACAATCCAATGTCACTTCGGGACAATTTGTATTCGGTGTCCCAAATGGGCAGGAAAACAATCCCAACGGCCCCGTTGCAACGGGCGGTTCGCCGCAGGGTGCATCGGCACAGATTTCATGGCTGCAGCTGATCAGCCCCTTGGCCGATGGGCACGGCAACCAAGGCCTGCAATTCAAGTGGGACCTTCAGCGTGAAGACATTAGTCATGTCGAGCTATTTGTCAG
>JBCCRW010000480.1:0-3737 GCA_039201055.1 Planctomycetota bacterium | reverse complement strand
CACGCAGCCGCACCGGGTAGGCCCAGGGCGGTAGTGCGGGGTCGCCCCACACCAACGCCAACCTGGGGATCTCGCTCGGCCGGGCAATGCACTCGACCACTCGCACCGACTCTGTTGTCTTGCTTGCCAACCGGTCGGTTTCGGACTTTGCGGTATCCGTTGTCGGTGCAACGGAAAGATTCAGTCGATTGAACTTCCGCACCCGACGCCGCAAACGGTTGGACCGAACCCACGACAGGCCGTGCGTCAGGCACTCCATCTGTGCCGCGGGGCCGCCGCGGATTGGCGGCCGATACGCGGCGATCGCTTCGGCAAAAAAACATTCGCGGGGGATCCAACGATTGGGCAACATCAACGTCGGGATCAATGCCCGGCCCAACATCCGCTGGCGAACCCAAGCAATGAATTCCGGCAATTGCAGATCACCGGCGAAGGACATGCGGGACGGCGAATCCAATGCCGACGCGTGCGGCGAATCGAATCGAAGAAAACCCTGATCGCCAACCACTCGATCGCCCGTCGAAGCATCCACAACCGCTCTCCGGTCCAAGGATTCGTTTTGGTTCAACAAACGCGTCCCCGTTTAGGTCCCCGTTCGCATGCGATTCATCATCGCCTGGAAGTCGACCGTCTTGTCCATGATGTGCGTTTCCACTTCACAATCGGTACCGGATTCCTCACGGATTTCGATGCCCTCTTCGACCACCAACATGTCGCGGTCGTCCTGAATCGCAAGTGTTGCCGAATCTCCATGGTGGATCGTCTGGTCGGCCAAAGTCATTTTTTCGGCCGTCACGTCGGCGGGTTCGTCGATCCACTGAGCGTTGCCGTCGAAACTGGATAGGCGAATCGATTCGGCGGCGGCGTCTTGGTCGGTGACTTCGATGTCGATGTAGTCCGCATCGCTGGGGGTGATGTCGTCGTTTTCCAGGGTGATGCCGTCGCCATGCACAACTAATTCGGGCGAATCGACCGGAGCGATTTCATCGCTTGCTTCCGTGGGGTCTTCGAAGTCGACCAGTCCGATGCCAAATTCCTCGTTGGTGGCCGTCATTTCTTCAACCGCGCCCGACAAACAAACGATTTCCTCGTGCAACATGGACTCGAGCGATTCGGAATCGCCAGTCGAATCGGAGTCGCCAGTCGAATCGAAATCCGCGGTGAAACCAGCCATGGTTTCCGCCGCAACATTCGTAACGGTCTCCACTTGGCCCTGCTGCATGGCCAGCGGCACATCAACGGTTTCCTCCTGCTCGAAATCACCAAAGAGCTCATCGGCCGAAGGCGTTTCGACCTCCGATTCAACTTCTTGTTCGTCGGCGCTAATGGGTTCGCTCGATTCGCTGGCCATGTTGACACAATCGGTCACGTTGGCATCGGAAAACGCGAGCGATTCACCTTCACAGGTCGCATCACAAGCCGAATCTTCGTCGATATCCCGCAGCGGGCCAAATTCGACCGTACTGACTTCGACGCTCGTTTCGGCGCTGCTCGTGTTGACACCGCCAGCTTCGACGCTGGTGGTGGCGGGGTTCGCTTGCGGAGCGTTACCCAATTGCGGTGGCTCCAACATCGGGCTGGGCAATTGCTGCAATTGCGCCCAGGCGGCGTCGATCGTATTCAAGTCAATGCACTGGAGATCCGAGTCGAGCGTCAAAGCGATGGACGTCGACATCAATTGGTTGATCAATCGCGGCACGCCGGCGGCGGCGTGTTGAATGCTGCCGATGGCCGAATGATTGATCGTCAATTCGTCGCCGTAAACGGCATGGAGATTTTGTTCGATGTACTGCGTCGTTTCGGCCAGATTAAGCGGATGCAGATAACAACGCGTCGCCACGCGTTGCACGAATGCTTCGTGGGCGGGATCGACCAGGACTTCGTCAAGTTTGGGACCACCGGCCATCACGACCATCACCCGGCGCACGCCCGCTTCATCACAAATGTTGGTCACGCGACGTAGCGCTTCCAAGACGGCGGCGTCCAGCGACTGTGCCTCGTCGACAACCAACAGCAGCCCCTGTGGCTTCGAATATTTTCCGCAAACGCGTTGTGACAAGGCCAGATGCGGATCGTTCTGCTCCGATGCATCCAGTTGATGCAGCAGGTGGCGCAGTAGCGAGGGTTCGTCGTTGATGGGGGCGCGGTTGAGAACGACAACGTCGTGTGAGGCGTCGTGCAGGCGTGCGACGACCGACAGCAACAGTGATTTGCCCAAACCGGGAGGGCCGATCAACAACGAAATGGCCTCTTTGGCGGCAATCGCGGCGCCAATCCGTGTCACCGCTTCGCTGGCCGATCCGATCGCCAGGTAACGCGCGGGAGCGGGGAAAGACGGGAACGCGGCGGTCGATTCGGTCGTCATGGAAGGGATCTCGGGCGTTCAAAGGAAGCGGGGGGAGATTCGAGCCGCCGATCAGGTCGGAACTCGGGCCGGATAAAGCGACTGATTAATACAATCGGCAAAGTCTGCCAGCGACTAAAGGCGAAACTGCCCGCCAGCGGCTAAAGGCGAAACAGCGTCGTTTGCGAAACCTGGGCCCACCAGAAAAATCCAGCGGCCAGCAAGCCGGCCAACAGCAGCCATCCGCGTAGCAGCTTGGAAAAACGGGAACGCGTTTGTCCCGGCAAATCGAAGTATTCCGGTGGCAGCGTCAGGCGGATGGGGTGTTCGGTGTCGATCCGCCGAACGTTTTCCAAAACATCGCCGCCGAAGGACGTTTTGTCGTTCGCGACGTCAGCGGAATTTGACTTCCGCGGCTTTCGTCGGGATAGGTTTCGATGCCGAGTCAGGCTGAGCGGCATCGCGATGGCCAACGCAATGATGGCCGCACTCGACCAAGCCTGTGGTGGCGCGGGCCCCACCATCCGCCTGCGATCATGCTGCGATTGGTGCTGCCGTTGGGCGACGATTAACTTGTCGCGATGTTGCCGGCTGGAAGCCTCGATCCTGTTCCAAACATCGCGGGCATTAGTCGTTCCGTCGCGGGCATTGCTTTTCGCCGACGCGAAATCAGCCCGTGATGCTCCCGCATAAAACGCCGCGGTCTCGATTTGCCAATCACGCATCGATTCGGCGGCCTGTAAATTCGCCGCCGAATCATCCGGTTGCCTCAAATCATCCTGCGGTGCCGCGTTGTGCCGGTGCCGCAGTGTGACGTGGGCCAGCACGAAGACCGACAAAAACACCAGCGTCATCCGTCCCCAGTCGGGTTTCATGAGCCAATGTCTCCGGTGATGAAATCGCGTCATGGGAAAGGGCCGATTTGCTTGATCCGACGGAATCGATATCGTCTGATGCATCGCGGACGCATAATCCGAACCCGCAAAAATGACTTTCGACCGTTTGCGGACTTGGGCTCAAGATCGATTCCATCAGCGGCTGCATGAAGGGCTTTGACGCTACGTGTTCAAGATCAAGATTTGCGGTGTTCGCCAGGCCAAGGACATCGAAGCCGTCCACGCCGCAGGTGCCGACGCGATCGGACTGAATTTTTTTCCACCCAGTGTTCGCTACGTCGACCCTGACGCGTCCAGCACGCTCGAGCTTGCGAAACTTGCCCAAGCGGCGGGCATCCGCGTGATCGGTTTGTTTGTCAATGCGCCCGCGGGCGACGTAGCGCGGGTTTGTGATCGCCTGGCGTTGGATGCGGCACAGTTTCATGGCGATGAGAAACTGGAGGAATTGTGCGAGTTGAAACGGCAATTGCAGATTCCCTTGATTCGCGCGATCAAAT
>JBCCRW010000479.1:0-3750 GCA_039201055.1 Planctomycetota bacterium | reverse complement strand
GTTTCACGGGAAGACCTTCACAACGGAGGTGCGGATTTTACACAAGTGAATATTGATTCTTAGCTTACAAATGCCACTGTCGGGTCCGCGTCGTCATGATTTTGTCGAGCGTATCGGCCCAACCGGGATCACTAACCGCGTGGTGAACCGGTCCAACCGATTTTTCGGGCGTTCGGATGTGTTGAAGTTTGAGGTGCACCGCGATGCGTTCGCCTACTTAAAGGTGCCCCCACCGGAAACGACACACCACAGTTTATTGTCGATGCCGCGTAGGACATTTCGCGCGCTTCACGTAGGATTCCCGTATGGAATTGATCGACGATTACGACTACGAACTGCCTCGGGAATTGATCGCCCAAGAACCGACGCCCAATCGCGTGGACGCGCGGCTGATGGTGGTCGATCGCGACCGCGGCAGTTTTGAACACCACCACATCCGTGACTTGCCCGAGGTGCTGCGTGCGGGCGATACACTGGTCATGAACGATTCCAAGGTCGTTCCGGCCCGGCTGATGGGCTACCGCACCCAAACACGCGGTTTGTGGCAGGGGCTGTTTCTGCGCGGGGACCCAACGACCGGATTGTGGGAAGTCCTTACCAAAACGCGGGGCAAATTGGCCAGCGGCGAAACGATCACCATCCGCGACCGCGATGGACGCGACGCGATGCGTTTGGAAGTCGTCACGCGGACCGATTCGGGTGGCCTTTTGGTACGCCCGCTGGCACCAGACGATTCGGTTGGCGGGATGCCCGATGATCTATCGCTTGACGATCCGCCGGATCGCTGGCTGGAAAAATACGGTCGGGTTCCGATTCCACCGTATATCCGCGACGGTCGAATGATGGATTCGGACGTGGTGGACTACCAAACCGTTTACGCCGATCGCCCCGGCAGCGTCGCGGCGCCGACGGCCGGATTGCATTTCACCAAGCCGCTGATCGAACAAATTCGCCAACACGGCATCGCGACATTCCATGTCACCTTGCACGTCGGCATCGGCACGTTTCGGCCCATTTCGGTCAAGCATTTGAAAGAACACCAAATGCACGAGGAGATCGCCGAAATTGACGCCGAAACGGTGCAAGCGATTCGCGAGCGACGGGCGCGTGGGCGGACCATCGCCGTGGGCACCACCAGTGTGCGGGTGTTGGAGACGGCCGCCGCCGATGGCAAGCTGCAGCCGTTTTCGGGTCCCACGGATTTGTTTATCCGGCCGCCCTACCAATTTCACGCCGTCGACGCGTTGATGACCAACTTTCACCTGCCCAAAAGTTCGCTGCTGGTGATGATCAGCGCTTTCGCGGGCCGCGATTTGATTTTGGAATCCTACCGTGAAGCGATCCGCAACGACTATCGCTTCTACAGCTACGGCGACGCAATGTTGATCGTTTGAGTGTTATTCGTCAGCACTTGGTACAAAAAGTACGCCAGCATCGCGCCGCGGAAGGACCACAGCACCGTCCGAATCCAGTTCGTACGCACCAGTCCTTCGTACGCGGATTGCGAAAAACCCTGTGTCAATTGCCCGTGATACGGAACCTGCAGGAATGCCGTGGAAAGCCACAGCAGGATCACGCACCCGAATCCGACCCAGGCGGCCGCCAGCGGAAATCCCGTTGGTCGCTGCCACAAAAGCACCGCCGCGGTCAACAATTCGATCAGCATCGGGATCGCGACAATGGGCGTGATCAAACGAGAATGTTCGGTTTCATAAGTCGCAAAGCCCTCGGTACCGACCCGGTCCATCAAGTTGTAGTGGACCACTTGGACCATCCAAATCAGCCCGACCATGTACCAGGTCGCGATGCAGTTCAAAATGAAACAGCCGTTTGAATTCATGATACAGCGGTACTTCAGGTGACGGATGATTCCAAGCGGTTGCACCCGAGACAATACCGCAGGGCATCCTCCAGGGTCTCGAAGCGAAAACGGTATCCCGTTTCGCTCAATTTTGTCGGCATCGCACGCGTGCTGGAAAGTAACAGATCATCCGCCATCTCGCCCAACGCCAAACGCAACGCAAACGCGGGCGCGGGAAAAACCGCCGGTCGCGAAAGCACCGCACCGAGTGTCTTGGCGAAGTCGGCGTTTCGCAGGGGCTGGGGTGAAGTAAAGTTCACCGCACCTTCGATCGATGGTGTCGCCATACAGTGATAGAGCCCGCCCAGGACATCATCCAGCGCGATCCAGGGCCACCATTGTTTCCCCGAACCGAGCTTGCCGCCCATGAATTTGGCCGGCAACAGGCATTTTGCCAGTGCACCGTCGGTGGGTGACATCACGATTCCGAAACGCGTGTTGACCACGCGTACCCCGGCGGCCGAGGCGGGCTGGCAAGCGGTCTCCCATTGCCGGGCAACGTCGGCCAAAAAGTCGTCGCCAAGCTCCGAAGCCTCGGTCAAAACTTCGTCGCCACGATCACCATAGATGCCACTGCCCGAAGCACACAGCAAAACGGCCGGCGGTTTGGGGACACTCGCCATGGCCTCGGCAAGCGATCGCGTCTTGATGACGCGGCTGTCACGAATTTCTTGTTTGACCGATTCACTCCAACGCTCCGCCGCGATGGGTTTGCCCGCCAGATGAATGACAACATCAATGTCATTCAGCTTCTCGACTTCTTTGGCATCGTGCCAAATCGCGATCTCGGATTCATCCTTGGCTTCACCGCGAACAATCGGCCGCACGTGATGCCCCAGCAGCGACAGCATGGCCGTCAGCGACGAACCGAGCAGCCCGCTTGCTCCCGAGATCGCGATACGCTGGGGGGAAAGCTCGTATTTGGACTGCAGTTCCAAATCGTCACGGGTGATTCGATGCCGATAGGCAAACATACGCTCGATCGTTTTGCGGATGAGGATACCATCGGCAATTCGGCCCAGCGGACCACCGGGCGCCCGATAGTGGATATCGTCGGTCAAGGTGCAGTGTTCGTTCAGCCCTTCGAACCGATGTTCGTGTTCCCACTGGGCGAACGGCCCGCTGACCTGGCGGTCCGCGAAACGCGTCGGTGGTTCGTACGCGGTATGCTCGGCGACCCATCGCAGCGGAATACCAAAAAGGCTCTGCCGCAGCACGACGCGGCTGCCCACCTGCAGACTGTTGTCGCTTTTTTCCACACGCACCGATTCCCATGGTGGGATCAAACGTTTCAGGGCGCCTTTTCGATCGTGGTACGCAAACGCGTCTTCGACGGAGACGGGCAACACTGTGGATGCTTGATACTGGGAAGTCATGCGATGCAGTGCACTTGGGCGGCGAGCGGCCGCTACTGAAGATTGCGAGAGATTGGGGGGTTGCGCGGGCACACCGGTTCCGGTTGCTCAACGCGGCTGAGCAGTACAGTACGCAGCCGGGTATGGTGGAAGGTCAGCCGTTGTGTTGCCGCGGCATCTCCGTCGCCTACGAACCGCCTCCCGCTGGCCAGCGTAAGATTCCACGTGTCGCGTCGCCAACCCATGTCCGCCGAGTTCTTGTCGAGTCCGCCGCCGGTGCCCGAGTCCGGCGAAAACGCCGCCGGTGGCGATGTGTCTTCACTTTCCCGGCTGAGCAAGCCCGAAACCAGCGAAAGGCCCAAGGCAAAGAAGCCGTCCGTAACCAAGAAACGGCCCCAGCACCCGATTGGTAAGCGACTGCGGCCGGTCCTGTATGTCGTCCTGACGCTCTTCGGCGTCCTGTCGGCCAACGGCTTGTATCTGTCTGGCGTGACGTTTACCGAATGGTGGAACCAGGCGGTTTACCAAAACCGG
>JBCCRW010000478.1:0-3773 GCA_039201055.1 Planctomycetota bacterium | reverse complement strand
GGCCGTGGCCGCAAGTCAACAAGGTATCGATCGCCTTGACGCCCGTGGACATGGCTTGGTCGATCATGGGCCGTTCCAATGACGCCGGTGGATCACGTTCGATCGGCACGCGGACGATGCCCGCACCCGTACCCTCCGCACCCGCGTCCGAACCCGCACCTGTACCCGTCGCGCCGCGGCATCCGCCCGTTCCCGTCATCGCCGCTCCGCTGGTCAGCGGCCGCCCGTCTAGCGGCCGGCCGTCTAGTGGCCGGCCCAGGGGATCGATCACGCGGCCCAACAAGCCGGGCCCGCCGGGCACGGACAATTCGTAGGCGACCAGACGCACTTCGTCACCCGCGGAAACGGCGGGCATGGAATCCAGCAGCGTCAAAATCGGTGCCGCGTCGCGAAACCCAACAACCTGGGCGTCCACCGCCCGGCCACGCGAGGTCGTCAATTTGCAAATCGCGCCCAGCGGCGCCGTCATGCCACGCACTTCGATCGCCGAACCGGTGACCGCCGCGACACTGCCGATGACTTCGTACCGCGGTGCACGCTCGATCCGCGAACGAAGGGCCGCCGCCGGCACGGGCCACTGCGAATCAAAGCCGGCCGAGGGATCGGGTTTGGGAACGTTCTGGGTCATCCGTCGATTCCGTTTTCGTCAATCAGTGCATCGTCAGGCGAATCCTCGCGACCCCCCAGCAGGCGCGATAACAATTCCAATTGCGAATGCAGACCCGCTTCGATCTTGCCACCGGGTTGGCGAACTTCCAGGGCCGAGGGGGACAGCGATTCGTCGGGCAGCAGCGTCGTGCCCTCGGGAATTTCCGAAGCCCCCAGCATGCTTTCAAGCGGCTCGGCCAATTCGGCAAGCGTTTCCGGATGCACGGCGATGACCAATTGCTTGGCCGCTCGAGTCGACGCGATCGCCTCGGCGACCCACCGGGTGATGATCTCCGGTTCACGCGTCAGTTTGTCAACGACGATTCGTTCGGTGGCCGCGACGATGGTGTCGACCAAAGTTTCCGAATACTGCTGCAACCATTGCTCGTGCCGCTTGCGAATATTCGCGACGGTGGCTTGCAGTTGCTTGACGGCGGCGGCGGATTGTCGAGCCGATTCGGCGGCAATTTTTTGCTGGATGTCCTTTTGTGCCGCGCGGATGCCGGTTTCATAACCGTCCTGCTTGGCGGACTCGCGAAGCTGGTCGGCCTCCCGCTTGGCGTCCTCGATCATTTGCCGTGTCGCCAAGCGTGCCTGGCGGAGTTGTTCGCGACCGGTTTCGGCCAGGTCATCCAGGTTGAAACCGGCCAGTCCGGAAACATCGCGAGCGGCCCGCGATCCCGGGTCCGTCGACAACACTCGTGGCGTGCCCGCACCGCTGGCAAGCGGATCGACATGCGTTGCCGGCGGTCGTGTCGGCGTTGCCTGGCCTGAGGAATCAAGCTTGCCCTTGGAATCAACTTGGCCTGCGGTATCCACTTGGCCCGCGGTATCATCCGGGGATGCCGCACCCTTGGGCCGGCTGAGCAGTGATTTGAGAATTTGTGCCATTACGCGGCTCGTCGCGTCGACGCGGGTTTCACGGCGGCATCCACGGCCGCCTGGGCAAGTCGCTGTTTGGCTTGGTCGATGTCGCGCAGCGAAAGCGATTGCAGCGTCAACATTTGGCGGCGAACTTCTTTGGCGTTTGCTTTCGTCAATCGTGCCAGCGCCGCGTCCGCGCTCGCGCGCGGCAACCCGCACAAAGCCAGAACGGCGGTCGAATTGGGAACACGCCCGAGTGCCTGAACCAATTCCTTCGGCGAAAGGGCGACAAGCAGTTGATGGGCTTCTTGAGTCTGAACGCGTGGTGCTTCCGAATCGCCGGACTGCTCGGGTGAATCCACCTGCAACGCGTTGCGAACGGGGGCGGACAGCCGCTGCGAGGGCGCGGTGGCGTCGCGGACAAATTCCGCTTGGCCGAACGCATCATCGGTGGCTCGGCTTTCCGGCGAAATGGACAATGCGGGCGCGTTTTCGGATGGCTGGGCCGTTTCCACGGGCCGTGTGAGTTCTTCCAAAACTCTTGTGGCCGTTTCCGCAGCTCTCGCGTCGTTTTTCGGGGCCGGCGCCGGAATGGCGTCGCCGTGCTGGGGGTTGGGGGTTTGCGGAGGCATCGCGGCCAAGATCGCGCGCAAACGCGAGGCCGGATCGTTGCGATTGCCCTCGGCCGGGGCGGCGGACACCCGGTCACCCGTTCGCGCCAGGCCCACCCGAAAATGCTCGGCCAGTTCCGATGCGACTTCGTCGGGAATTGCGCCCAGCCTGGCCAAGCGATGGACGGTTTGATCGCGGGTCGATTCGGGCAGCCGGCCGAGCAGGTCCGCGGCGGTGGCCGGCGGTAGGTCGGCTAGGACAATCGCGATTGTTTGCGGCGATTCGATCGCCAGCAACCGACTCAAGGCATCCCGATCCGCGGTCGCCAAAAAATGCAGTGGCGACGCGGCCACGGGTTCCACGGACGCCTTGGCATCCGAGGTCGTGTCAGCATTCGTCGCGGCCGATGCGCCGGTAGCGGGTACCGACGCGTCCCCGGGCAATGGTTCTTCCGGGCCAAGCGAGCCCGGCGTGTCGTGCTGCTGCAACGATTGATGAAATGCCTGGATGGCGCGGCGTTTTTCCAGCGGGTCGACTTCGCCCAATTCGGCGATCGCCAATCGGACACGGTTTCGCAGCGAAGCGTCAAAATTTTTCAGGATTTCGTCACTCGCACCCGCCGGCAAAGTCGATAGCACGATCGCAATGCGTCGAAACAACGCGTTGCGATTGACGTCGCGGTTGTGCAAACCCGAACGCGTCGGGTTGCCGATCCGCGAAGCGGCGGCGTTTGGCGGTGACGCGGCGGCGTCTCGCGGTGACGCATTTGGGCGGGTGGCAGGGGCGCTCGGCACGGTTGCGGTACGCGGGTGAACTGGTACGCGGGTGACTGAAATGTGGGGACTTGGCAGACTCGAAAAATCCATCCGAGTCTTACGGAAACCACGGTCGGAATCGAAAGAGCGATCCGGGGCCCGGCCAACTTTCCCGAACCGAGCGTTTCCCGAACCCAGCGTTTCCCGAACCCGCACTCCGTCACCATCGAACCTGCGGCGTGCTGACTTGTCCAAATGGGTCGACCGCGCTATGGTTCCCAAGCTTTATTTCACCGTGTTTTGAAGAGGAAGTTTCATGGCTCACGTCGTCGCTGAACCGTGCTCGGGATGCAAGTACACCGACTGCGTTGTCGTTTGCCCCGTCGAGTGCTTCTACGAGGGCGATCAGATGCTGTACATCCATCCCGAAGAATGCATCGACTGCGAGGCCTGCGTGCCCGAATGCCCCGTCGAAGCGATTTTCCACGAGGACAACATCCCGGATGAATGGAAGAGCTACATCGAGCTGAACGCGACCAAGGCCGACAGCGGAGAATGCGAGGTCATTACCGAGAAAAAGGAACCGCTCGCCAGCGATTGAGCGATTTTCCTTTCGGGGTAGCCGCGGCGTTTTAAGTAGCCGCTGTTCGCCAGAACACGGAAACGACCTGAATTCCCGCCTTCTGGCGAAGCACGGCTACGAAAAGATCCGCCTTCTGGCGAAGCCCGGCTACGGCGCCACGCTGATCTCGATGACTCGCCCCAGTAAATCGCCCCGGCGGATCGCGCCCCAGTGCCGACTGTCGACGGAGATCGGGTCGTTGTCACCGCAAACGAAAACGTGTCCCGGCGGCACGACGTAGGGGATTTTGCGGCCAAAATCGGACGGTCCCG
>JBCCRW010000477.1:0-3784 GCA_039201055.1 Planctomycetota bacterium | reverse complement strand
TCGCAAACCGCTGCGAAAGGCAGGGAACGTTCGTGCGTCCATGCAATCACCTGCACCGGTGAGCTGAGATTGCGGCTGTGCCGCGAGCCGGGCGCTTGCACCTTTGCTGCACGTCAATCGCGAAGCGATGGCAGGTTGATGCCCCGGACGTAAGTCCGGGGGAATTGCGCCACAACGCATCTCAAGTCGCGGAGCGACGACAGGAACGGGCTGGTTGGATGTCGTGTGCTGCTCACGGGGTACCGGCGGCTAGCGCCTCGCCGCTCACTGATCGACAGCGTGGGTGGGGACCGAGCATCGTGTCGCTTCACGACTGTTGAGGGTTCTAGACTGACTTCCACAATACTGCCAACCGTTCCGTAAGCCCGACTGCCTTGATGTCGCTACGCTCCGCGTTTGAATCCGTTTTGGATCGGCCTGACGCACTTTCAAAAATCGATTCGTTAATCTGGCAATCGCTCGCCGCCGGATCGGCATCGGCACGCCATCCCTGGAACCTGGGCAATCTCATCACGATCCGCCGCAACCAGCCTCAGGCTCGCACGGTCGTGATTCGGAAGGTCGACAAGCAATGCCGGACACTCGACCTATTCACCGACCGGCGATCCGGAAAGATTGACGAGCTTGCTGAGAATGCAAACATCGCGTGGCATTTCTACACCTCCCAAAGCAAGGTTCAGTTGCGACTGCAGGGTCAGGCAACGGTGGTCACAGACGAAGCGACAGTCGATGCGATTTGGGATACCATCCCGTTGATTTCACGCGCTGACTACTTGTCGATATCCGCGCCGGGTACAGCGGTTAATGATGATCAACCCCGACCCACATCGGTTCGGCCGAGGGACGCAAGCGTTTCCGAAAAAGGCCGCGAGAACTTTTGCATCGTACGAACGAAAATCACCCAGGCGGAATGGTTGATGCTGAGACGTGAGGGTCACCTACGAATGACTAGCCTGTATTCCGAAAGTCAGCCGCCTGTTTTGCGGTGGCTCGTTCCCTGATGCAAGAAACCGGCGAGTTCGCGAGGAAGACTCCGGTGCAAAACGCGGTCACGCCTCACCCCCGACCCCTCTCCCCTTCGTTCCTCAGGGGAGAGGGGAGCCAGGCTGGATTCGCCACGCGAGTTCTTGGAACTTGGAAGTATTGCGGTCGCCCTCGCCTCCGCCTCCTCTCCCCTTCGTTCCTCAGGGGCGTTGGGAGCCAGGATGGAAAATCGATCTGGGTCATTCCGCGACGACCAGGTAGATGCCCAGCAGCCCGAGGACGGTGCCGACGTAGCCCCATGTGTGCACCCGCTCGCGTAATACAAAATACGCTGTCGGAATCGCAAACAGGGGGCTGGTTGCCAAAAGCGTTTGTGCGATCGCAAGCGAGGTCTCTTTAAACGCCACCTGGCTGAGCCAAATGCCAAGCCACGTTCCCATCGCTGTTGCCGGCAAAATGAGTCGTAACGCTTTGAATTGAAAGATTTGTCGCAGATTCGATTTGAGGACGCAGCGATAACGAAACCAAATACCCAAGATCACCGCCGAGGTGGCGATGCGAATGAACGACGCTTCCACCGTGCCGCAGTCTTGCATCCCACGCTGGGATAGCATGCCGCCGAGTGCTTGAAAAAATGCGCCGGCCAAGCCCAACAGCAAACCCGTTGCGATCGTTTGTCGGTCCAAGGACTCCGGCGCTTGCCGGTGCTTTCCCCGCCGCGGACGATCGGCCACCACCATCATCACGCCGGCCACGACCAACAAGATTCCCAAGACCGCCAACGGTGCGATCGGTGTTCGCTGGATAAACATCATCAGCAGCGCCGCAAACACCGGGGAACTGGAAGCGACCATCAAGGCCTTCCGCGGTCGCAACAACTGCAGGCTGCGAAAGAAGCAGGTGTCGCCAATCACGATGCCCGTCAGCCCACTGGCCGCCAGCCAACCCCATGATTCCGGCGACGCGGAAAATGGTTCCACTTCGAGGACCCACGCCAATACCAAAACATGCAGAAGCAGCATCAGGGCACCGAACAAATTCTTTGCCGCATTGATGCCGACGGCCGACAGCGGGACAAATCCCCAAACGATGGTGGAGATCGACCAGCACAGCGCCGCGCCCAAGCCCCCGAGCTCGCCAAGACCGGGCGAAAAGTCCAGCATCAAACCCTGGGCCTGCGTGACTTCGAACGATGTGTGCAAGGGATGGGTCTCGCGAGCGTGGCGGTCGACCCGACACCCGAGATTTCGCCGCGGACCATCCTTACCAGCCGCCCACCAAGACTGGCAACCCGGGCCCAATTGACACTCGAAGTGGGTCAACTCCCGAAGTTGCCGCGGAAACTGGCAAAGTCAAGCACGTTAAGTTGCCCCTCGGCGTCGGCATTTAGGCCAGCACGAAATCAATCCGCGCTGATTAACCAGTTTGCTGGTTTTTGAAATCGCGGAGGTGAGTGATCGTGGAGCTCGGCGATTCGGTTCGGCGAAAACGCTTGACCGCCGCGCGTGCCGCCCCCAAGCTGCTAGCCTTCGTGTTGTTAGTCCCCGGTCACCCTATCGGGTAGTTCGCCGGGGGGGGGGTAGCGATAACGGCCGCGGGGATTTGAGCGATGTCTGAACAGACGAAGTTTTATGGTACGGGCGATTTCCCTGACCGCACGCGGGACCCCGATACCCCTCCGGATGCCCGCCCCACTGCAGATGCCCGCCCCACTGCAGATGGCCGCCCCGCTGCGGACGTTGATCCCATTCGGGACCCGACGACAGACGCGGCCGAAAATGGCACCCACGTCGACGGTTCTGTAGAAAAACCTGCCGGGATGGACGAGGAAACCGGCATCCAGGATCGCACCAGATTCGGCCGGGAAACCAACGTTGACGATCCCAACGGCCCGGAAACGTGGGCGGAACCTGCCGATCATGCCCACGCCCTTTCGCTTTCGACCGAAATGGACGGCTCCGATTTTTCGGGTCGTTCGCGAGAGACACCGGTGGAATCCGAGCCGCCGATTCAGTGCGATGGCGAGTATTTTGATTTGGGCCGGCTGCCCAATTACCGGATCGATCGGCTGCTCGGCCGCGGCGGTATGGGGGCGGTGTTCCTGGCACGTCAAGTCGCCCCGATCCGTCGTCCGGTCGCGCTCAAGGTCGCTTTTGGCGGTGCTCATTCGCGGCAGGTGATCGCCCGGTTCGAGGCCGAGCGTCAGGCGCTGGCGATGATGGAACATCCCGCCATTGCCCGGATCTATGACGCCGGCAGCAGTTCCAATGGTCGCCCGTTTTTTGCCATGGAATGGGTCGACGGGCGTCCTTTGTGGAAACACTGCAAGGCCGAGCGGCCTTCGCTGAGCGATCGGTTGCAGTGGGTGGCGACGGTTTGCGACGCGGTCCAACACGCGCACAGCCGCGGCGTGATTCATCGTGATTTGAAACCCGGCAACATCATGATTGGGCAAACCGATGCCGGCACACTGGTCAAAGTCATCGATTTTGGTCTGGCCAAGGCGTTTGGCGAAGCCATGAAGTTGGGTGAGGAAAGCTTTCACACCCGCGAGGGCCGGTTGCTGGGGACCTTGCCGTACATGAGTCCCGAACAGGCCGGTTTGATTGAGCATCCCGTGGATCACCGCACCGACATTTATTCAATCGGTGTGATTTTATATCGCCTGTTGACCGGTCGCGTGCCGAACCAGGAATGGTTTGATTCCCGAAAGTCACTGCCCGAACTGTTTCAAATGTTGGGCAAACGCGATCCCGAACTTCCCAGTTCGTTTCTTCGCAGCCGCGGCGAAATTCAGGGC
>JBCCRW010000476.1:0-3824 GCA_039201055.1 Planctomycetota bacterium | reverse complement strand
GTGCTGCTGGGAATCGTGGATGCCAAGTTGATTCTTGAAGCACTCAAGACGCGTTGGGTCGGCGCGGTCACGACACCGTTTTTAAACTTCCATTGGACCTTGCGCAGTTTGTTACTGGGCGGGATCATTGGTGGCGGTATTTCCATTGCCGCAATCGCCTGGGTCAGCCGCAAACAGCTGAAACGATCGGCGGTCTCCCTGTTGGCCTCCAAGGGTGACGAAGATGTCGGTGGCAATCCAAACGCGAAGCGCTTTTGGAATCGCTGGCTGTCGCGAAGCTGGATCGGATTGCTTGCCGTCGGGCTTGTCGTCATGGGTTATTCGACCACCCTGGGCGGCACCCAAGCGGCGGGCGGCTTTGTCGGCGGTGGCATGCTGTTGTTACTGGGGTCGCTGGCCTGGGTGTATCGCTCGTTGGTCCGTGGTGGCTTAATGCCGTCCACCAGCGTCAATGGTGGCTTGGAGCCATCCACCAGCGTCAACGGATTGCCACAATTGGCGTGGACGGCCGCAGGTCGGAACCCAGTTCGCAGCACGCTGGCAATCGGCCTGATGGCAATCGCGGCGTTCCTGATCGTCTCCATGACCGCCTTCCAACTTGCACCCAGTCAAACGGGCACCGGCGGCTACGAATGGATCGCGACAACCGCATCACCCATCTATCGAAGTTTGTCCGACGACGAATACCGTGATTCGATTCTCGGCTCCGAAGCCGATGCCTTGGAATCCATTCGCATCGAACCGATTCGGCGACACGCCGGTCAAAACGCATCGTGTAACAATTTGTATCGTGCCGCCGCTCCCACGGTGCTGGGTGTACGACCCTCCATCGCCCAGCCGCGGAGGAACGCCGATCAATCCACAGCCGGTTTTCAGTGGATTGGCCACGCCGCGATGGACGGCAATACCGCGGCCCAAGGCGATTCACCATGGAAACGATTGGAAACAATCGCCACCGGCACCCAGGCCGATCCCATCCCCGTCGTGATCGACCAAAACACTGCCATGTGGTCGCTTGGTTTGTACGAAGGCATCGGCCAAGAAAAATCCTTTCGCTACAACGAAACCGATGTTTATTTTCGCGTGGTCGGCTTGCTGGGCAACTCGATCCTTCAAGGCCGGCTGATTATCGGCGAAGCAAATTTTCGCATGCTATTTCCCGACATCAGCGGAGACTCTTTCTTTTTGATCGACGTCGATCCACGGGGTGATCTTTCTAGCGCGGACAAACGGACGCTTGGTGAATCCGTCTCGGGTATTTTGGAGAACCGCTTGAGTGATGTGGGTATGGATGTTCGCGATTCGGATCAGGTGCTGACGGAACTGCTTGCCGTCCAAAACACCTACTTGCGAACATTTCAAAGCCTGGGCGTCTTGGGCTTGCTGCTGGGCACCGTCGGCCTTGCGATCGCTCAGGTGCGATCGATGGTTTCGCGCCGCGGTGAACTCGCGTTGATGCGAGCGATCGGGTATTCGCGGGGTCGGATTTCGCGTTTGGTGCTCGGTGAAACCATGACGTTATTGCTTTTGGGCGTCGGCTGCGGCAGCCTTTGTGCCCTGGCGGCGCTCGTTCCCGTTTGGCTCCAGGGGGGTCTACCGCCATCATGGCTGGGACCGGTCGTCAGCCTGGTCGCGGTCTGCGGCTTCGGAATTGTGGCGGGCGGCTTGGCGGTGGCGAAGGTCGCCCGCATGCCGATTTTGGCGGGGCTTCGCGGCGATGGCTGATCCGATCGCCGACCGGCGGCCGACAAGCATCAACGCCGCTCGGGTGCAGGTGTTGGACGAACGCGGCAGCAACTCGAATGCCGCCGATCAATTGGCGCTGGACGAAGCGATCTTGCACGCGGCCGGCCAGCAAGCGATCGGTTGGCTGCGGATCTGGGAATTCCGAAAAACAACCATCGTTCTGGGCCGCAGCAGCAGACATCAACAGGAAGTCGACGCAGCGGCCTGTGAGGCGGCCGGCATCCCGGTCCTCCGCCGCTGCACCGGTGGCGCGACCATCGTTGGCGGACCGGGCTGCCTGATGTACTCGATCGCGTTGCCCATTGACGCCCATCCGGAACTGGCCAAAATCAATTGTTGTCACGATTTTGTGATGGCGCGAGTTCGGGCGGCGGCGGCCCGGCAATTCGCCGACGTCCGCATCGACGGCATTTGCGACTTGGTTTGGCGAGGCCGAAAGGTGGGCGGAAACGCGATGCGGCTGACCCGCGACGCGATGCTGTATCACGGCACCGTTTTGTACGCGATGGATTTTCAACATTGGAATCGTTGGCTGCAATTCGCGCCACGACAGCCCGATTATCGGGGCGGCCGCGACCACGAATCGTTTGTTGGCAACCTGCCCATCGATTCCAACCAACTCCGCGCCGATTTATGCGAAGCCTTCGCGGTGACCGGAACCCGCAACGCCGAAGACTTCAGCGTGGAAGTGTCCCGACACAGCGCCGAACGCTATTCGCAAACGTCTTGGCACTTCCGACACTGAACAAGAGCCACTCGTGCTTCGAAACTAGCGATCTTGAAAAGGACGAGGTCGGTGGTGAATCGCCGGCACCGGAGTGATCATCGCCGCGAACACGTTGGCTCAGTTTTCCGCGGCGCGACGTTTTTCCTTGAGCATCGCTAAATTCCGCTGGGCCAGTTCGGACGTGGGCTGCAATTCGATGGCGCGCTTGAGGCAGTCTTCGGCGAGCTGCCACTTGCCGACGTCGGCGTATAACAGCCCAAGGTTGTTGAAGGCCATCGAATTCATCGGATTCAATTCGATCGCCCGGCGAAGCAAGGCCAATCGTTCCTCCGGTGCATTTTGCAGCACCGATAGATTGATGTACGGCATTTCATTTTGCGGATTCAGGCGAATCGCCTTCCGCATCGATTTGTTCGCGGCGTCGGGTTGGCCCAAGGCGATTTCAATCAATCCTTTTTCGATCCACGCCCAATCGGCATCCGGTGCAAATTTGATCGCCTGCTTCGCGGCACCCAGTGCTTCTTCCAGCTTGCCGATTTCCCGCGCCGCTTTGGCGTGATTAAACAGCATCTTTGAACTTTCCGGGTCCAATTCCGCCGCGCGGCGTGCCGCGTGAAGCCGTGCGGTGCCATCGCCCTGCCGGCCGTATTCCACGGCAAGATTGTTCCAAGCCCGAACTTGCGTGGGAACTCGCTGGGCAACGTGGGACCAAAGCAATTCCTCGCTACGCCAGTGCATGCCATAGGCAATGGCCTGGGTCACTCCGGCGACGCCAAGCAAGACGACCGCGGTTGCCGCGATCCCGCGAATACGAATTGAGCGTCCGGCAACAAGCGTCCACGCCCAACCGACACACAATGCAAATCCAACCGAAGGCAGATAAAGATACCGCTCGCTGATGACGTAGCTGTCGGTCCCCTGGATCAACACCAGTGTCGAAGGACCGATCCCAACCACAATCCAAAACACTCCCAACAACAAGGGTGTTGATCGCTTGCCCCATCGACAGAACACCCATCCACACAAAACGGCGCCGGCGCCCAAAAGCAACGCCGACAGCAAACGCGATGGAGCCCAATCCAGAGGCGGACTGACGACCTGCGGAAAAACCATCCCCAGTTGCAAGCTGTAGTACGCGATCAAACGCGGGACGTCCCACAGATCGCCCGACGCTTTGCTTTCGATCACTTGGCCGCCCGGCACGGCGATGAATCGAAAGGCGAAATAAACCAGCATCGGGACCAGCAACGCCGCCGCGACGCGCTCGGGTCCGCGACACAACGACACCGTCCGCCTGATCATCGACACCGTTTTTTTCCCACCGCTTGCGTCGGCCTGGATCGGTTCCCGC
>JBCCRW010000475.1:0-3877 GCA_039201055.1 Planctomycetota bacterium | reverse complement strand
TCGCCCGAAGCCCTGGAAGTCTTGGCCGAGAGCATCAGCGATGAAGCCCACATGGTTTCCAGCGACGGCCGCGACGAATTGCAAACCGACGACGCCTACCGCTGGTCGTTCACCGAAAAAATCAGTGTCGATCCGATGGCGGTTCGCCAAATTCGAAACGAACGCCTGCGAACCTTCGTTTCGGCCCAAGACAACGCGACCACCACTCCGGAAGCCGATCCCGCGGATGTCGCTGATGCGGAAGGCGTCGCCGATGAAGCCCCGGCGGAAATCGAATCCGGCGGCGAATCGCCCGAGGAAATGATGCAGCTTTTGGAAACGGCCGCCGAGCAGGTTGACGGTGAATCCGAGCAGGTTGACGATTCCAAGAAAGACAACGAATCCGAACAAGACGGGGTATCCGCATGAACCAACGCGAACGAACACTCGCAATGCTGGTGGGCGGCCTGGTCGTCATCGTGACCGTGGTCTGGGGACTGCGGAAATACAACGCCGCCGTCGAACAACGCGACAAGAAGATCGCCAACAAGGGTTTCGAACTCGAGCAAATGTACGAGCGGCAATTGCTGGGCGAAGAGGCGAATTGGCAAATGGGCGAATACGTTCTTCGCTCGTTGCCCGCCGACCCGCAAGTGGCCAGGCGGACCTACGGTGCCTGGTTGTTGGACCTTTCCAATCGCTCGGGCCTGAACAATGTTTCCGTCGACCCGATGCCACTGCGACGCGGTGGCGATCTACTGAACGAAATTTCCTTCAAGGTCAGCGGCAAGGCCAGGATGCCGGAAACGCTCGAGTGGCTGCACGGGTTTTATGCCAAGGACACGTTGCACCGGATCAGCAACTTTAAGTTGGTTCCCAGCCGCAGCACAAAGGGACAATTTGATCTCAAGATGACCGTCGACGCACTCTGCCTGACGGCCCGGCCGGACGATTTGGCCGATCGCCAAACGCAGTCGTTTCTGCTGGCCGGCGATTTGGAAACCTACCGCGACAGTATTCTGAATCGTAATTTGTTTGAACCGCCCAACCAGGCACCCAAATACACCGGCCGAAAGACTCTCGAGGCCGTCGCGGGTCGCGAAACGACGCTGCCACTGACGTTTACCGATCCCGAAAAACAAACCCTTGTCTATGAACTCGTTGATGCACCGGAGGACCTGCCGCTGAGCTTGGACGAAGACAAGGGAACGCTGCGAGTCGGTAAGGTCGACGAAGGCGAATTCGAAATTCGTGTTCGGGTTCGCGACGACGGTTTGCCCAACCGATCGGTCGAAACCAACTTGGTCGTTAAAGCCGAATTGCCGCCACCACCCCCGCCCGAAGCGCCCGAACCGCTGAAGTTTGACGATGCCAAACAAACGGTGCTGACCGCCTTGGTTCAGGGCAAGGACGAATGGACCGCCTGGTTACACGTCCGCACCCGCGGCGAAACGTTGCGGCTGCGAAAAGGCGATGGATTCGAAGTCGGATCGGTTGAAGGCAAGCTGGTTGAAGTGACACCGCGTTTGATTCGCATCGAGGTGAATGGCAAAGTTTATGAAATGAAACCGGCCGATCTTCTTCGTGAAGTCATCCCCGAAACCGCCGACGCGGAGATTGCCGACGCCAAAGCTGCGGATGCGGAAACCGCCACCGAGAAAGTTGCGGCCGCCAAAACCACCCAGACGGCAACGGAAGAAGCGGTCGCAATTGCGGATGCCGGTGCGGATACGGAATCCGATGCCGATGCCGATGAATCAAAAACGACGACGACCGATGCCGCGACCGGCGATCCGCAACCGGGGGAACTTTTACAGCCGGACGTTTCGCAACCAGACGTTTTGCAGCCGGGCGTTTTGCAGCCGAATGGGGCACCCGCGAAGTCACCCGACGACGACGATGATGCCGACGCCACAAAATTGACGCCGGTAGAGCCCTAAGGATTACCGCGTGCTGAGGTTCGCCGCGTCCTGAGGTTTGCGGAGCCCTAAACTTTGGGGAGCCGTGAAGTTTTTTGAAACCTGAAGTTTGCTGAACCTAGAAATTCTTTGATCCGGGCACGGAACCTGCAAGTTCGTTTCGGCGACAAGATTGCCGTGGGCGGTCTGGATGTCCAGCTGCAACCACGGACCATCACCAGCTTGGTGGGTCCGAGCGGCTGCGGAAAAACGACGCTCCTGCGAACCTTCGCGGGACTTCAACAACCGACCGCCGGTTCGATGGACGTCGACGCCCGCGACCCCGGCGACGCCTCGTTTGTGTTTCAAAAGGCATCGTTATTGCCTTGGTTGCGAGCGATCGACAACGTTCGA
The DNA here is from genome assembly GCA_039201055.1 of Planctomycetota bacterium. Classification (GTDB taxonomy): domain Bacteria; phylum Planctomycetota; class Planctomycetia; order Pirellulales; family Pirellulaceae; genus Rubripirellula. Next base: position 1,586 of record JBCCRW010000475.1, on the reverse strand, counting down.
GTCCCGCTCGATTTAATCGGTCGCGGCACCGTCAAACAGCGGCGACGGTTGGCCGCCGAAATGCTCGAGCGGGTCGATTTGGCCGGCAGCGAACGCTTGTTTCCGCATGAGTTGTCCGGCGGGATGCAGATGCGGGTCAGTATCGCACGAGCTTTGGTGACGCGGCCCAAGGTTCTGTTCCTGGACGAACCCTTCGCCGCCTTGGACGAAATTTTGCGGGTCCAAATGGGCCAATTGCTGCATCAAGTTTGGCGTGACGACGGTTTTACGGCCGTCATGGTGACGCACCATATCGCCGAATCCATCGCGGTGTCGCATCGTATTTTGGTGATGCACGCCGGTCGTCTGGCCGGCGATCTGGACAACCCATTGGAATGGCCGCGGATGCGGGACGTGCAAACTGATTCTCGCTTCGGCGAATTGTACGAGCAGATTGCAAAGTCGATGCGCGGCAACCATTCGGGGGCAAATTCCGGCGACGACTCGTCCGCCGATGTGCCGGAGCCGACGTTTTGATGGCGAACCCGCGAAAACCGATTTCACGGCTGCTTCGAACGCTGCTGCCCGGCCTGGTTTCGGCGGCGGTGCTGGTGCTGTTTTGGGACGGCTGCCTGCGGCTGGTGGAAGTCAAACCCATCATCTTGCCGCCGCCGCTGGCTGTCGCCAAAGCATTTTCCCAGTACGCGGGCAAATTGGGCATGGCGACGTTGGTCACCGGTTCGGCCGCCGTTTTTGGCTTGGCGATGGCAAGCGCGCTGGGCGTGTTTTTGGCGATGGTGATGTCGCAATTTCGTCCGCTGCGTTTGGCCTTGATGCCCTACGTGATTGCGTTGCAAACCGTACCAATCGTTGCGATCGCGCCGCTGCTGATCATTTGGTCCGGCTACAACTACCGGACCGTGTTGATCGTGACGGTGATTGTGTGTTTGTTTCCCATCGTCGGCGGCACCCTGGATGGTCTGCTGCGAACACAATCCGATCACGAGGATTTATTTCAAGTCTACCGGGCGGGCCGCTGGAAACGCTTCCGCCGTTTGCAGTTGCCCTCGGCGATCGCATCCATGGTGACGGGGATCAAGACGGCTGCGGGCTTATCGGTGATTGGTGCAATCATTGCCGAATTCTTTGTCGGCAGCGGGACACCCGTGGACGGCTTGGGAACGCTCATGACGGTATGGCAGGTGCAGTACAAAACCGACGCATTGATCGCGGCCGTCATCGCGGCAACATTCTTGGGCATCGTCATTTTTTCAAGCATCAACGTCTTCAGCCAACTCGTGCTGAAGCGATGGATGCCAAGATCGGCGTGAGTCATAACGTCCGTGGCTACGACATGCCGTCCCTGCGCGACTGATGCACGGGTTCACCCGTGCATGTAACGGTATGGAAGCACGAACGATTCGTGGCTTTCGCGGTACCGAGCGTTTTGCTCGGAGTCACCGCGAAGCGGTCAAAGACGGTAGCCGTGGGTAAGCCAGCCGAGCCTGAGGCGAGAACTTGCACCACCCACGGTCGACAAACACCAACCCACCCATTCCGCCTAGCGATTCCGGCGGCTTCGCCGCCGGAATCGCGGGCGTGACCCG
>JBCCRW010000474.1:0-3930 GCA_039201055.1 Planctomycetota bacterium | reverse complement strand
CCGCCTGCGTCGCTGAAGCACAGGTCGGCCACCGACGACCCGGATTTGGTTCCGCCGCCAAACCCGGTGCCCGGTGTTGAATCCGATTCGGCTGTCGATGATGTCCAGTGGTTGTCGCCCGAGCCCGGCGATGCACCCACTCGGCAGCCGACCGAAGTGCCACCCGAAGCGGCCCCGTCGTCGGCCGATGCGGCAACCCAGTCGGCTGATGCGGCAACCCAGTCGGTTGGCCAGGCCGGAGGACGACGCGCCCACGATACCGGCCGCACGCTATCGATCCTGTCAAAACAGGGTTTCCGGCCACAATTGGTCCGCTGGAAACGCGCCCTATCCCGAATCAACGCATTCGAATCGGAACTTCAGGGCGAGGCCGATCATCAACTCAAGCGACGTTCACTGGCCCTGCGTTATCGCGCCATGGCCGGTGAAAAACTGAATAAGTTGATTCCCGAGGGCTACGCATTGGTCCGCGAAGCTGGCCGCCGAACGCTTTCGATGCGTCACTATGACGTGCAAATCATCGGTGGCATTGCGTTGTTTGAAGGTTGCATTACCGAAATGCAAACCGGGGAGGGCAAGACGCTGACCGCGACGCTGCCGTTGTATTTGCATGCACTGGTCGGCAAAGGGGCTCACCTGGCCACCGTCAACGATTACCTGGCCAAGCGTGATGCCGAATGGATGATGCCCATTTTTCAAACGCTTGGTTTGTCCGTCGGCGTCATTCAAACCGAAGATGACCAGAACGGTCGCCGCAAGTCCTACGCCGCCGATGTGACCTACGGCACCGCCAAAGAATTTGGTTTTGATTTCTTGCGCGATCGTCTGCTGCTTCGTGCCCAGAACCGCATCGAAACCGAAATGCTCGGCGACGGCGGTGGCGGCTTCAACGGCAGCGGTGACAGCCCGGTGATGCGGGGGATGCATTTTTGTTTGGTCGACGAGGCCGACAGTATTTTGATCGATGAGGCGCGAACGCCGCTGATCATTGGCAGCATCGAAGACACCGTCCGTGATCAGATTGTCGAAACGTATCGCTGGGCGTCTGAGCATGCGCCGGAATTTGAATTGGACGATCACTTCACGATTGATCCGGAAACCAAGCAGTATGAATTAACCGCCCGCGGCCGCCAGAAAGTTCGCGCCTTACCCAAAAGTGACCTCGTGCGAACCATGGGGCTGGTGGATCTTTACGAGTACACCGAACGATCGGTCAAAGTCTTTCGCGAATTCCTGCTCGACCGCCAGTACGTGATCCGTCCCGGCGACAAAGGCAACGACGAAATTGTCATCGTCGATGAATTTACCGGGCGTTTGGCCGAGGGGCGGAAGTGGCGAGACGGAATCCACCAGGCGATCGAATCCAAAGAGGGCCTGGAAATCAGCGTGCCCACGGGCCAGGCCGCGCGAATCACGGTGCAGGATTTATTCCTGCGTTATCCAAACCTGGCCGGCATGACGGGAACCGCCGCGACCAGTGCCCGCGAATTGCGTCGGATTTATCGCACGCCGGTGATCCGCGTTCCCACCAACAAACCGCCACGCCGCGAAAAACTGGCCGACCGTGTCTTTGGCACCATGGGCAAAAAGTTTGAAGCCATCGTTGCGGAAATCCAAGAAGTACATCAGGCCGGCCGGCCGATCCTGATCGGCACGCGGTCCATCGACAAATCCGTGATCCTGTCCAAGATGCTTGATGAAATCGGCATCCCGCACAAAGTCCTCAATGCCAACAATGTCGAAATGGAGGCCGATATTGTCGCGGCCGCCGGTGGGCGCGAGCGCGTGACGGTGGCGACCAACATGGCCGGCCGTGGAACCGACATCAAGCTGGATAACGAAATCGAAGCCCTCGGCGGCATGCACGTGATTTGCACCGAACTGCACGACGCGGCGCGAATCGACCGGCAGTTGATCGGTCGTTGCGGACGCCAGGGAGACCGGGGTTCCTATCGGCAATATCTATCGCTGGACGACGATATTTTGGCATCCGGATTGGGTCGCAAGAAGTCCGAAAATTTGAAGGAAAAAGGCGAGCGGATGACGGGCGGTGCGGACCGTTTCGCGGGTCTGTTTCGAAAGGCCCAAGCCAAGGTGGAACGCAAACACTTCCGCGACCGCATGGTGCTTTTGCATCACGAAAAGGAACGCAAAAAGATGCAGGCCGAAATCGGTCAAGATCCCTATCTGGACACGCCGGATTGATGGAAAACTGAGTTATCGAAGTCGCTTTCGACGCATCGACTCGACGGACGGCTGTTTGACGCTCCAAACCAAGCCGATCTTTTCCAGCAGCCAAATGACCTGCCAGCCATTGTCGATTTGCCACCAACGCAAACCCAATCGGGCCGATGTCGGGAACGCGTGATGGTTGTTGTGCCAGCCCTCGCCGGAACTCAGCAACGCACACCAAACGTTGTTGCGCGATTCATCCTTGGCTTGAAAGTCGCGGCGGCCCCAAAAATGGCACACCGAATTGACCGACCACGTGATGTGGTGAATCAGAAAGATGCGGGCCAAGCCGCCCCAAAGGAAACCACGCAGCGCCCCTTCGGCGATCGATTGTTCCGTCCACGCAAAACAGCCGGCGCCGACCAGGGCGGGCAGTCCAAGGGTGAGCGGAAGGAACACAAATTCCCACGCATCTTGCACCCAACAGGCGAACTTGTCGGCCAGTAGATCGGGAACGTACTTGTCGACATCGGGCGCCATCATGTGACTGGTGAACAACCAGCCCACATGGGCATACCACAAGCCGCGCATCGTGCCGACCCAGGAATCGCCGTGCAAATGCGGCGAATGCGGATCGCCGGGGCGGTCGCTCAGCGCGTGGTGCCGTCGATGGGCGGCGCACCATGCCAGAGGACCTTCTTGGAAAGACAACGCACCCAGCACCGTTAAAGCCTTTCGGGTGATCGGTCCACATTCGAATGCGCGATGGGTCAGCAAACGATGGTATCCCACCGTGATCCCGATCCCGGTCAGCCACATCCCGATCAGCAACACCGCGGCATCAAACCATCCAAAATGACCCGTTGCCCAGGCGTAGCCGATGGCGAACAGCATGCCCAGCAGCGGCATCACCACGGCCACCAACATCGACACACAGTGCATCACCGTTGGCGGCACAAGATCGTCGCCGGCTCTGGCGGGGCCCAGTGATGGGGCGGGGCCCAGTGATGGGGAATCTGGCGAATCGGAGATGGACATGGAACCAGGATCAGCGGTGAACGACAAGGCCGGCGGTCAGCGACGACGCCAGTCTAGTCGACCCGTTCCGATCGGCGATCGAATCCCAAAGCAGCACGCCTCTCCGAGGCGTCTTATTCACTTCGCCTCGGAGAGGCAGGGCTACTGAGCTACTGAGCTACTCCATCACGACGTCCGCAATTGCAGTGTCCACATGCCGTGTTTCACCAGCCGGATCAATTCGCTTCCGGTAATTTCACGCTCGGCGGCCTGCTGCGGGTCGAAAACGCGAATGCCTTTGGCTTGGACTTCGCGGATGCGGACCACCCGCGGTGTCTCCAGCCCCTCCATCAAAACAAACTGATTGACCTCGGGACGCGGGTGCAGCGACGTGCGGCCGTTGGAATGCTTCCGTAAGCGAAACGGGCTTCCGACCTGGTACTTGACCGCGAACGAACCCAGCAATTGATCGTCCGGGCGATTCTGCGGTGTTGTTGCCGGCGGCGCTTCGGAACGATTCGTTGCACCGGAGTTTGTCCGTTCGTCGCGTCCTTCGTCTGAAATCGATTGCTCCAGTGCCAAAACCAGATCACGGATCGACTTGCTGGCCGGACCAATCAACTGTTGCATTTTGACTTGCGCGGCTTTGACCTCGTTCAGCTTTTGCAACGACAGTCGCTGATTCCCCTGTCGCGCCGACGACACCAGTCCGGTGATGGTGGCGTTCCAGCGTCCGGCGGT
>JBCCRW010000473.1:0-3953 GCA_039201055.1 Planctomycetota bacterium | reverse complement strand
TCGCGCTCGTCGACCGTAGGTAACGCAAGCTCTCGCCAAGGCTCGGCTTGCTTACCCACGGCTACCGTCTTTGACCGCTTCGCGGTCATTCAAGGCTTGCAGCATCGAAAAGTGCATGCACGGGACCCGTGGATTCGCTTACAGCTCGGCCAGCGGCTCACCCCTGCGTCCCGCCGGTTCAACCGGCTTCGAAGCCGAGTTCCTGGAGTGCTTCAATGACAGCCGGTCGGTGATCGCCCTGAATCAAAATCTCGGAACGCTTGCGGTCGACAGAACCTCCAGTGCCACACCTGGTTTGCAGCCGTGCGAGCAATTCCGGCAGGTCATTGGCTTCATCGGCAAGCCCGGTCACCAGCGTGACGGTACGCTTGCCCTTTCGTTTTTCGGTGCGGACCTTGGCCCGCTGTTTCTCCGGTGGCAAGCGTTTGGACTCACGGAGTTCCGCCTCGGCCCGCGCCTCCTTTTCCTTCGCCGAACATGTGCATTCGCTTTGCAATTGATCGCAAAAATCGCACTGTGGCGGGATATCAAACGGCGTTCCGGCAAAGAGTCGACCCATGTTTCAAGCCAGACCGAGGCGTTCTTCCAAATGTGCAAAAAAAACGGACTTGTCCCGCTGATAAAGCTCCGGATCTCCCTCGCCCTGCCGCCAGCGATTCACCTTGGTTTCTTCGAAACGCAACGATTCATCGCGATGTTCACGAAGGAAATCGCGGATGGCGATCATTCGCTTGAGCGTCAGTGATTCCTCGATGACGACCCACACCTGATGAGTCGGGAATTCGCCCTCGACGACGTTGCGGGGTTTGCGGAGCCGGATGGCATCGGCGGACCACATTTCCGGAGCGATGCGTCGAAAGTTCAAACCCTCGATGCGGCCTGCCGCCTCCTCCTGGGCTTCGGTGTCTTCGACAATCGCGACAACGTCGATCGTGGGCCGAGCGATCATGCCGCTAATGGAAGTCGAACCAATGTGGTGAATGTCGCGAATCCAGCCTTCGACCGAAAAGAAGATGCTGCTTCGCGTCTGTTCGAATTCCTGACGCCACCGGGGATCGTAGTGCGACAATCGAACCGGTGGCATGTCAGTCATTCTGTTTCCCAAGTCGTTGGGGCCTACAACATCGCGCCCATCTTGCTGCACAAATCCGCGGTGCGGCAGCTATAACCCCATTCGTTGTCGTACCAGGAAACGACTTTGGCCATGCTGCCGTCGAGCACCTGAGTGAAATCGGCTGCAAAAATGCTGCTGTGCGGATCGTGGACAATGTCGCTGCTGACGACCGGGTCGGTGGCGTAGAACAGGATGCCTTTGAGCGGTCCGTTGGCGGCGGTTTGGATGGCTGTGTTGATTTCCTCCTCGGTGGCCGTTTTGGCAAGGTTGACGGTCAAGTCGACCACGCTGCCCGTCGGCACGGGAACCCGCATTGCGATGCCCGTCAGCTTGCCTTGCAATTCGGGGATGACCAGGCCGACCGCTTTGGCGGCGCCCGTTGAAGTCGGGATGATGTTCAGGGCGGCGGCGCGGGCCCGATACAGATCCTTGTGCGGCTGGTCCTGGATGTTTTGGTCATTCGTGTAGGCGTGCACGGTGGTCATCAAACCTTTTTCGATGCCAAAGGTTTCGTGCAAGACTTTGGCCACCGGGGCCAGGCAGTTGGTGGTGCAAGAAGCGTTGCTGACGCAGTTCATTTCGGCGCTCAACTTGTCATCGTTGACGCCCAAAACGCAGGTCAAATCAGCGCCGTCTTTGGCCGGTGCCGACAGGATCACTTTTTTGCAACCCGCAGCGATATGGCTGTCGTATCCCGCTTTGTCGCCGGATGCCCGCGAGGTAAAAAAGCCTGTTGATTCGATCACGATGTCGATATTGTGATCCTTCCAGGGCAGCTTTCGCGGGTCGCGTTCGGCCAACGCGGCGATCGACTTGCCGTTGACGGTCAGCGACGAATCGTCGTAGCTGACGTCGCCGTCGAAGCGACCATGGATGCTGTCATATTTCAGTAGCGTGGCCAGCGTCCGGTTGTCGGTCAGGTCGTTGATCGCGACGACCTCAAATTCGTCGGAACGCTCCATCAAATTGCGAAAAGTCAAACGGCCGATGCGGCCAAAACCGTTGATCGCGATGCGGATTGCCACGATGAAATGCTCCAAAGAAAGAGTCGTAAAAGGGGATCGTTGGCGGTCTTTGGCGACGTGCCGGTGCGGAGTATACGAAGCCGGCGGCCCGCTTCGGTAGGGGCCGCGCGACTGACCTGTGGCGGCCGGCTGGCAACGCACGATCCACTTCGGTCGTCGTGGACGACGCGAAAAGCCCTTGCTTAAGGGGCTCGTCGCCGCGTCCACTACCGATCGCGACACGGATTGATCGTGCGTTGCTTAGTCGCCCGCCGAGGCTTCGGCCTTGCCCGCGCGGACCCGCAAAAACGCGTCCAAAAATCCCTGCAACTCGCTGCCGTCGATGACGCTGTTGAAGTTGCCGACATAGTGGCCGGTCCGCGCATCCTTGACACGCTGGTCCGGATGCAGGAAGTAATTCCGAATCTGACTGCCAAAACCCGTTCGGGCCTGCGTTTCGTATTTCTTCGCCTCCTCGGCCTCGCGTTTTTCTTCCTCCAGCCGTGCCATTTTTGCCCGCAGCATTTTCCAGGCGGTGGCACGATTTTGGTGCTGACTGCGTTCGTTCTGGCACTGCACAACCGTGTTGGTGGGCAGGTGCGTCAAACGAATGGCGCTGTCGGTTTTGTTGACGTGTTGCCCGCCCGCGCCGCCGGCCCGATAGCGGTCCTCGCGGACGTCTTTTTCGTCAATGTCAATCTCGATCGAATCATCGATCTCCGGTGACACACTGACCGCCGCGAAACTGGTTTGTCGTTTTCCTTCGCTGTTGAAGGGGCTGATTCGCACCAAGCGGTGCATGCCTTCTTCGCCCTTTAAATATCCGTAAGCCATGGGGCCGCGGATGGCGATCGACGCCTGATTGATGCCCGCTTCTTCGTTGTCGTGACGATCCAGCAATTCAATTTTGTATTCATGTGCGACCGCCCAAGCCGAATACATCCGCAGCATCATGTCGGCCCAGTCGTTGGCATCGGTGCCGCCATCGCGAGCGTTGATGGTCAGGATCGCACCGGCACCGTCGTTGGGGCCGGCCAGCAAAGCCTTGAGTTCCAAGTCTTCCAGAGTGGCCTCCATGCGTTCGATTTCCGATTGAACCTCGCCCACGATATCGGGATCTTCGTCGGCCATCTCCATCAATGCACCCAGGTCGCCGACCGACGACGTCAGTGCATTGAGCGGATCGACAATCGTCTTCAAAGACTTCAATTCGCCGATCACCTTTTGGGCCGCTTCGTTGTCATCCCAAAAGCCGGTCGCACCCATTTCGTTTTCGATCGCGGTAATCCGATTCGCCTTGCCGGCGTGGTCAAAGAGAGTCTCCGAGTTGTTGAAGACGCTTGCGGATCTCTTCGCTGCGGGAATGCAATTGGGCGTCCATGTGCGTTTCGTCGCTCCGATTCGCTAAAGTCGGTGGGGGGTGTGTAAATGGAAAGACGGATGTGAGGATTCGGACGCGTGGCCGGTTGAAACCAAGCGTTGATTTCGAATGTTGATCACCAAAAGAGCATAGCATGGCACGGGTTGTTCTCGCGATGAGTGGCGGCGTCGATTCGTCGGTCGCCGCCCACCTATTGCTGCGTGCGGGACACGAGGTGGTCGGCGTGTTCATGCGGCACGGCGAGGAATCTGCGGCGACGTGTGCGGTGGACGAACCGGCCCAGGCAAGCGATTCGGGTTCCGGTGCCAACGATTCGGGTTCCGGTGCCAACGATTCGGGTTCCGGTGCCCATGCTTCGGGTTCCGGTGCCACCGCTTCGCGTTCCGGGGCCAACGCTTCGCGTTCCGGGGCCAACGCTTCGCGTTCCGGGGCCAACGCTTCGCGTTCCGGGGCC
>JBCCRW010000472.1:0-3957 GCA_039201055.1 Planctomycetota bacterium | reverse complement strand
CGCGATCGGAGATATCCTCGTGGCATGGATAAAAAACAAAAGAAACGTCTTGACGTCATCAACAAAAAGCTCAACACGCTGCGGCCGCGTCTGACCGGTGCCAAGCAACAGGCCGATGACCCCGGCGAGATCAAGGAACTGGAAACTGAGATCGCGAAGTTGGAGGCGGAGGCCCTGGAGATCAAAGGGAAGAAGTGATGGCAACCATCCCGGTTCGTTACACAGGCGACGCGCTATGGAAAAGGATTGAGAACGCTGTGGAAATCGTCAAAGATCGAATGCGACGCGTCACCCGGGCGCTGAACGCGGCCGACGTGCCCTATGCCATCATCGGTGGCAACGCCGTGCAGTTCTGGGTCGCACAGGTCGATGAATCGGTGGTCCGTAACACCCGCGACGTGGACATCATCCTGAATCAATCCGATTTGGATCGCGCGATCGCGGCCCTCGAGCCGGCGGGATTTCGGTATCGACGGGCGGCCAGCGTGTCGATGTTCCTGGACGGCCCCGACGCCAAGGCCCGTGACGCGGTGCACGTCTTGTTCGCGGGAACCAAAGTTCGTGAGGATTACTTGGAAGCCGTGCCGTCGATCGATGAATTCGAATGGATCGAAGACGCCCGGACGCTGCCCTTCGAAAGGCTGTTGTCAATGAAGCTGACTTCGTTTCGGCGAAAGGACCAAGTCCATCTTCTGGACATGATTTCGATCGGTTTGATTGACGAAACAACGCTGGAAAAATTGCCCGCCAGTTTGCGACCACGACTGTTGGAATTGCTGAACGACCCGGACGGCTGAATCCGCTCGGCCGCGGGCGACGGGTTTTTTTCGACGACCGTTGCGTCTTCACCAAAGCAGGTCATTTCCACGGTTGCAAACAGGGCGATTGCGTAGGCGAAGAATTCCATCGATTCTTCCACGAGTCCCTTCGTCACTTCCATCTGTTCGCGTCGCTGGACAAAGTCCCAAAACACCGGGCGGTCCAGCAGTTTGACGACAAATAGCAGGTAGATCGCCGCGATGGCAAACAGCGTTGCCGCTCGGGTGCTCAACCATCGCTCCCACGGCGTGATCAGGTCATCTCGACTACGAACGCATTGCGAAATGACCAGGGCCAGGCACGGAGCCCCGATCAGCCATTTGTAGGCGTCGTCAAAGAACAAAGATTCGAATAGTTCGTCAAATTCGCGTGCCGCCGCGTAGGCCATCGCGGCTGCCAGGCACGTCGGCACCAGAGCGCCGCCGCATTCTTCTGTCGAGCGTTTGGCGGCGAAACGAAACAGCAATACGGCCGCTGAAATGGCCGCGATTGCCTGAGCCATTTCAATGGGGCCGTTTTCGACACCCATGAAGTAGCTCAGCGTCTCGGTCCCGATCTCGAATCCTTGGAAAATGCCCCCGACGATCAAGGCAAAGATGACGATTCGAATCGGGGGACGCTGAACGAGCTGCCGCATTTCAAGTAAGTGGGGCGGGGAGGCGATAGTTTCACGCTCGGTGCATAGCAGGACGCCGGCGATGCCGGACAGGCCGGTTTGTCCAGGTTGCGTGCATGTCGCTGGCCTTTGCCAGAAGCCGGAAGTCCCCGGGCGGTCCCGTGTTCTGGCGAACAACGGCTACCCCAAAGAAATCGTTGAAATAGTCCACCTCGGGTCGCTTTGCGGGCCAGATCAGTCGGATGAAAATCAGGGATTGCAACAGCACGGTGATCGCGAATGCGGGCTTCCCGGGCTCGATCACGCCGGATGCCATTGAAGTTTGGGCATAATGCATTTGTGACCGCGACACTGTTTTCATGGTGGCGGTCGATCGTTCGCCTTTCCCGCAGGGTCCCGCCAATGCTTCGTTTCCGACATTTTCTGGTCGCCGCAGTAACTCTCTGGATCGCGCCGACTCCTTGGATCTCACTGGCGAACCCAGCCCCGGCAAACGCGGACGAATTCGATTTTCCGTCTTTGCAGCAGGAGCTCTTGGAAACGATCGAGCGTGTTCGCCCGGCAGTGGTCACCATTAGCAACCGTGGCAGCATGTGCAGCGGGGTAATTGTCAGCCCCGATGGCCACGTTTTATCCGCCGGACATGCCATCACGCCCGGCGATAGGTACTGGGTCGCGTTGCCCGATGGGCGACGTTTCCGAGGCATCGGCAAGGGATCGAACCCCCGGGCCGATTGTGCTTTGGTCCAAATCACCGATCCCGGCGGCGACCTGCCACATGTGCCGATGGGCGAATCGTCCACCTTGGTCCGAAATCAGGCCTGTTTGAGTCTGAGTTTTCCGGGCGGCCAAAAAGCCGGTGGCGAACCCATCGCCCGCTTTGGGCGGATTGTCCGCACCGGGCGGTACCGCGGCATGCTGCAATCCACCGCGCTGATGGAACCAGGTGATTCCGGCGGTGCCTTGTTCGATTTAAACGGTTCCGTGATCGGCATCCATTCACGAATCGGCGAATCGATGGAGCGAAACTATGAAGTCCCCATCGATGTGTATCGCCAATTCTGGAACGAGCTGAATCGCGAACAAGTCTTCACTCGATCCGGTCCGCCGACGCCGCGTTTGGGAATCCGCTGCAGAGATGCCGACGATGGTGTCGGCTTGGTGGTGTTGGAGGTCGTTAACGAAAGCTTGGCCTCCAAATACAGCGTCGAGCGGGATGACACCATTGTCCAAATCGACGACGTCAAGCTGCGCTCGGTGTCCGATTTGCGTCGGGTGCTGATCGATGCCCGCGACAGCGACGCGCGAACGATTAACGTGCGACTTCGCCGGGCCGACGAAGATGTGGACCTGGAAATGGATTTTGACGTCGAGCGTGAAGCCGCACCCGAGGTGCCGCTACCCAAAACCGATCGACCGAAAATTCCACCACGAAGGGGCTTCAACGAACTTGCTGATTTGGTCGATCAATTTGCCGATTTGGAAGCCGACTTGGATGACGCCTGCGTGGAAATCACGAGCACTTTTGGGCAGGACGAATCGCATCCCATCACCGGTACAAAGATTCGCAACACTCGCTGGATTGTCAGCAAGAGCTCCGACGTGGGCAGCGATCCCATCGATTCGGACACCGGAACCGCATTGGCGATCATCAAACGCGACCGCACGAATGATCTGGTACTTCTTGAAGCACCGGAGGTGCATCGCGAGGGCGTCGATCTAAGTCAATCGCAAGCCGACCTTGCCGTGGGAACGTTTTTGCTAACGCCCGATGAGAATGGTTCGGGTCGAATGAGCATCGTCAGCAGTCCGAGCTTTGAATCAAGAAAGCAGCAGAGTCGCGGTTTCTTGGGAGTCGTTCCGGCGACGTACAAGCAGAATCAGGGCGCGTTTTTGAACGAGGTCACCGAGGATGGCGCGGCGAAACGGGCGGGTCTTTTGGCGGGCGATGTGATCACCAAAATGAATGACACGCTGATTCAAACACAACGCGACATGCGACAGTTTTTGGCCCGCGTCGATCCCAAAGCCACGATCACGGCTGTTGTCCGGCGCGACGACGATGAAATGGTCAAATCGATTTTGCTCGACGCCTTCCCGTCGTTTTCGAATCACGCGGCCGACCAGATGTCCAAAAGCGGCCGCCGCGACGGCTTCAGCAAGGTGTTGCCGCACGACGCGAACTTGAAGCCAGCCGATTGCGGCGGTCCGATTTTTGACACAGGCGGCAAATTCGTGGGACTGAATATCGCCCGAAACAGCCGCGTGCGAAGTTACGCGTTGCCCGCGTCGGTCGTGCAGGAATTTGTTCCGATGAACCAATGAGTCGGACGAAAAGGTTTCCGGTGAGCCGAGGTTGCGGCGACAGCCGCGAGCCGGGTCTTTGCACCGAAACGTGTTTGGTGGAAGGTCGGTGGAAACGATGCCGGAGGCATCGTAGACGGTAGCCGGGGGTCAGTTCGGCGAGCCTCAAGCGAGTCGGAGGCCACCCCCGGGTTCGCGACGCCTCAACCGGACTCGCG
>JBCCRW010000471.1:0-3990 GCA_039201055.1 Planctomycetota bacterium | reverse complement strand
GTCGGCAAAACAACCTGTGCCGTCGCGCCCGCGGGCACATCCCAGCGCCGCGCCGCCCGATGATAACGCGGTCGATATTCCACCCAGGCTTCGGGTAGGTACTCCGAGACTTTGATATCCGAGCCCACCCGGACCGGCCAGGAGTCGCCATCTTGGCTGGGCGGCTTGAGGTGACCAAGCGTTTTCCAGTGTTTGTCGCGGGCGTTTTGGCCGGCCTGGATGGGTCGATTCTGGCGAATCGTCGCGGGGTTCTCCCCAACGAAAAGGGTTTGCGATGCCGACGCGGTGCTGTCCGGTCGACCCAGAATCGGTGTCAGAAAGCGGTTGGGCAGGTCTTCGAGCGGCCATACCCGCACGTCCCATTGGTAGACGCCCGGCGGCACAGCGGGTGCGGTAAAGGAAACCGGATCATCATCGGCCGCGCGGAGTTGACGATCCTGAGCGAAAACGATTCTCCCGTCGGGAAAACGTGTTAGCGTGACCCGCAGGTCGACCTTTTCGCCGTGTGCGTCCGCCCAAATGAGGTTCCATGTTGGTGCCGCTTCGGCGGCCACGATCTGGACAGTATTGATTTGGCGAAGACTTCGCTCGGTTTGGCCAGGATCTTGATCGGTTTGGCCAAGATTTTTGGGGCGGATTTCCAGCGCCACCGCGTCCAGCGGTGTGACGGTTCCAAGCACCCACAAGATCCACGACACGATGGGCAGACTCCACGTCATGCCGGCCGAATGTCTTCGCATCGAGTTCCGATAGCGAATTTGGCGTTTCGGGGGGAAGACCGGCTACGCGGTTCCTTCCGGCTTCTGGCGAAGACCGGCGACGCGGGTTCCGAAGTAGACGTCGGCGGTCGCCTTGGCCATGGCCAGATCCGAAAATTGTTCGCTGTGCCGCCGCTTCGCGGCCTCCGAAAGCGCGCTCCATTGGACCTCGCCGGTGACCAGACGCCGGATTTGATGCGACAAACTTTCCACGTCCGCCGGTTCGGCCAACAACCCTTCGGTGTCGTGGCCGATCGCCTCCGGAGTGCCCTCCACGCGGCTGGCGATCACAGGCAAACCCGCCGCCATCGCCTCCAGCACGACCATCGGCAACCCTTCGCCATACAGCGACGGCAGCACCATCGCGTCAAGCTTTGCCAGGGCCGCGGGAACGTCATCGACAAAACCCATCTGCTGGACCGATCGTCCGATCCCCAAATGCTGGATGCGTTGATCGATTTCGTCGCCGTAGGCTGTGGTTTCGAACGGTCCGATGCACCGGAGGATGATGTTGAAACCCTGTGCACGCAGCGACGCGACGCTGTCGAGCACGATTTCCAGGCCCTTGCGGGGACGCATCAGGGCAACCATACCCAGAGTCCATCGGTCGTCCGGTTGCGGAATGCGAGTGCGCGGCGGACAAATCGCCGGCACCCCGTTGTGGACGACAAAGATTCGCGACGCCCGGTAACCCTGCGAAACACAATCGTCCCGCAAGCTGTTGCTGACGGTAATGATGGCATCGGCGTTACGCAACGATCGTTTTTCGATCCAGGCGTTGACGCGATTGACAAAACCGCGTGACGAATCGCGCGACGCCGGACTGTGCACGTGATAGATCCAGGGCACACCGGTGCGGGTCGATGCCAGCGACGCCAGCAGCGCCGTCCGCGGCGTGTGTGCGTGAAGCAGGTCAAAGCGATGCTGGCGGATGCACCGGATCAAGTGCTTGGCCGCGACCGCGTCGATCCGGGAACGCATGGGAATGCGATGGCTGTCACCCCAGGCACCCGCTTGGGCCTCCAAACGCTCGGTGAAGCGACCGGGTTTGACCGAAGCGAAATCCGCGTGCACGCCAAACTTTGGCAAACATCGTCCCAGGTGGGATTGCACCCGTTCGGCACCGCTAAAGTGTTCTCCGTTGACAACATGCAAAACACGCAGCGTTCGACGGGATGTTGCATCCGGCTGTCTTGCGTCGGCGGCTTTCGGCTGTCTTGCGTCGGCGGCTTTTGGTGGGCCCTTCAAACTTGGAAGCGGAATTTCGGCGGGCGTCGTGGAAGCAACCGCGGGCGGAATCGACGGCGTCATATCGGCTCACTGGAAAACGAATTCAGGTTCGCGCGGGCAAACCAAGCCGATCACGGAATGACCTTGCACCGGGCGATGCAACCCTGCAACGCGCACGGTCCCGATGGCGGCAACGATTGGTGACACGCGGTCACGACCGGGCATGCCGCCGCCGAAAGTGCGTTTCCTGACAATGGTGCCGATTGTCGCGGACGGGTACCGGTTGTCGCGTACCGGTTGTCGGGGACGCGAAAGCGTCAGTCCATTTGCCGGCGCCAGCCCGAGACTTCGATTTGCAGACGCTGCATCGTTTCAAAACACGACTGCAGGGAACGCTGGACATCCAGGGCGCGAAGTTCCGGGATGCCCAGGGTCAGCCGAGTCGCGTGGATGTTGAATAGGTCGCGACTTTCCAAAGCTTCATCGGACAAATCCATCGGCACCCACTGCGAATCGACCCACACGATGGGCCACGCATCAAAGTGCATCCAGGCGGGCGCTCGCGCGGCCTGCCAGTTCGGGTCCAGACGCAAACCCAGGGCCAGTCGCGTCGGGATGCCTCGGGAACGCAGGATCGCGGTGGCCAATAAAGCACGTCCCACCGGGTCGCCGAAATTCTCTTTGGCGATACTGGCCGCGTCACCGACCATTCGCGGTGCATCGGCCGGTTCGACCAATCGCATCACATTGGAAATCAATAAAGACGCGTAGTCGCGATTTTTGGCCGCCTCCATTTCTGCCGCATCCGAACGGCTCTTGAGCAGGAAATTGATCAGTGTTTTGTAGTCCGTCAGCGCGCGATCGTCGAAATTCGCCAGTTCCGTCGGCAGGGTATCGCGTTCCAGGATTTCGGATCGATAGCCGCGAAAATCACGCACCAATTCACCTGCCGTGACACCATCACCCAGCAACAGCACACGCCAGGTGTCGCCCTGCTTGATCACCCATTGCCCGGGCGCGGAAAGCAACGTATCGACGGGACTGACTTCCGCATCCGTATCCGCAACCGCATCCTCTTCCGATGCCGAAGCATCCGGCTTGTCATCTTCATTTTGCACCGGAGCCGGATAGAAACGGATCTTGAGTGCCAACAGCGGTGTGCCCGACACCGGCGGCGCCTTGCCGCGAATCAGAACGGCGGCACCACCGGGAGGTGACAAAAACGCGGGCGACTGGCTGTCGTCGGGAAGATGCACTTCGACTTGCCCATCGGCACGAATTTGTCGCACGTTATCGCCCTGTGAATCGAGCCAACGAACCGATTCCTCGCGTGGCACTTCATCGATCTCACGGGCCACCGCCATTTCGCGACGTTTGATCAAGTTCGAATCGAAGTCCGGAACCAGGCTTTCCCCGACCTGCGACGTCCGGATGTCGACGCGTTCGATGGGCACCTTTCCGGCCGTTTCGGCGACCGGCGAGTATCGCAACATGCGAAACCGACGCGTCGGGCGGGAATTTTCGGTGCTTTCCGGATCGGCCCATTGGCGGCCCAAGGCTTCCAACGCAAAGAAACCACGCGACGTTTCGTCGGACCAAGACATCGCCCCACCACTGCGTTTCCAACCGGCCGTTTGCCACCGGAAGGTGAGCGTGGATCGATTGCGAAATCGGCCCTGCCAGGCCGTCACGACGGGGCCGGAAATGCTCTCGATGTCAAACGAATGCAGGATTCCGCCGTCGGTTTGATGCTCCAGAATTCGGATTTGCTCCAACCAACGACAATCATTTTGTCCAACCATTCGTGTGGTCAACTCTTCAATGCTGGCCCGAATGTTTCCGAGGTCACCGATCGGTGGCGGCTTGACTTGCAGACGTCGGCTGCCGATGGGCTGACCCGTCACGGCGGCCAAGGATGGCGGCAGCAAAAGAAAGCGGCGCTGGAAACCGATCGGCAGCATTTGATCGGGCGGCTGCATGGCGGGCAATTCGGCAACCTCCG
>JBCCRW010000470.1:0-4001 GCA_039201055.1 Planctomycetota bacterium | reverse complement strand
TCGAAGTGTGGGGGATGCACAAGTCGACAGCGTTTTCTTTGGCTACACGGGTCGTCTCTTCGACAGTGAGACGGACCTGCAAAACAACCTGAATCGCTGGTACGACGCCGACACGGGCCGCTGGATCAGCCAAGACCCGATAGGCTTCGCCGCCGGCGATGCGAATTTGTATCGGTACGTGGGAAACGGGCCGACCAACGCGACTGACCCCAGTGGATTGGAGGAATTCCAACCCATCAACCTCATTCCGCAAGCCTCTGGACTTGGTGTTGCGATTACCCTCCTTCGAGGCGACTACGCCAGAAGTGCTCAGGTAGCTGATACCGGGGCCCGGGTTTTCCACGGCGACTTTAGCGGAGCCACCACCTCAACGACCGCCTATGGATTGGTAACGTTCGACCGTCTCGCCTTGCCTCCAGTAGCGCAGATCGGCAAGAGCTTTCTGGGGCCAAGTTGCTTCGAGGTCGCGGCCGAAAGACTCGACCCTAACGCGGCAAGACGAGGTGGTTTCTATGGAGACGGAATTCTTGCGGCGGAAGAGATCGTCGGCACTGGGGTGAATCCGACTCGTTTCGCGACCTCGATGGATGATGCTCTTCGGCGACTTCGTAGAATTCGTGCCCCAAAGAGACTAGCAAGAACATCAGACTGGACGACGTCACGAGGTGTTATTCGGATTTCAGACTTGCACTCAGGTCCATCGTGGCGTCCATATGTCCACAATCACGAAAGCGTACACCGGTTCTTTACGCCCGGCGCGGGCGTACCCTCAACTCGGTTGTCGAAAATGTCTCGCGCCCGTCAAATACTACGGCTTCAAGGCTACCAGCACAGCTCTATCCTTCGATACTCGGAAGAGGCGATCGCTGAGTCTTACGCATTGCTTTGCCGGACGGGGAATCTATCCAAGGCAATCGGCATTGGCAGGCGGTTCCCGATTTCAAGAGGCTACGTCACAGTTCCCGGGCTCCTTCTAGAAGGTGGAATTGGCGGTACGATTTACATCGGGCTTTTGTACGGTGCCTACGAACTTGGCGAACACCTTTTCGACGAATGACTAATGAGTGCGGTGCCAAGTGTTTGATTCATTTTTCAACGACTGGACGCGAAGATCCAAACGATTCCTGTGTGAAATCCAGTTCGATGCATTTGTAGCCGTACGCGTTAGAATCCTTCCTAGTTCCCGGCAACATCGTCGATTCGTCGGAATACAAGGGACGCAGCTAAAGCATTGGAGCGGAGCTTTTGACGACTATGATGACGCTAACGCGTCATCCACCGAGTTGGACGCCATGAGAGGCTGGCTCACGCAAATTCGCGACTTTGACAAAGAGTCCAATGCATGTATCGACGGGACCGTATACGACTTTGCAGTGTTGGATGATGCTTGCTTTCGATTTCTGTCGGTTTCCAGTCCACAGAAGTCCTCGAAGACAATCGCATTTATTCAGTGGTTACAGTCTCTAGACCGCGGAAAGTAGTCTCGCTGCGGAGAGGAAAACGTGACGGGGGTGAATGGCACTGTTAAACCATCGCCAAGAAAGAGGGAAGTGGCCAAGAAAGAGGGAAGTGGCCAAGAAAGAGGGAATGGCCAACAAAGAGGGAAGCCAAGAAAGAGGGAGGGGGGCGATAGTGAGGACTGACTTCTGCATCGGAGCGGCGAAAGCCGTTCAGTCGCGATGGCACAGTGCCATCGCAATGTCTTCGGCACGATGCCGGACCGCGTAGACCCCGTCCGCCGCTGACCGCGGGATCTGACCGCGCATCTTCCGCGGCTGCACTCCACGCGTATCTCTGTCGGCAGACACGGCGGGCTGGATGCCCGCCGCATGACCAAGCCCGGTGGCACGATACAACCTGGCGGCAACTTCTTTGTTGCCACCCATCAAGCACTCGGCAAGACGACGCGAACATTTGAGGTAATCAATTCCTACGGTGTGTCGGCCACCACGACGCATGATTTGATCGGGATTCCACCCGGGTCCAATGACTTTGATCGGGATTCCTTGGTGGACCTTTCAACAATCACCGATTCCTACGGCATCACGTCCTTCGACGCTCGCCAAGACACGCTTTACGCCGACCTTCAAATTACGAACACCGGTGACATTCCCATCACCGCTCCGTTTTTGGTCGGACTTCGAAATTTGAGCGACGCCTCGGTCAGCCTGCTTGGGATCGATGGCTACTGGGATGACGGAACACCCTACATCGACTTTAGCGACCAATTGGAATCTTCGGATCTGCTGCCGGGCGATTCGACGGTCTTTGATCCCATCGCCTTCGACGTTCCCGAAAGATCCCCATT
Organism: Planctomycetota bacterium; assembly: GCA_039201055.1. Classification (GTDB taxonomy): domain Bacteria; phylum Planctomycetota; class Planctomycetia; order Pirellulales; family Pirellulaceae; genus Rubripirellula. The sequence goes on along the minus strand of JBCCRW010000470.1, from coordinate 1,693 downwards.
CACCTACGACCTCGTGCTCTTGGGGGGACTCAATCGGGAACCCCGTTTCACTTCGGTTCCCGTCACCAATGCACGCGGGGGCAGCGGGCAAACGTATTCCGCACCCGTGACTGGCGTTGATCCAGACGGTCATGCCGTTGAATTTGAATTGGTCACCTCGCCCGTCGGCATGACGATCCAGGACCTGGGCGGCGGATACGCGACGTTATCGTGGTCCAACATTCCTGCCGAACAAGCGACCTATCCCGTCACGCTGCGGGTCTCGGATTCGTTGGGCGCGTCCAGCACACAGACCTTCGTGATTCGCACGATCGACGCGTCGGTCAACCGGCCGCCTGTTTTCGTCACGACACCGATCATCGATGCCTACGCCGAATCCGATTACGAATACAACGCAAACGCTCGCGATATCGATGGTGACCCGATCGCCTACACCCTTTCCGCATTCCGACTTGATGATCCCAGCCAGACTGAACTTGCCGGCCTGGCGGGAAGCGACGCACCGATTCAATTTGATCCCAGCACCGCAAGCATCACTTGGTCTCCAGCGGGTGAAGATGCCGGCGTCGTCCATTTTGTCCTGACCGCCGATGACGGCCGCGGTGGAATCGACACGCAAGTCTTCGACGTGCTGGTGCACCCGGTCGCCGACAACTATCCACCACGCTTCACCTCGGTTCCGGCAACGCGAATCGCGGCGGGCGATGTTTTCGTGTACCAGGCGACCGCCGTCGATCCCGATTTGGATCCGACGACATTCCAGCCCGTCAGTTTGCCCGCCGGTGCAAGCCTGACCCCGAACGGAATGCTGCAATTCGCGACGGCACCAAACACCACGGCCAGCCACGAATTTACGATCGATGTTCGTGATGGTCGCGGACACATCGTGACGCAGTCGTTCACCGTCGATGCGATCGACGAATCGCCGGCAACGTTGTCCGGACGCGTGTATTACGACGTCGATGCGGATGGGGTTTTCAACGGCTCGGATCAGGGCGTTCCGGAAATCCTGGTATTCATCGACAGCAATGCGAATTTCCGCCACGATCTGGGCGAAACGTCGGCTCTGAGTGATTCGAGCGGCAACTACACCCTGTCGCTGTCGCCACCGGGCGCCTTTCGAATTGCATTTGATCGCGGTTCGCAGTGGTCGACACTGGGCCCGCAGGGACTCGTCCACACCGGTGTGGCGACCGCCGGCCAGACGATCGCGGATCTGGACATTCGCTTGGCCGCGCGAGCACCCGCGAACAACGCACCCGAGATTGTCAGCACCCCGCCGCAGACGGCGCGATATCTCGAAACCTATACCTACGACGTCAACGCGACCGACTTGGATGGCGATTCGCTCTTCTATGAACTCCTCGCAGTTCCCTCCGGTGTCACACTCGATCCCGTCACGGGTCTGTTGACCTGGATTCCTGGATTGAGTTCGAACGGCGGCAAATCGGGAACGGACCAGTTGTCCGTCCGCGTCACCGATGGAAACGGCGGCAGTGATACGCAAACGTGGTGGCCGGATATTGTTTTCGAAAACGCCGCGCCCCATTTCGTAAGCGTTGCCGACCCGATCGCGACCGTCGATCTTCCCTATCAATACGCTGCGCTTGCGATCGATCCAGACGGTGATCGCCTGACGTACTCGCTGGACCCCGCATCCTTGTCGCGGGGCATGGTGATCGATGCCGATTCG
>JBCCRW010000469.1:0-4003 GCA_039201055.1 Planctomycetota bacterium | reverse complement strand
GTCAAAACCTTGATTTGGTCCAGCCCCATCATGCCCGAGGCACCCTTCATCGAGTGCAACAGGCGAAACGCGTTGCCCAGCAGATCCCGATCGCCGGGTTGTTGTTCCAAATCCAACATCGTTTCGACGAGGTCGTCGAGTTGCTCGGCCGTTTCGTCGACGTAGATATTCAAATAGTCGGCCAAGTCGTCGCCAAAACCGTCCTCCGGGAATACCTCATCACCGCTCATGATGTGGCCCCAGAGTGATCCGAGTGATCCGAGTGATCCGAGTGATCCGAGTTGCCCGAGTGATCCGAGGCCCCCGAGGCATCCGAGGCATCCGCGTCGACCTTTTGAAACAGAAACGGCAAGCGTCGCTGCAGGGCATGTTCGGTGTGCCCGATCGCCTCACCCTGGCCAACGACCAGGTACCCGCCGGGTGCCAGTGCGCGCGTGATGTGGTTCATCACCCGCTGCTTGGAATCTTTGTCGAAGTAGATCAAGACATTGCGCAAAAACACGACATGGAAACCACGATCCGATGGTGGGTTTAAAAGGTTTCGAACTTCAAAACGCACTGCCTTTTGAAGTTCGCCGCGAATGGTGTAATCCCCACGGTCGGATGTTTGCGGATCGAATAAGCGACGGCGATGGGTCTCGGGGACCGTTCGGGCCAAACGGGGCGAGACGATTCCGCTGCGCGCGGTCGCGACGCTGGTGGCGCTAATGTCGGTGCCCAAAATTTCGATCTCCCAACCGGCCAAACGCATGCCGTAGCGTTGAACCAGCAGCGCCAGCGTGAACGCCTCGGCTCCGGTGGAACAGGCTGCCGACCAGATCTTCAGCCGTTTGGCATGTTGGCCCAGCCGACTTTGGGTCACGATCGCGGGCAAGTAATCGTCGGCAAACCAGTCGAAGTGTTCGGGGCTGCGAAAAAAGGACGTCTCATTGGTCGTGATCGCGTCAATAAATTCGGCCCGCTCGGATCGTCCCCGCGGCGACTGGACCCAGGCCAAGTATTCGGCGATGTCGGTGCAACCGGTGGCGCGTAAGCGGCGGCCCATTCGCGTGGTCACCAGGACACCCTTGTGGTCACCCAGGCGAATGCCACTTTCGCGATAAACAAGATCCTGCACCATACGGAATTGCTCGGGACTCACTCGGCGGGTCAAACCTCCCTGAAGGACCAAGTTGATTAGGCTTGAAAACGGGAAACCAATTGTTGCAGCGAATTGGCTTGTGCCGTCAGCTCTTCGGCGCTCGCGGCCAGTTCCTCGCTGCTGGCGGCGTTGGATTCGGTGGTATCGGAAATCACCTTGATCGCCGCTTGCACCTCCGACGCGCTGGACGCCTGGGCGTCGGTGGAATCGGAAATCTGTTCCATGGCGGCCGCCGATGTGCTGACCGCGTCCACGATTTCGCTCAACGCCTTGCCCGCCTTCTGGGACAATTCCGATCCCTCGTGGACTCGGCGAGACGATTCGCGAATCAAACCCGTGATTTCTTTTGCCGCTTCGCTGCTGCGCTCGGCCAACTTTCGCACTTCTTCGGCGACCACCGCAAACCCCAACCCATGCTGTCCCGCACGTGCCGCTTCGATGGCGGCGTTGAGTGCCAGCAGGTTGGTTTGGCTGGCAATCTCGCCGATCACCTGGATGATTTCGCTGATTTGTTCACTGGACTTTTCAATCATCCGCATCGCGTCCAGGGCCTCGGCCACCGCGCGTCCGCCGTCGGTAGCCATTTCACTGGTCGCCTTGGCTTGGTGGCTGGTTTCGGTCGTGTTGGCGGAAACCAGCCGAATCGATTTGCCCAATTCGTCGACATTGGCGGTCATTTGTTCCACCGAAGCCGCCTGGGACTGGGCACCGGCCGACAGCGTCGCGCTACTTTCGGCGATGATGCGGGCGCCATCTGCAAATTCATTGGCCGCCGCGATCACCTCTTCGGCGATACGCTCCATCTCCTCGCGCCGGGTATCGGATTCCTGACGCAGCCGCACCGTTTCGGTCACATCCGACGCGATCTTGATAACTTTGATGGGTTTTCCATCGGGACCGGGAACCGGCGTGTAACAACCGCGAATCCAAACTTCGCGTCCACCCTTGCCCAAGCGTCGGTAATCCCCCGAACGAAATTCGCCGCGACGTAGGCTGTCCCAAAACTCCTGGTACTCGCGGCTGCTGACCGTTTCAGCGTCGACAAAAAGACTGTGATGCTTGCCCTTGATTTCGCTCAGCGAATAGCCAATCGCGGTGACGAAATTTTCATTGGCGTCCAGGATGTTTCCGTCCAAATCAAATTCGATAATGGCTTGCGACTTGTCGATCGCCGACATCTTCGATTCCGAATCGACGCCCCGCAGAGTTTGTTCGGTGATATCGACAGCCGTTTTGATGATCTTGATCGGCGTCTTGGCGTCATCCAATACCGGTGCGTAGGTGGCAAGCAACCACACGCGTTGGCCGTCGCGGGTCACCCGACAAACGTTGTCGGTGAAGGGCAAGCCGCGCCTGAGGTTTCGCCAAAAATCCTGATACTCGGAAGATCTTGCGTAAACTTCGTCGACGAACAGCGAATGCTTGCGGCCAATGATCTCGCCGGGCGTGTAACCCATCGCCCGGCAAAAGTCCGCATTGGCGTCCAAGATGACGCCATCAAGATCAAATTCGATCATCAACGTCGAATTCCGAATCGCATCCAGCTTCGAAATGGCGTCAACGCATTCCTCCGACATCGCCACCGACGCGTCGCTCTGCTTTTCCGCCCTTGGCGAACGCGCTCGCGGAACCGCCGACGGTGCCTTGGGGCTGGGCGGTGGTGCTTTGGAGCTGTTTTGGGAATCTTTTTCTGGCATCAGGTGCAATCGCTAGTTGGGCTAGGTTCAAAGGGCCGCATGCGGATGCTCAAGTCTCCGCATGCAGATGCTCAAGTTTCCGCATGCAAATGCTCAAGTCTCCGCATGCAAATGCTCGGGGGCCAACAATCGGTCGACATCCAGCACAATCAAAATCCGATCCTCGACCTCCGCGAAACCAATGATCGCGTGACCACCGTTTCCAAAAATCGCATCCGGCGCCGGCTTGATGTTCGCGTTGGGGATCGCGACGACTTGGTTGACCGTGTCGACCAAACAGCCCATCAATTTGCCCTCGCTGTGGACAACAATCACCCGTGTGTCCGGATCATGTGGCTTTCGCGGCAAACCAAACAAGATCCGCAAATTGATCATCGGAATGATGTCGCCGCGTAGATTGGCGACGCCGTCCACACATGGCGCGACGTGTGGAGTGGGTGTGTATTTTCCGGGCAGGCCGATTTCGCGGATTTGCGAAATGGGGAACGCACACCGTCGCCCGTCAATCACGAATTCCACGAATTGGGACTTCTCGCGAAGATCCAGTGCCTTGGAATCGGCGGCGGGGTCAGCAGGAACGGACATGGCGGGAACGGGCATGACGGATTGCGAAGGATCCCGAGTCAAATTTTCGACGCTTGCCACCCGTGCCCGTGGCAGCCGCGTTAGCTTAGTCCGAATCCTTGACCGTGAAATCATCCTTGACCGTGAAATCCATCACCCGAATCTGGTCCTTGATCGGCGTCAGCAGCTTGACCAGCTCGGTGTGTTCCGGGTGCGGCCCGTAAATTTTCTTTAGGTCATCGGCGTTGTCGAAGCAAACCATGAATCCGTGGGTAAAACCCTGGTCGTGGCTCTCGGGGCTGTTGTTTTCACCGCCCTCCAAGTGCCGCACGCAATCGATCTCGGTCCCCAAAGCCAGAAACTTCTTTTCGGTCGCCGCGATCGCTTGTTTGTCGGCATCCGGCTTGAATTTGAAAAACACCGCATGCTTCAGATGTGGCGTCGGCACCGCATCCTCGGTGCCCCAGTAATCAATCACAAAGACCTTCTTTAAGTGCGGCCGCAAGACGCCGCCAAAGGCCTTGTGGTCGGGGTGCGGCAGATACGTTTGCCGGCCTTTTTCGTCCGCAAAGGTCAAAAAGAAAGCGTGCGTGTAGCCGGC
>JBCCRW010000468.1:0-4045 GCA_039201055.1 Planctomycetota bacterium | reverse complement strand
CTAGCCCCGGACGCAAGTCCGGGGAACGGTGTCACAGCGAATCTCAAGTCGCGGAGCGACGACAGGAATGGGCTGCTGGATGCCGCGTTCTGCGTTGAAAAGCGGTCCCCGGACTCGCGTCCGGGGCTACAACCTGCTGGGCCTTCGGCCTGAAGGACGTGGAGAAATTCGCCTCGGAGAGGCGAGCTACTATGTTCCATTCGCCTCGGAGAGGCGAGCTACTGAGTTGCATTCGCCTCGGAAAGGCGAGCAACTGAGGGAAACTCCTTAATTGGAAAGCCTCTGGATATTCGGCTCGCCAAGTTCTTCATCCAGTTCGGCGTCATCGGCGGATTCCAGCATTCCTGCTTCATCGCCCAAAACGCCGTCCATCCCGCCAGCTCTGAGATTGAGGACCACGTCGAACCCTCCCTCGCCAACCGCTTCGATCAGTTTTTCGCGAACGATACGAATTCGCTCCGGGCCGTCATTGGGGCCGGAAACGAAGCGTGGGCGGCCGGTTTCATCGGTGCCAAAATGAAAGGTTTCCGCAAATGCTTCTTCGTTGGATTCAGTGCTCCCAAAGATTGGCAGGAGATCCTTGAAAACCATCGGCGGCGCGAAGCCGAATCGGGCCCCATAATCTCGTGCTTGAATCACGATTTCGCGAGCCATAGCGGGAGAACAATCGACAAGATTCAGACGCGACTTGGCATCGTCCAACATGTCCGAAGCCTGTTCGCTCGGCAGCAATCGTGCGTAGCAATCCTTCACTCCAAGGCACAGCCCATCGACTAAAAACTGGACCATCAAGATTCCCTTGCCGGGCACTCGGCCGAACACAAGGATCGTCCCAAAGCGTTCAGCCGCACTTCCCTGAGTCCGTAGTTCGTCCGGAAGCGATGGACTGATCAAGCAGTGCACCAGGGGCAGCTTGGCGGCGGCGGCGATTTGTCCGGAAAGCAAATTGAGCAAATTCCGATCGCGGGCCAACTCTTGCCGCTTGCGCTTTTGCTTTTGGTTCTTTCGGGCAAGCTTCTTTTGACGTTTGTTTTCATTGCGAGGCATGTGAAATCCTTTGATGCGGCAGAAAGCGATCCGTGATCAGCGATCACAAATTGAAAGTTCTGGCAGAAGCTGTCTAGTGGAGCGCCGAACCCAAATGTTCGCATTCGCCGCTTGGCGGTAGCCGTTGTTCGCCAGAACACGGAAGCCACGCCGTTAGCGTGCAACCTCCGAAAATCGTGACTCCCGCAGCACATGAACCTTGATTTCCCCGGGGTAGGTCAGCTCGCTTTCAAGAGCCTGAGCGATTTCACGGCAAATTTCGGCAGCCTTTTCATCACTGGTTTGCTGTGACGAAACCATCACGCGTAACTCGCGGCCGGCGCTGACGGCAAAGGCTTGTCGCACGCCGTCAAATCGTTTGGCGATCGATTCGAGTTCTTCCATTCGCTTGACATAGCGTTCCAGCGATTCGCGTCGGGCACCCGGCCGCGAAGCGCTGCAGGCGTCGCCAATCGCGGTCAACATGGTGTAAGGATGCTCGATGACGATGTCGTCGTGATGACCCGCGGCGGCGTGGACAACTTCATCGCTTTCACCGCACCGACGCAGCAGGTCGGCACCAATTTTTGGATGACCGCCCTCGAGTTCATGATCGGCGGCTTTGCCAATGTCGTGCAGCAAGCCGCAGCGACGCGCCAGCACGGCGTCCATGCCCAACATCTCCGCCACCAGGCCCGCGATAAAGGCGACCTCAATACTGTGTCGCAGCACGTTCTGGCTGTACGAAGACCGAAAGTGAAGCCGGCCAAGCATCGCAATCAAACGATCATTCAAACCATGCACACCGACTTCATCGGCCGCCTCGCGGCCCTTGGTCAAGATGATGCCTTGGATTTCGGCTTCGGATTCTTGTGCGATTTCTTCAATCTTGGTGGGATGGATGCGTCCATCGGCAATCAACTTCTCCAGACTCAACCTCGCGATCTCGCGGCGAACCGGATCAAACGCGCTCACGATCACGACTCCCGGCGTATCGTCAATGATGACGTCGACACCCGTCAGTTTTTCGAAGGTACGAATGTTTCGCCCCTCGCGGCCGATGATGCGGCCCTTCATGTCATCGGTGGGTACATCCACCGTGCCCGTGGTGCTGTCGGCGGTGTAGGTCGATGCGTAGCGTTGAATCGACGTCAATAAGATTTCGCGGCCGATTTGGTCGCAGCGTTGCTCCAGATTTTTTTTGTGTTTCAAAATCGCGGCACCGCGTTCCGCCTCCAATTCGCCGCTCAGCTTATTGAGCAACAAATCGACGGCGGCCTCGCGACTGAGGCCGCTGACGGTTTCCAGACGTTTATCGAAGTGTTCGATCCGCTGGGTTAATTGCGCACGTTGATCGTCAACGGCCTGCATCTGTTTGTGCAGCCGCGTTTGTTTGGATTCGAGTGCCGTTTGGTTTTCGCGCAACGAAGCCTCGAGCGCTCGCAAACGCTCTTCGTGCTGTTTCCATTTCTGCTGACGACCGGCGTGCTCGCGTTGTTGCCGCGACGCCTCGGCGTCGATCTCTTGCCTTTGTTGAAGGCACGATTCCTTGGCCCCCAGAAGCATTCGATCGCGTTCATTTTCGGCTTTTTCTCGAGCCGTCTGCAAAATCTGGTTTCGTTGCTCCTCCCATTGGGCGACGCGTTTCTTTTCCGATAATTTAAAATAAACCACGGCCATCGCGATTCCGGCGAGTGCCGAAACCACACCCGTGGCGATCAGGTTAGCCATTTGAGCTAGCATAACCGGCCCGCAGTGGAACCGAAACAACGCGGTGCGGCCGCAGCGAAACAACGACGTCATGAAACAACGACGTCATGCCGATTCGAAACGACGCGGACGGGCCCAAACAAGACGCGACGCACAGGAGCGGGTCGGCAAGCAAGTGATCGAAAATTCACGGGTCCGGAACATCCACCGGCGGTTCGACGAAGTTTGGCCGACGCATCTTTGGGACGATTGCGTGGTGATTGTCGCCCTCAGCGGCGGCGCCGACAGCGTCGCCTTGGCCCGCATCACCCAAAGCCAACTCCTTTGTGCTCAAGCCCAGCGGGCCGTTTGTGCCAAAACACAGCGGGCCGTTTGTGCCAAAACACAGCGGGCCGATTCGTCCGCGGTCATCGCCGACGCTGGCCGCCCACCGGTAGGCGCCACCACGCGGCCGCTGGGCCGAATCGTGCTGGCCCATTTTGACCACGGCGTCCGCGATGGTTCCGCCGCCGATCGACGATGGGTCGAATCCTTTGCCGCCCAGCGGGGTCTGGAATTGCTGTCCCAGCGGGCCACCGACATCGCCCGCGGGGGCAACGAGGCCGCCCTGGCGGCCGCCCGCTACCGCTTCCTGATCGACGCCGCGCGGCGAGTCGGTGCCCGCTGCGTTTTCACCGGCCACCATCGCGACGACCAGGTCGAAACGCTGCTGCACCATTTGATGCGAGGCAGCGGACCGGCGGGGCTAAGCGGGATGCCCTTGCTGCGTACGCTACGCTCGGACCTGTTGCTGGTCCGGCCGCTGTTGCCGTTTCACCGCAGCGAAATTCGCGAATACCTTGCCGAAATCGGCCAGGAATTTCGGGACGATCCCACCAACGCCGGTACCGATCCGACACGCAATTGGATCCGCCACGATCTCCTGCCGTTGATGCGACAACGCTTTCCAAATGTCGACGTGGCCATTTCCCAGGCGGCCGCATCACTGCACCAATGGCGGGAGTGCCTTGACGCATACGCGGCTGATTGGCTTCGCGACCAACTTGGCGACGCGGCATCTTTGGAAAACCTGAAGCGTTCCCCGGAAAACATCGAGCGTTTTGAATGCGGCGAGCCTGTGGAAACAAAACCGGGCCGCGACGGCCCCGCCCGCGAGCGTCATTTGCGGACCGACTCGGTCACGCATCGCGCGATTCAAATTGCCGGCCTGCAAATGCTGTGGGATGCGTCCGCATGGCCACGACAAGCCATGACGGCGGCGCATTGGAACCGGCTTGTCGACGCGATTGGCGACTCCACGCACCCCGCG
>JBCCRW010000467.1:0-4050 GCA_039201055.1 Planctomycetota bacterium | reverse complement strand
GTGGACCGCCAACGCGGCCAATCCGGCACCCATCACGATGCTGGGCAGGGGTCCGGCGAGGGAAACGAGTCCCTTTTTCCATCCCGAAATTCCGTATTGGCGTCCGGTGACGGCCGCGCCCAGCAGCGGAATGAAAAACATCCGAACGTCGCGGTACCCCAGACATCGCATCGCGATAAAGTGGCCCAGTTCATGCACCAACAGGATCGGAACCAACAACAAAACAAATTGCAGGTCCCAATTCAGCGCGCCCAGCCAAATGAAGAAGAGAAGAGACAAACCGAGGATGAAGACCTTGGATACCCACCCGGATTGCTTGGTTTCTTGCTGACGGATTTCGTGCATCAGGTTGGCAAGCGACTGCTCGGCGGGCGACTGCGAATCCATTGGGTCCCGCGAGTCCACGTTGCCTTGGGGCTCCACGTTGTCTTCGGACTCCACAAGGGTTGCCGCAATCACCGGTTCGTTGTGATCATCGGCGTCGATGACCTGTGGCGTTTCCCAAGCCGGTTCCGGTGTTGACCCAGCCACGGCGGTGACGAGCATTTCATTCGACTCGGTGATCACCCCGCGATTCATTTGGAATTCGAGATACTCTTGCAACAGGGATTCGGTCACCTGCACACCGTCGCCGCCCAATCTCGTGATGGGCTCCAAACGCCGGACACCGGCGATCTCGCGGCATCGCTGGTTGTGCCATGCGATCAAGTCATCGGCGGTGTCGTCGCGTCGATAGTCGATCCGCCATGTCGTCGGAAGCACCAAATCAGGAACGCCGGTCGAACTGACAATCACGGTTCCGTCGGACAGTTTTGAAAAGAAGACCGTGCTGGGTCGCCGCTCCTTCGCTGTGCTGTTGGGATAGAAGCGATGGGAGACGACGGCGAGAGTCTTGCCATCGGGATCCAGATACGTCTGCCCAAAAAACGCCGCATTCTTAGACGAGGTCTCGACGCCAAAGCTGCCCCATGGCGTCCAGCGGGTCGCCGACATGCGTTCGATCGCTGCCTGCAGGATGTCCGCAGCAAAATCGGGCCAGTGTTCGGCTTCGACCCGGTGACGTGAAAGTTGCCCAACGGCAGGGAATTCACCGAAAGCAGGCGCCTGGACGTTGACCAGGCGAGTGAGGAAGTAAAAGAGGAATAGGAGTGGCAGGTTCCACCAAGTTCGCTCGCGCCAAAAGTCGGCGAACGACATTCGCCGCGTGTTGACCAGAAAGCTCATGGGACTGAAAAAATCAATAATTGGGAATCAAGTTCCGCTTGGTTATAGTCCATCAGCGAAGTGACGGGCGTGACGACCAGAAGCCGGAAAATACCAAGACCCAAAACGCATTCCTGTCGATCATCCCGCAGCATCATGAGCGATCGAGACAAGAAACCGAATTCACGTCGATTCCAGTCGGGTCGAGTCCAGTTACATCGGGGCCCGTGGTATTCCCGAATCGCGATCGGCTCGCTCGCCTGCATCGTGCTTGGGTTGATCGCCGTGAATCGGCGCACGCGCGCGGACTATGCAAGCGCAGTGGCCCAGGTGGCCGACCTGGAATCGACGCTGGAGTTTGTGGTTCGTGATTCGAAGCCGAAGAGCGAGCATCCGGGGCCTTCGCGCTTCTCACCGCATCTTCCCGATTACCCGCAATACATCTTTGAATCACGAACACTTAAGATCGACCAACTTGCCCCCGGCTGGAAGCCATTGTGGGGCGACGATTTTGAAGTTCGCATCCTTGGAGATTTTCCGACACCCTGTCGACCGGAAACGGACGGCACGGCTGATGCGGTTGTTCGGGGTGACGAACTCAAGTTCAGCCGTTACGGGGAACACTACCTTCACACCAACCTAGGCTTTTTCAAAATCTTGCTGGTTGATCCGAGCAGCGATGATGACCAACGCGTCATCGCGATTTCTAGATTCGTTGCCGGTAACACGGTGCACAGTCTGGCCGATGAACCGTTGCTCGAATCTCATCCGGATGCCTGGCCACTGACCCCGAAGCGACTTCTACCGGTTTTATTTGCGAGCGACCAACCACTGAAATTGCATTGTGGACCGGTGTCTGATTTCCTGTCGTGGATGTTGGACGACCGCGGATATGAAATCCAGCAAGTCAACTTTCGCAATCGGGACGGCCTCGGTCACGTCGCGATGCAGGTCAAGATGAGCGACGGGGGATATGCGTACATCGATCCGGATTTCGGGGCGATGGTTGAAAGCCGTGATGGCGATCGCTTGTCGATCGAAGAGATTCGAGATGCACTCCGTGCGGGGCGACGCGAAGACTTGGTCGTGATTGATATTGGCCGAAAGCAACATCTGCGACGCGAGTACAATCTGATTGATCCTTCGCCACCGTTTTCTTGGTCTCCGTCGAAGACACTCGACCAGCCCTATCTGCGACGCGAGTCATTTCTCGACATGATCGCCGAGTATTCACATCGAATTTTTATCGAAGGCATGCCGGCGATCGAGAAAGACGATTTATGACCGTGCACTCGTTTTAGCAACCCACGATCTCGCAAACGATTTCAAATTTGTGTTTCGTCGGTTTTCTTGGGGGCCGGCGGCAGGATGATGCGGAAGATGGCGCCGCCGCCGGGGCGATCGTCAATCTCGATTTCGCCGCCATGCTCGCGGGCGATCTTGTCACACACCGGTAAGCCCAGGCCCGTTCCCCGCATGCCCTTGCCCGATTCGAAGGGCGAAAAAATCTTGGCCCGAATCTCCGGTGCAACTCCGGGTCCGGTATCCGCCACCGAAATCACAAAACGCCGGCCACGTCGCGATGTCGCAATCGAAACTCGACTGGCAGGGGCGGTCCCCGATGATCCGTCCAACTCGGATTGCTGTTCGGATCGCTGGTCCATTAAGTCCCGCGCGTGATCGGATGCGGCGTCGATGGCGTTGGTGATCAAGTTGATCACCGCCCGATGAATCGCCTCGGGATCAAAATGTGCCTCCACGATGCCGACGTCCAAATCGACTTCGACGTCGACTTGTTTTTCATGGGCCCGATTCCGCATCAATTCGGCGGCGTCAGAAACCGTGGCGTTCAGGTCCGCGTGCTGCATTTCGGGCTCGCGTTCCTTGCTAAAGGTCAGCATGTCCATGACCAGATTCGAAATCCGTTCTTGGTTCCGATCAACAATCGCCCAACCGCGGCGGACGGCGTCGGTGTCCTCGCGTTTGAGTCCGGCGTCGATCAGGTAGCCGCCACCGCGAATGCCCTGCAAGATATTTTTGACGTGATGCGAAATCATGGCGATCGTTTGACCCATCGCGGCCAAACGCTCGCTTTGCAGCAGCGCCGAATAATACGTCGTGTCCTCGATCGCCAGGGCCGCTTGGTGGCCGATCGCGGTCATCAAACGCAAGTGATCATCATGGAATCGACGTTGACCGCCGCGGGCGATCCAGGTGTGCGGTGATTGGAAGGTATCGACGTACAACGCGCCGACGATGTCATAGCGTCCTTGCAGCGGCACACAAATTGCCTCGCGAACCCCCGACCGCACGATCGATGCGGCGGCGTCGAAACGCGCGTCATCCCGCGCGTTGCTGGTGCGCACGCCCTCGCGTTTTTCGATCACGTAGTCCAGGATCGTTCGCGAGATCGAAATAGGCTGTCCCGTGGATTCATCAGGGACTTGCACCGGAGCCCCGTGGTGCTCGGCATGAGGCGTCTCGTCGCGGTCGCAGCGTGCCGCCGCCTGCAGTTGCCCGCTGGCCGCGTCGCGAAGCATGATGCAGCCGCGATCGGCTTCGACCCAGTCGAATACCAGCCGCAGCACCCGCTGTAGAACCTCGTCCAGATCCTCGGTGCGGCCCACCGCGATGGCCGTGTGATACATGACTTCCAGAGACCGGTCCGGGTCGATGGAATGCGTGGCCACGTTGGAATCGCCCGCCCGGTCGACCCCGGCAGCCGCGGGCGGTCCGCCGATGTTGATGGAACTGCTGTCGGAAACTTCCGGTGACTCGGGTGCCGGGGGCGACGCGACCGGTGCGGGCGAAGCGGCGTGCGGCGAAGGGGCTGGCGGAAGCTTGTTG
>JBCCRW010000466.1:0-4072 GCA_039201055.1 Planctomycetota bacterium | reverse complement strand
TTTCGGGGCCAGCGATCCAATTGGGCCTGAAGAAGCTCACCCTGCTTCCGAATCACCGTTTGGCGTTTTTCGGATTCGGGGTCGCCCATCCCACGGTTGGTGCTGGCGATCAAATCCATCTGCCGAGTGATCTCCGTCCGATACACTTCCACTTCGCCGCTGCGTAGCGATTGGTCCAAAACGAATTCCCGCAGCTTCGTCAAATCCGCCGCATAACGCTTCCGACTGGTTTGGCTGGATTCGATCAATTTTGCCGTCCGCCGACTGAGCGAAAGCAGCGTTCGGGATGCTTCAGCATCCACTTCCACGTCACCAGCCATCGTCGCTTCAAACACCCGCACCATCCGCGGAACCACGCTCGCTTCCTGGGTCAGCTGATTGGCACCCACTCTTCGAATTCGCACGGGGTTCGCCCCCGCTTCCTGCAACCGCGGCAACTGCAAATCGCCCGCCTGATTCAAACGTGCCAGCCAGCTTGCAAATGACGACGCGTCGCCGGATAGCGCGGCAACTTCCAAGCCGGCGGCGGCGACGGGAAATTTGTCCGATCGAACTTGATACCGCGAATCCAGCCGAGCAACGATTTCCTCGGCTACGTTTCCCTTCACGGCCGCGACCGCCATCATCCGAACAAGATCGTCTCGCGGCTTCCTGATGCCGGCCGGGACAAATTCAACGCCGTACTCAAAAAACGAATCGGCCTGTGCTTCCGGCATGATCACATCGGCCAACATCCGCGCGACCAAGGCGTACTTTTGAATCTCTTGGTCGGGAATCACCGGCCCGCCAGCATCGCCCGCCGACCACGATGCGTCCACCGAAAGGTCCAAGAAGTTTCGAGATTGCAGCGTTCTTAGAATTTTGAATAGCCGCCCCGAAAGGGACGCGTTCGCGACCGCTTGTGGCGAGGGCTGTGCCGAAAATCGCGTTTGTCCGCCGACTCGTAGAACTCGCTGCGCCCGCGAGGTCGAACGACGCGAACCGAGGGAGAATGGGTCGGCGCCTTGCGAAACAAGGTCTTGCATCGGCGGGCCGTCCCGCAAAGCCATTTGAATCGCCTTGACGGCGGCAGCCAGGTCGTCGGTATTGGCCGCCGACTCCGCGACCGACAACAGTTCGTTGATTTCCCGACGCGATCGTCGTGTCGGCGACGCGCCTTCAAGTTTTGCGGACGCTTCAATGTCCTCCAGCAATTTCAGCAGTCCCCCGTCACCTTCACCGCTGATCCGATACGCCTCCCGCTTGATGACGAAACGGGTGCTGCGGCGGACGTAGGGGCTGACCGACGCAATGGCTTGTTGAAATTCGGGATGAACATCAATTGCCGGCACCGTTTGCAATCGATCGGCGACATACAGCCAAGTGGCAAGCTTTTGATCGTCCACCACATCGGATTGACTTTCCCGAAACCGCTGCAGCAATTCCGTCGCGGCGACAAACCGATCGACAACGCCTTGGATGTCCGACTTTGTGATGCCGTCGTTGCCGGATGCCGATGCGGGATCCAGTACTGCAAGACGCAGTCGAACACAGCATTGCAACGAATGGGCACGAAACTTCATGGCCGGATTGTCAGTTTCGTTGCTTGCCGGTGGTGTCACCAACAAACGCTCCAGCTGGGCGTCCAAGTGACGTAGCGTGGCCAGGCCATCATCCGTCGCTCCGACCAACCCAATCGCATTCAAGATCGTGGCGGCCTCGATGCGCCGGGTCGATACGGTTGCGATGGAGTCCGCAAGTGTTTCGGTCAAAAACGAATGGCTGATCCAATTCAAATATTCAACGGCGTTCGCCGTGTCGGTCCGAAGCAACAAACTCTCGGACTGCCGTCGGATCGTCACTCCCAGTTGCGTTTGGGGGATCCTGGTTTGTGGAGCCCTGGTTTGGGCAGCGATGGCTTGAGCAATGCCGTTCTGGTACGCCCCATAAAATCCGTCCGGCGATTCCAGGTTTTGCAGCACAATTCGGTTGGTCTCCAAGGCGTCAAAATACAACCCCATCGTTTGGAATTGCTTTGTGATCGTCATGAGGTCAACGCTCGACGGTCCGCCGAAAAACATTCGCGTGGCATTGGCGTCAACCACCGCGTTAGGCGTCTTCCCAGTTCGACGCCGGCATACCGACAGGAATCGACGCGCGAATTCCCGATGGCCGCCGGCGATCGCGACATCCGCCAATCCGCACGCCGGTGACCTGAAATACTGATCCTGAAAACCATGTTGTTGGAATGCGACGCGGTAGGCCGCCAACAACAAATCATTCATGTCCTTCGTACGATGATGGCTTCTCAAATAATCCGCCGCCATCCACATCAGGCTGGGATGGATTTCCCAAGCATCGGAATCGGCGCCGAAATCATCGTCAGAAACGTTCGCCCCGTTCGGAAGCACGTTCGGAAGCACGTTCGGAAGCACGTTCGGAAGCACGATCGGCTGCGTCAAACGTGCCAGCTCGTTTTTGAACAACTCACGTAGATCCTCGATCGCTTTGTCCGGATCTTGGTTCCGTGCCAGTCGGGTCAGCGCGGTTAGCAGTTTTGCGGCTTGAGCAACATCGCGAGCGGGGTCGTCGTGGTGTTGCTGCAAGAACGTCAAATATTCCTGGACGTGGTCCGTGTTGATGGTGGCCAAGCGACGCTTCAGTGTGCCTTCGGGTTTGCCGTTTGCACTGGAACGAAGCACCTGCCAATGCGGCGAAACACGACTTAGCGATTCGCGTTGCATCATCGCTTCACGCAGCAATTCCTCGCCCAATCGCGTCGACGCAAACTTTGATCGCAAACCCATCGCGTGCTGCCGCGCGATTCCACGATGTTGGGGATCGACCAGCAGTCTGGCGATCAACGTTTCGCCGGCCGCCTTCGACTTGGTCGAAAGTTGCAACAGCGTGATCAGCATTTGGCTTGAAAAATGGCGAGTCGGAATCTTGGCCATGCTTTCAAACGCCGATGCCAATTCCTGCGACGACAACGATTGCAGCAACTTCGAAAAACGCCCGAACTCGCGTTCGAACGCGACGGGATTTTCCTCAAGAATTTTCAGATAGGTTTGCACGGCCTTTAGCTTCTCACCGGCTCCAGCATAAAGTTTCGCCTGAAATGCTAACTGTTGCGGGTTGCTCGCCTGCCGCTCGCGGATCTTGTCCCAAATTTCGCTCGCCTCTTTCCATTCATCCGCCACGGACAACCACTCGGCCAACGCGATTTGGGCGGGCAGTGAATTCGGTGCCGATTTCACCCGCGTCCGCGCATCTTCCAAGATCGCCTCCATGCGATGGGTCTGTTTCAAGATGCCAATCGCGACCTGACGAGCATTGGCGGATGCGGAGCTGATTTTGGAATGCTTGGGCACGCGACGCAAAACCTGGTACGCCACCTCGGCGGCACTGACGGAATCCCCCATCTTCAAGAACCGCTGGGCGATTTGGATCATCGTGCCGGGATCCTGGCCGCGGCGAGTGCGGTTCCGTTGCAACAACGCACGCGCTTCGTCACGCATGCCCAGATCGACAAAGCGTTTTTCCAATTCCAATTCGGTCGCGTTGTTCAAACGCATACCGAACAGCCGTCGTGCGGCCTGCTTGGCCAACGACTCGCGGCCAAGCTTGGCCGCCAAATTCAAGATCGCAATTTCTTTTTTTACAAGCGTCTGGGGATCCGAAACGCGAATCTTTTGCAACGCCTCGAGTGCCTCGTCGGGCTTGTCCAACAACGACGCCAAGCGCGCAAGTTCGATCGACAATCCCACATGATCGGGATACGTCTTGGCCAGTGATTTCAGTGCTGCAAACGCATTTTGCAGATCGCCTCGCCACCACAACGCGAATGCCCGCAACACACGTCGGCGAAACCCTTCGTGCTCCGGTGCACCCGGGAGATTCTTGTCCAGTCGCGCAAGCAGGCTGTCGGGAACCGGCACCCGATCCGCAAAGACACCGAAACGCGTCGGTTCGGTCAGGCCCGGCCAAACATCGCATTGCCCGAACAAAAGTTGAAGTTCCGATTGGGTTAATAAATCATCCGACAGCGGACCCAGGACGTTGCAGGGACAAACTCGTTTGCCCACCAGCCGCG